>NC_009523.1:2427272-2730681 GCF_000016665.1 Roseiflexus sp. RS-1
TCAGTTCGTTTGCCACAGAGGTAGAGCATACCACAACTCCAACTGTAGTAATAGGTGATAGCCGAGAGCTGATAGATGATAGCCGATAGGCGATATGCGATAGCCGATCAACCTGCTGGGTTTCAATGCTCTTCAACAGCCAAAAATGAGCCGAAATTTGCCTGTCGGCGAGCGGAAACCAATACGGTGACAAGTTTCAATGCTCTTCAACAGCCAAAAATGAGCCGAAATCCCTGAAATATCGTCTATTGTCTATCAATTAGGCTATTCAGGCGTTTCAGTGCTCTTCAGCGAGCCGAAAATTCCTCAATGTCGCCCGCTGGAGCATCGAGGTTGATGCGCGGAACATGTTTCAGTGCTCTTCAGCGAGCCGAAAATTCCTCAATAGCGGGATCGGCGTGCTCATCAATCTCGCCCGCGAGCGGTTTCAGTGCTCTTCAGCGAGCCGAAAATTCCTCAATAAGTATAGTACTGGCGGTTGGTTGGTGAAAGACGGAGTTTCAGTGCTCTTCAGCGAGCCGAAAATTCCTCAATCCAGACGTAATCGAGCGCGCTTAGTCCGGCGTGACGTTTCAGTGCTCTTCAGCGAGCCGAAAATTCCTCAATGCGTCGGTAACGGCGACTGGATCGCCAGCGCGTCGGGTTTCAGTGCTCTTCAGCGAGCCGAAAATTCCTCAATCTACGGCGCGCCAGGATGTATCACAAGTCGATACATCGGTTTCAGTGCTCTTCAGCGAGCCGAAAATTCCTCAATAAATACGAGAAGTTCGCGGGTCGAGACCGGGGCGCACCGTTTCAGTGCTCTTCAGCGAGCCGAAAATTCCTCAATAGGAACACATCTTCCGGAGCAGTATCAACACCAGTTGTTTCAGTGCTCTTCAGCGAGCCGAAAATTCCTCAATCGACACGCGGAACGAACCGCGCCGGTGTACGAGTTTCTGTTTCAGTGCTCTTCAGCGAGCCGAAAATTCCTCAATCTCTTTCGGAGACCGGCGGCGATTGCGAAAGGGCGAGTTTCAGTGCTCTTCAGCGAGCCGAAAATTCCTCAATGGGTCACCTCACGCGCTTCGGTGTGGATGGGTTTGTGTTTCAGTGCTCTTCAGCGAGCCGAAAATTCCTCAATCGTGTTGTGACAGCCCGCGCCCATCGCCTCGCCCGAAGTTTCAGTGCTCTTCAGCGAGCCGAAAATTCCTCAATGGGGCGCTCTCCGCCCCCTCCATTCTTATTATACCAGTTTCAGTGCTCTTCAGCGAGCCGAAAATTCCTCAATGCAAGTTCGGCGCGACCGGACGATCCCGCATCTGGGTTTCAGTGCTCTTCAGCGAGCCGAAAATTCCTCAATGCGCGCGAAGGGCTTTCATACTTGGGTTCTCGGCGAGGTTTCAGTGCTCTTCAGCGAGCCGAAAATTCCTCAATGACGTTTTCGATACGCTTGACGCCGGAATCGCGCATCGTTTCAGTGCTCTTCAGCGAGCCGAAAATTCCTCAATTTGATGCGTTACTTCAGACGATAGACCGCGCGGCGGTTTCAGTGCTCTTCAGCGAGCCGAAAATTCCTCAATCGCGTCGCGCGAACAACACCGAAATCCGGTTAGAAGTTTCAGTGCTCTTCAGCGAGCCGAAAATTCCTCAATAACAACCCGCCGCGCTGCCAGACTTCCACCAGCGCGAGTTTCAGTGCTCTTCAGCGAGCCGAAAATTCCTCAATGCGGACGGGTGCGATGTGGACGATCTCAATCCAACCGTTGTTTCAGTGCTCTTCAGCGAGCCGAAAATTCCTCAATATTACACAGAAGCCGTCGCACTCGTCGAAGTCTGGGTTTCAGTGCTCTTCAGCGAGCCGAAAATTCCTCAATACGCACCATCAGCGCCACCCGCCGCTCGTCCATCCCGTTTCAGTGCTCTTCAGCGAGCCGAAAATTCCTCAATGGTTCCGTCGGCGCGCGTGTTGCGTCAGTTGTGCAAGTTTCAGTGCTCTTCAGCGAGCCGAAAATTCCTCAATGCCGCGCGGTCGATCCGCGTCGTCGGAAGTTACAACGTTTCAGTGCTCTTCAGCGAGCCGAAAATTCCTCAATAAGATGCTGTGTTGTGACACTGCTGAAAGACAACGAGTTTCAGTGCTCTTCAGCGAGCCGAAAATTCCTCAATTTGAGTCCTCGTTGTACAGCACTGTCAATGTGATCTCAGTTTCAGTGCTCTTCAGCGAGCCGAAAATTCCTCAATCATCAACGCGGCGGTGACGCTGTGGTTGTCGCCCCGTTTCAGTGCTCTTCAGCGAGCCGAAAATTCCTCAATCCGATCTCGACTTCCGCAGCGCCTTCGTTGCGCCGGAGTTTCAGTGCTCTTCAGCGAGCCGAAAATTCCTCAATACTCCCGTCTGAGCGTGAGGCGAAGCAAAGACGGCGTTTCAGTGCTCTTCAGCGAGCCGAAAATTCCTCAATAACTCTTGCACCTCTGGGAACCGTCGGTGAGGAGCGGTTTCAGTGCTCTTCAGCGAGCCGAAAATTCCTCAATTCGACCGACCGACGCCGAACGCTCGCGGTTTGAACAGGTTTCAGTGCTCTTCAGCGAGCCGAAAATTCCTCAATTCGGCGTAACGGTCAACGTCGACGCGCTGCTGGCGGATTGTTTCAGTGCTCTTCAGCGAGCCGAAAATTCCTCAATCGTGAATACGAGGGCGAGTTGATAGGCGTCTGGAAACGTTTCAGTGCTCTTCAGCGAGCCGAAAATTCCTCAATGTTCCAAGACCCGAAAATCATTGATATCGAGGTCTGGGTTTCAGTGCTCTTCAGCGAGCCGAAAATTCCTCAATCATTCCGGAACACCGCCCCGCCGTCGTCGAGAAACTGTTTCAGTGCTCTTCAGCGAGCCGAAAATTCCTCAATCGCCCAGCGCGCCGCGCGCTGCCAGACATCCGCGTCGTGTTTCAGTGCTCTTCAGCGAGCCGAAAATTCCTCAATTGTCAAGCCCCAATTTTGCGGAAAATCCGGCGATTTTGTTTCAGTGCTCTTCAGCGAGCCGAAAATTCCTCAATTAACCCGGAGCGGCGGATCGTCGTTATACGCCCTATGTTTCAGTGCTCTTCAGCGAGCCGAAAATTCCTCAATGTCGCCACTGAAGATTAGGCATATCAAAGTCCCGTGTTGTTTCAGTGCTCTTCAGCGAGCCGAAAATTCCTCAATGCAGTCGAGCGCTGTAATGCGCGTTCGATCCGATCCGTTTCAGTGCTCTTCAGCGAGCCGAAAATTCCTCAATCGTGAGTACGCAAGATTCAGGTTTACCGTTGTTGAAGTTTCAGTGCTCTTCAGCGAGCCGAAAATTCCTCAATCAGGAGAGCGCATTTAGGATCGTAGCCAGCAATTGCGTTTCAGTGCTCTTCAGCGAGCCGAAAATTCCTCAATTGACGCGCATATGATCCTCTCCTGTTGACGTGATAAAGTTTCAGTGCTCTTCAGCGAGCCGAAAATTCCTCAATGCCCTTGCCATTTGCGCGCCTAGCGGCTACCTGACGGTTTCAGTGCTCTTCAGCGAGCCGAAAATTCCTCAATCTAATATCCGCACAATCCTAAACGCAATTATTCAGGGTTTCAGTGCTCTTCAGCGAGCCGAAAATTCCTCAATGCGCGCGGGTTTATACAAGCCCGCTTGGATAGGGAAGTTTCAGTGCTCTTCAGCGAGCCGAAAATTCCTCAATTTATCGCGCGCGTACACGCATTGCCTGACACACAATGTCGTTTCAGTGCTCTTCAGCGAGCCGAAAATTCCTCAATCTGCGACAGCACAGGTATGAAGCAATGGTACAGGCGTTTCAGTGCTCTTCAGCGAGCCGAAAATTCCTCAATCTAATATTTTCAGTTTATCCATAATCAACCTCAATCAGTTTCAGTGCTCTTCAGCGAGCCGAAAATTCCTCAATTCTGGTAGCGCGCATTTTCGCCGCGCGTATCGTCTGTTTCAGTGCTCTTCAGCGAGCCGAAAATTCCTCAATCGGTAGTGACGGGTTCAACTCCCCTGGTACTAATCAGGTTTCAGTGCTCTTCAGCGAGCCGAAAATTCCTCAATACCCGTACTGTCTCTGCCTTGCCCTTGCGGTTCATCTGTTTCAGTGCTCTTCAGCGAGCCGAAAATTCCTCAATCGGTAGTGACGGGTTCAACTCCCCTGGTACTAATCAGGTTTCAGTGCTCTTCAGCGAGCCGAAAATTCCTCAATTCAAGATAAGCCTTATACGCCGTATCAGCAAGTGTAGTTTCAGTGCTCTTCAGCGAGCCGAAAATTCCTCAATGTAGGCTATCGGCATTATGATGATAGGGTTTTGGTACAGGTTTCAGTGCTCTTCAGCGAGCCGAAAATTCCTCAATGTTCTGGTAGCGCGCATTTTCGCCGCGCGTATCGTCTGTTTCAGTGCTCTTCAGCGAGCCGAAAATTCCTCAATCGGGTTCAAAGGGCTAAGCAAAGACGGTGTTTTTGTGTTTCAGTGCTCTTCAGCGAGCCGAAAATTCCTCAATAGAGAGGTGATACGTTATATGTGGGAAGTCCAAAAGTTTCAGTGCTCTTCAGCGAGCCGAAAATTCCTCAATGAAACACCGTGAAACTCCGTAAAACATCATATCACGAATGTTTCAGTGCTCTTCAGCGAGCCGAAAATTCCTCAATCGAATCTATGTCTTGTTGTGCGCAAAAATGTTACATACGTTTCAGTGCTCTTCAGCGAGCCGAAAATTCCTCAATATTGTGACCGTTGTAGGCTACGCTCGGACGGTGAGAGGTTTCAGTGCTCTTCAGCGAGCCGAAAATTCCTCAATTTGGCATATCGGGGCTACTGGTGTACCGAAAGCAGACGTTTCAGTGCTCTTCAGCGAGCCGAAAATTCCTCAATGTTACCACGCGCTTGCGCTAGCCGTATGCGCGCCTAGGTTTCAGTGCTCTTCAGCGAGCCGAAAATTCCTCAATGCAACCCGGTACGAATCGAAATTGACGCGCATAGAGTTTCAGTGCTCTTCAGCGAGCCGAAAATTCCTCAATGGAACCCCGCCGACGCCGGCGGGGTTTCCGGTCGTGTTTCAGTGCTCTTCAGCGAGCCGAAAATTCCTCAATCACCGACAACGCTGACGTTCCAGAACCAACCGGTTGAGGTTTCAGTGCTCTTCAGCGAGCCGAAAATTCCTCAATCGGAAGGGATGTCTCAAAGTGGGGATGGATCGAGTTCGACGTTTCAGTGCTCTTCAGCGAGCCGAAAATTCCTCAATCGTCTTCAGTTTCGCCGCGAACTCAACGGAGATTTCGTTTCAGTGCTCTTCAGCGAGCCGAAAATTCCTCAATTTTGCCGATATCCGCGAATTACTGAAGAATATGGTGAAGTTTCAGTGCTCTTCAGCGAGCCGAAAATTCCTCAATTCCGTCTGGTTCGACGCGGCGCGCTGGGCTGTCGAGTGGTTTCAGTGCTCTTCAGCGAGCCGAAAATTCCTCAATTCGATAGTGGTCATAAACCGCTCTCAGGAACGTATCAGTTTCAGTGCTCTTCAGCGAGCCGAAAATTCCTCAATAGCGTCTACCAGACGCTGGACGATGCGCGGAAGGACGTTTCAGTGCTCTTCAGCGAGCCGAAAATTCCTCAATTTGGCAGAAGGGGGGTGATCATATGGCGCTTGTCGCGTTTCAGTGCTCTTCAGCGAGCCGAAAATTCCTCAATTTTTCCGAACATCAGCGCAATTATACGAATTGTGAGGTTTCAGTGCTCTTCAGCGAGCCGAAAATTCCTCAATTGTGTGACCGAGTGCGGCTACACGACGTTGCTTGACGTTTCAGTGCTCTTCAGCGAGCCGAAAATTCCTCAATGGAGCGCGTGGCGGGTGTTTAGGTCGCTGAGTTAGCGGTTTCAGTGCTCTTCAGCGAGCCGAAAATTCCTCAATCATCATCGACATCCACCCAGCGCGTGCAATCGACCGCGTTTCAGTGCTCTTCAGCGAGCCGAAAATTCCTCAATGTAAGCGAGCGGCGGCGCGGTTGGTGGCGCGCCGGAGTTTCAGTGCTCTTCAGCGAGCCGAAAATTCCTCAATTTGATTGCGGCCAAAAGCCAAACGTCGAATCAAGTTCTTGAGTTTCAGTGCTCTTCAGCGAGCCGAAAATTCCTCAATACGACCCGACAAAATGACCGCATTTTACGAAGCAGAGTTTCAGTGCTCTTCAGCGAGCCGAAAATTCCTCAATGAGGAATTGCGCTTCGAGATCGACCGCGCCCGCGCCGGTTTCAGTGCTCTTCAGCGAGCCGAAAATTCCTCAATTCTCGATGTCGAGGTAGCGCTGGTTGATGCGCATCGCGTCGTTTCAGTGCTCTTCAGCGAGCCGAAAATTCCTCAATTGGCAGACAAACGCCGGATTTTGGTTCGCCGACGCGCGTTTCAGTGCTCTTCAGCGAGCCGAAAATTCCTCAATGCGCCTGCAGCGTCTCCTTGCCGACGCCCCGCGCGGCGTTTCAGTGCTCTTCAGCGAGCCGAAAATTCCTCAATTTCTCGGCGTCGTTGAGGTAGCGCGCGCAGACGACTGTTTCAGTGCTCTTCAGCGAGCCGAAAATTCCTCAATGCGTGAGGAGCGGTCGCCGGGCAAACGCGGCGAAAAGTTTCAGTGCTCTTCAGCGAGCCGAAAATTCCTCAATGCTGACCGGGCGGGTGCATCCACACTTGAAGATCGCGTTTCAGTGCTCTTCAGCGAGCCGAAAATTCCTCAATCCATCCGTTGTCGGACGGGGCTTGTCGGATTCGGTGTTTCAGTGCTCTTCAGCGAGCCGAAAATTCCTCAATCGCCTTCGGGTCGCGCACCCCCAGCGCCGGCGCGTCCGTTTCAGTGCTCTTCAGCGAGCCGAAAATTCCTCAATGCAGTCGCAGCGCCTTATAGAGCAGCGCCTCGGCGCGTTTCAGTGCTCTTCAGCGAGCCGAAAATTCCTCAATTCATAATGCGGTGGGGTTGGAGGTGCGTCCGATTGAGTTTCAGTGCTCTTCAGCGAGCCGAAAATTCCTCAATCGTCGCCGGTTCCGGCGCGCCGTTCGCGCGCGAAACGGTTTCAGTGCTCTTCAGCGAGCCGAAAATTCCTCAATTCGACGAAGCGGCGCAATTCTTCCGAGAATTCAGTGGTTTCAGTGCTCTTCAGCGAGCCGAAAATTCCTCAATCAAAGCGCGTTTGATTATTCTCGCCGACGCCGACGTGTTTCAGTGCTCTTCAGCGAGCCGAAAATTCCTCAATCGACCGCTTTCGTCCAGTCCTCAAGTTCTTGATGCGTTTCAGTGCTCTTCAGCGAGCCGAAAATTCCTCAATCCGGTCGTTAGCCTAGCACACAAGTTCCCGTCTGTCAAGTTTCAGTGCTCTTCAGCGAGCCGAAAATTCCTCAATGGTCGTAGTATCGGTCGCTGTTGCGAAGGACAACGACGTTTCAGTGCTCTTCAGCGAGCCGAAAATTCCTCAATTTTGGTCTCAACGTACACGTTGATCTCGCGCTCAAGGTTTCAGTGCTCTTCAGCGAGCCGAAAATTCCTCAATTTTCGATAGTAGCGTTCGCTTCCCAGCGACCGTCAATGTTTCAGTGCTCTTCAGCGAGCCGAAAATTCCTCAATTCTGCGCCCCAGTCGTCGAGCGCCGCAAGCAGCGCGTGTTTCAGTGCTCTTCAGCGAGCCGAAAATTCCTCAATGTTGGTGGCGCTGCTGCTCCGCGACCCAGCCGTTCGTTTCAGTGCTCTTCAGCGAGCCGAAAATTCCTCAATATCGCCCGTCACACCTTCCCCCGCCGCCGGGCGAACGCGTTTCAGTGCTCTTCAGCGAGCCGAAAATTCCTCAATGCGAGACCGCGCCCGCCAGCGACCGGTTCTTCTTCGTTTCAGTGCTCTTCAGCGAGCCGAAAATTCCTCAATTCAGCGATTGAACCACATCAAGCGCTTCGTCGCGGGTTTCAGTGCTCTTCAGCGAGCCGAAAATTCCTCAATTCAAAAAGAGCGCGAATCAGTTCTTCCGCCTCCGCGGTTTCAGTGCTCTTCAGCGAGCCGAAAATTCCTCAATCTAACATTCCCACTATTCGCGCCCCGGTACACCGCCGTTTCAGTGCTCTTCAGCGAGCCGAAAATTCCTCAATACAACTACCCGAATATCGTTGTCATCCGGTCGGCAAAGTTTCAGTGCTCTTCAGCGAGCCGAAAATTCCTCAATTGTTCATTTATTCGCCGTCGGTCGGGACGGGCGTCTCAAGTTTCAGTGCTCTTCAGCGAGCCGAAAATTCCTCAATCGCGAACTGGAGAACGACTTCCGCGTTTCGCGCGCGAAGTTTCAGTGCTCTTCAGCGAGCCGAAAATTCCTCAATTATATTGATTCGGTGTGCGAAGCCGCGCCCGCAACGAACGTTTCAGTGCTCTTCAGCGAGCCGAAAATTCCTCAATCGATGTGTTGTGACACTGGTACTGCTGATGGAACAACAGCGTTTCAGTGCTCTTCAGCGAGCCGAAAATTCCTCAATCCAGAACAGAAAACGGCGCGCGCGTTGACCGCGAGTGTTTCAGTGCTCTTCAGCGAGCCGAAAATTCCTCAATTACTATAGGCTAGCCCTAGCCGTTTGCGCGCCTAGGTTTCAGTGCTCTTCAGCGAGCCGAAAATTCCTCAATTTCTGACGTTGCTGCCGACGCTGATCGAGTTGGCGACGGTCGTTTCAGTGCTCTTCAGCGAGCCGAAAATTCCTCAATCAGGTTTTTGGTTTGCCGACGTTTTCGTTGAGCGCGAGTTTCAGTGCTCTTCAGCGAGCCGAAAATTCCTCAATTTCAGTCCGTCCCAAGGCTTGCCGATGCGCCGGGACGGTTTCAGTGCTCTTCAGCGAGCCGAAAATTCCTCAATTCGACCGCGCGCTGGTTGCGGACGCGGCGCGGGGTGTTGGTTTCAGTGCTCTTCAGCGAGCCGAAAATTCCTCAATGTGTTCGTCATATCGCACAGCCCGACCAGCCCATTGAGTTTCAGTGCTCTTCAGCGAGCCGAAAATTCCTCAATTGATCATCCACACCGGCAACGGTCTGATGCCGATGTGTTTCAGTGCTCTTCAGCGAGCCGAAAATTCCTCAATCGAGGTCGAGGTAGCGCTGGTTGATGCGCATCGCGTCGTTTCAGTGCTCTTCAGCGAGCCGAAAATTCCTCAATCGGCGAGCCGAACCTGCTGAACATCCCGCGCGGCGAGTTTCAGTGCTCTTCAGCGAGCCGAAAATTCCTCAATTCGGAGGCGGCGAAATGCTACCCGCGCGTGCTGTCGGTGTTTCAGTGCTCTTCAGCGAGCCGAAAATTCCTCAATGGGCGCGTGGGACACCTCACGCGCTTCGGCGTTGACGTTTCAGTGCTCTTCAGCGAGCCGAAAATTCCTCAATCCAGACGCGGTACAACTCGAAAAAGCGGCGCTTCTCCGTTTCAGTGCTCTTCAGCGAGCCGAAAATTCCTCAATCCCGACCCTCGCACCTGCGTCCATCCATATTCCCGACTGCGACGATCACGCTTCGTCGTTCCTGAGCCTTCCTGGTGCGTCGCCATGACACCCGTATACTAGCATGAACGGGCGCGTTTCGCAACCCGATTCTTGCGCCAAAACCGCGTCAAGTTGCGAAACACGCTCCTTCCCTTTCTGCTGCCCAAAACGTCGATAGAATCGTTGACACATCGATTTGAACGACCCGCCTTTTCGACCTTTGCCCGACGAGTTGCGAAAGCGCGGCGCATATCGTCCGAATATACCAGTTACCCGACGATGACCCGCGCTGCCACTGCCGCGCCGACGTCGGTCGTGGTTGCGGGGCGCTCATCTGGCGCAGCAATGTCGGCGGTGACGATGCCATCCTCGATGGTGCGCCAGACGGCGGTTTCAACGGCGCGCGCTTCGCGCTCCAGCCCCAGCGAGTGTCGCAGAAGCAGCGCTACACTCAGGATGGTTGCCAGCGGGTTGGCGATCCCTTTGCCGGCGATGTCGGGCGCTGAGCCGTGGATGGGTTCGTACAACCCCATCCGCGTCGTCCTGCCGGTGTCGCCGGGTGCGCCGAGCGATGCGGATGGAAGCATCCCCATCGATCCTGCCAGCATCGATGCTTCATCGGTCAGAATGTCACCGAACATGTTTTCGGTCACGATCACGTCGAAGTCTGAGGGACGGCGGATGAGGTGCATGGCGCATGCGTCGACCAGCATGTGTTCCAGATGCACGTCGGGGAACTCGTCGCGCATCACGCGTGTTGTGACGCTGCGCCACAGGCGTGAGGTTTCCAGCACGTTCGCTTTGTCCACCGAGGTCACTTTTTTGCGCCGCTGACGCGCCAGGGTTGCGGCTGTCCGCACGATCCGCTCGATCTCAGCCGTGGTGTAGACGCATTCGTCATAGGCGCTCTCGCCGCCATCAGGGGTCGTATCGCGCCCTTTTTCGCCAAAATAGATGCCGCCGGTCAGTTCACGTACAACGATCAGATCAACTCCCTGCAATCGTTCGGGGCGCAGCGGCGACGCGGCGATCAGGCGCGGGTGCAATGTGACCGGGCGCAGGTTGGCGAACAGTCCCAGCGCCTTGCGGATGCCGAGCAGTCCCTGTTCGGGACGCACCGGCGCGTCCGGGTTATCCCATTTTGGACCGCCGACTGCGCCGAGAAGCACCGCATCCGACTCGCGGCACAGGCGCAGGGTTTCGTCTGGCAGCGCCGTTCCAACGGCGTCGATGGCGCATCCGCCGATCAGCGCTTCGCGCATGTCGAAGGTATGTCCGAAACGCTCTCCAACCGCTTCGAGAACACGCCTCCCCTCAGCAACCACTTCCGGTCCGATGCCGTCTCCGGGAAGCGCAGTGATAACCGCATGCATGTCCTGCTCCGTCTATTCTTTGTCCTGGTCTTTGTCCTTTTTGCTTTTCTGACCGAGAAAGAAGGTGAGCGCCGCGATAACCAGCGCCGCGCCGCCGCCCGAAATCAGCAGGTTCGTCTCGCCGTTCCAGGTGGTGAATTGACCGAGAAATCCGACACCGATAACGACGATGATAACGCCGATCAGTTTGTCTTTCAGATCATCGAGGGTGCGGATTTCGAGCCAGTTTGGCACCGGCACCTGGTGGTCGATGAACAATTCGTACAATCCCAGTGCAACAATGTAGAGCACCGTCGCCAGCAGGAAAATGTCGGTGATCTCGATAAAACTGAGCAACAGCGCTTTGGCGACTTTCGAGGTAAACTCGCCTTTTGAAAAAACATCGCGTATGACCACATATGTTTCAACTGTGCCAAACAGGATCAGCGCCGTTGCTGCAATGAGGGTCGCCAGCACTGCGACAATAATGATGTAGCGTATCAGTCCAATCAGGCGCGTCACTACCTGTCAGCTCCTTGCTGTCGTGACGACGCGCGCCGGACGCGAGGCTTCATACGCGCTGATGGCGGCTTCTTCATTGAGCAGAAATCCCATCTGATCGACGCCGTGCAGCAGGCAGTGTTTGGTGAACGGATCGATCGGGAAGTGGACGCCGCGACCGTCGGGAAGGGTGACCGTCTGCGCTGCCAGGTCAATGGTGACCGTGGTGGTCGGGTCTTCATCGAAGAGGCTGACCAGTTGCTGATAGGTTTCATCGTCTACCTGGACGGTCAGCAAGCCGTTCTTTAGTGCATTGTTGCGGAAAATGTCGGCGAAGTAGGGACTGATGACTGCCTTGAACCCGTACCCCAGCAGCGCCCAGGGAGCATGTTCGCGTGATGAACCGCACCCGAAGTTGCGCCCGGCAACCAGGATGGTAGCGCCCTGCGTTTCTGGACGGTTCAGCACGAAATCAGGGTTGGGCTTGCCATCGGCGTCGAAGCGCCAGGCGTAGAACAATCCCTCCGCCAGTCCCGATTTGTCGGTGACTTTGAGATAGCGGGCGGGAATGATCTGATCGGTATCGATATCCTGGACCGGAAGGGCGACAATGCGCCCGGTGATGACCGAAATGGGTTGCATGTGATTGCTCCTATATTCTCATTCGCATAGTGAGCGGCATAGCGGACCTCCATCTGCCGTTGCCGGCTCAACCCTCCACTCGTAACTGCTCAGGCATGCGGTTGAAACCGCGCCTGAGAGGACGCCTGGCGCCGGGTGACCGCCTGGGCGGTCGCCGTGGCGGCGTCCACGCAGGCGGACGCCCGGCGAAAAGCCTTCCAGAGGCGATTTCAATCGCTGAACGCCCGGCTGAGGAGTTACCTCCGGCCGTTGCTGCTCAGGCGTGCGGTTGAAACCGCGCCTGAGAGGACGCTTCGCGCCGGGCGACCGCCTGGGCGGTCGCCGTGGCGGCGTCCACGCAGGCGGACGCCCGGCGAAAAGCCTTCCAGAGGCGATTTCAATCGCTGAACGCCCGGCAGCCTGAGGAGTTACCTCCGGCCGTTGCTGCTCAGGCGTGCGGTTGAAACCGCGCCTGAGAGGACGCTTCGCGCCGGGCGACCGCCTATGCGGTCGCCGTGGCGGCGTCCACGCAGGCGGACGCCCGGCGAAAAGCCTTCCCAGAGGCGATTTCAATCGCTGAACGCCCGGCAGCCTGAGGAGTTACCTCCTGCCGTTGCTGCTCAGGCATGCGGTTGAAACCGCGCCTGAGAGGACGCCTGGCGCCGGGCGACCGCCTAAGCGGTCGCCGTGGCGGCGTCCACGCAGGCGGACGCCCGGCGAAAAGCCTTCCAGAGGCGATTGCACGCGCTGAACGCCAAGCAGCCTGAGGAGTTACCTCCTGCCGTTGCTGCTCAGGCGTGCGGTTGAAACCGCGCCTGAGAGGACGCTTCGCGCCGGGCGACCGCCTATGCGGTCGCCGTGGCGGCGTCCACGCAGGCGGACGCCCGGCGAAAAGCCTTCCCAGAGGCGATTTCAATCGCTGAACGCCCGGCAGCCTGAGGAGTTACCTCCTGCCGTTGCTGCTCAGGCATGCGGTTGAAACCGCGCCTGAGAGGACGTTTCGCGCCGGGCGACCGCCTATGCGGTCGCCGTGGCGGCGTCCACGCAGGCGGACGCCCGGCGACAAGCCTTCCAGAGGCGATTTCAATCGCTGAACGCCAGGCAGCCTGAGAGTTACCTCCACTCTCTCTGAGATTCTCCTCATCCACCCAGATACCTGCGCGGGTCGGCGACCGCGCCTTCGATAGCAGAAGCGACGGCAGTGAGCGGACTGGCGAGGAAGGTGCGCGCTCCCGGTCCCTGGCGCCCTTCGAAGTTGCGATTGCTCGTTGAGACGGCGTACCTGCCGGGGGGCACTTTGTCATCGTTCATGCCCAGGCACGCCGAGCATCCGGCTTCGCGCCATTCGGCGCCGGCTGCGCGGAAAATCTCGTGCAGACCTTCGGCTTCCGCCTGCTTTTTGACCTGCTGCGATCCGGGAACGACCATCATCCGCACGCCATCGGCGATCTTGCGTCCTTTCAGAAGCCGCGCCGCCATTCGCAGATCTGAAATCCGCGAGTTAGTGCAACTCCCCAGGAACACAACATCGATCTTGTGTCCGAGGAGGGGTTGTCCGGGGCGCAGGTCCATGTAACGCAGCGCTTTGTCGAGCGCCTGGCGCGCCGCCGGATCAGGCAACTCTTCCGGCGTCGGAATGCGCCCGTCGATCGGCATGCCCATACCAGGGTTTGTGCCGTAAGTGATCATCGGTGTCAGTTGCGATGCGTCGAGCGTGATGATCCGGTCATAGACTGCACCCTCGTCGGTGGGGAGGGTGCGCCAGTACGCTACAGCTTCGTCCCAGGCTTTCCCTTTTGGCGCAAACGGTCGTCCAGCAATATATTCGAATGTAGTGTCATCGGGGGCGATCATACCAGCGCGCGCACCGCCTTCAATCGACATGTTGCAGATCGTCATGCGTTCTTCCATTGACAGCGCCCGGATGGTTTCGCCGGTGTACTCGAAGACGTGTCCGGTACCGGCGCCGACGCCGTAGCGCGCGATGATCGCCAGGATGATGTCTTTGGCCGTCACGCCCGGCGCCAGTCGCCCATCAACGCGCACTTCCATGGTTTTGGGGCGGGTCTGGATCAGGCACTGCGTCGCCAGCACATGGGCGACCTCGGACGTGCCGATGCCAAACGCCAGTGCGCCGAATGCGCCATGCGTACTGGTGTGGCTGTCGCCGCAGACAATGGTCATGCCCGGCTGCGTCAGCCCCTGTTCAGGACCGATGACGTGAACGATGCCCTGGTATTCGCTTCCCAGTGCAAAGAGCGGGATGCCGAACTCAGCGCAATTTTGCTCGAGTTGGCGGAGTTGCGCTGCCGCCTGCGCATCGACGACCGGGATGATCCCGTCGGCGCCGCGTGGCGTGGTTGGCGTCGAATGATCCATCGTCGCCAGGGTACGATCCGGTCGGCGCACCTTCAGACCGCGCTGCCGCAGTTCGGTGAACGCCTGCGGCGATGTGACTTCGTGAATGAGATGCAGATCGATGTAGATCACTGCAGGGGTTTCCGCCGTCTGCGGTCGAACGATATGGGCATCCCAGACTTTATCAAACAGCGTGCGAGGTGTCATAGCGGTTCCTGTTGGTTCAATAGATAGATGTGCCAGTTTCCGGCAGTGTTCAATGCTCACTCCGCCGCCGGTGTCAACCATCCCCAGCGATCTTCTGTTTCGCCGGAGAACAGCCCGAAGAACGCTTTCTGAATGGCGGTTGTGATCGGTCCGCGCTTTCCGCTGCCGACGGGCAACTTATCGACCGAGCGGATCGGCGTCACTTCTGCGGCGGTGCCGGTAAAGAAGAGTTCATCCGCCAGGTAGAGCATCTCGCGCGGCAGATTTTGCTCGCGCACCTGGTAGCCGAGTTGCTGCGCCAGGGTGATCACCGCGTCGCGGGTAATGCCGGGCAGCAGCGCGGCGGTGACCGGCGGCGTGTAGATGACGCCGTCGCGGATGAGGAACAGGTTTTCGCCCGATCCTTCCGACAGCCATCCATGCACATCGAGCGCAATGCCTTCGGCGTAGCCGTTGCGTGCCGCTTCCATCACGATCAACTGCGATGAAAGGTAGTTACCGCCAGCCTTCGCCATCGCCGGCAGGGTATTCGGCGCGACCCGCTGCCAGGAGGAAACATGCACATCCACGCCGTGTTCAAGCCCTTCGGCGCCCAGGTAGGCGCCCCATTCCATTGCGGCGACCATCACCTCGACCGGTGAGCGCAGCGGGTTCAGCCCCATCTCGCCGTAGCCGCGCCACACCAGCGGGCGGATATAGGCGTTCTGCAAGCCGTTCTCGCGCACTACCGCACGGCAGGCTTCGAACACCTGATCCGGCGTGAATGGCGGATCCATCCGGTAGATCCGGCACGAATCGAAGAGACGGCGGATGTGTTCGCGCAGGCGGAAAATCGCAGCGCCCTGGGGCGTTTCGTAGGCGCGGATTCCCTCGAAGACCGATGATCCGTAGTGCAGGGCGTGCGTCATAACGTGGACGGTCGCCTTTTCCCAGGGAACCATCTCGCCGTTGAACCAGATATACTTCGATTCGCGGATAGGCATTGGATTTCTCCTTTCACAGCAGTGTGAACCGGCGCCGTTGCGCCTGGCGCAATGATGAGCGTGCTGCAACGTTTCACCGCAGCGGTGCGGCGTTTTCAGAGGACGCTCATGTTAGTTTTTGCCGTTCTCTGTAATCCCAGCGTCTCGGCGGTGCGTTTTTGCAGTGAAGTCAATTATATCAGCCTTGAAGCGACTCAGTCGTCGCCTTTGCCATCGCCCGTCGTCGCGCAAGCGGCAATTCCAGGCTATCCCACAGCGCCATGAAACTGGCTTCGATAATATTCTCCGAACAACCGACCGTGCTCCAGCGCTCCTCGCCGCGCGCCGACTCGATCAGCACGCGCGGTTTGGCGGCAGTGCCCAGGTGTTCGTCCACAATACGCACTTTGTAATCCACCAGCTGCACATCGGCGAGTTCGGGATAGTGCGGCAGCAACGCCTTGCGGATCGCCCTGTCGAGGGCGTTGACCGGTCCGGCGCCTTCGGCGGCGGTATGCATCACCTCGTCGCCGACCCGGAGTTTCACCATCGCCTGCGAGGTCATATCCCGGTCGCCATGCTTGCTGACGACGACGGTAAAGTCGAGCAACTCGAACGGCGGTTCATAGTCCGGCGCGGCGCGGCGCACCAGCATCTCGAATGATCCTTCGGCTGCCTCGAACTGGAAGCCGCGGTTCTCCAGTTCTTTGATCCGTTGCAGCACTACGCGCTCGTTCCCGTTCAGTTCGAGACCGAGTTCCTGCGCGCGCATCCGCACGTTGCCGCGCCCCGACAGTTCACTCACCACAATGCGCATGCGGTTGCCGACCAGTTCAGGATCGATATGCTGGTAACTGTCGGGTATCTTGGCGACGGCGGCGACATGAATGCCGCCTTTATGCGCAAAAGCGGAATGACCGACAAATGGTGCGTGAGTGTCGGGGTTGAGGTTGGCGACCGCAGCCACATAGTGCGACACCTCGGTCAGGCGGCGGAGTTGTTCGGGAGTGACGCAGCGGTAGCCGAGTTTCAGTTGCAGGTTGGCGATCAGCGGGATCAGGTCCATGTTGCCGCAGCGTTCGCCGTAGCCGTTGATCGTTCCCTGAACGTGGATGCATCCGGCGCGCACGGCGGCAATGGCGTTGGCGACAGCAAGGGCGCCGTCGTTGTGCGTATGAATGCCGAGCGTCAGGCGCGCGTCTGGTGTGCCGACATCGAACCCTTCCTGTGCCAGGTGTTGGCGCACGACCTGGACGACCGCAGCGACTTCATCCGGCAGACTGCCGCCGTTCGTGTCGCACAGCACCAGACAATCGGCGCCAGCGCGCGCGGCTGCGGTCAGAGTCGCCAGCGCATATGCGGCATCAAGTTTGTAGCCATCAAAGAAATGCTCGGCATCGTAGACAACCTCTTTGCCGCGTTCTTTGAAATACGCGACGCTATCGCCGATCATCGCCAGGTTTTCCCGGGGCGTCGTTTCGAGCACCTTCTCGACATGGAGCGTCGAGCTTTTGCCGACCAGCGTGACGACAGGGGTATCGGCTTCGACCAGCGCCTGAATGTTGGCGTCGGCGTCGCAGGTGGCGTCGGCGTGGCGGGTGCTGCCGAAGGCGGCGATTTTCGCGTGGCGCAGGGTGACGCGCCTGATGCGCTGGAAGAACTCAGCGTCTTTAGGGTTCGATCCGGGCCATCCCCCTTCGATATAGTGAACGCCGAGCAGATCGAGTTCACGCGCGATCTTGAGTTTATCCTCAACAGAGAGCGAGAGACCCTCACGCTGCGTTCCGTCGCGCAGGGTGGTATCGTAGAGCAGAATCTGCATAACAGGCTCCTTGCGCACAATACATCAAACATCAGGCATCTACTGCGGCCCACGCCAGCGCGGGTAGCTGCCGAAAACCTTGAACAGTCCCGTTTTTGCGCGAATACGCTCCAGAGCGGCGGCCACCGTCGGATCTTCGCGGTGACCGTTGATGTCAACCAGAAAGATGTACTGTCCCAGCACTTCTTTCGAAGGGCGGGATTCGAGTTTGGTCATATTGATGCCCACCGACGCCAGTTCCTGAAGAGCGTCCACCAGCACGCCCGGTCGATCTTCGCGGTCGAAGCCGAAGCAGAAACTGGTCTTATCGTCGCCGGTCGGCGGATGGTCGTGACGCCCCAGTGCGATGAAGCGGGTGACATTCCCGGAGCGATCCTGAATATCGCTCGCAATCACCGCTGCGCCGACGAGTTCTGCTGCGCGCAGGGTGCCGATCGCCGCCGCCGGACGTTCGTCCGCCAGCGCCTCGGCGGGCGCCGCGCTGTTGCTCAGGGATGCGACGGTGGCCACGCCGGGCAGGCAACGTTCGATGAAACGCCGACACTGCCCCAGCGACTGCGGGTGTCCGTAGAGTACCTTAATCTCGTGCAGCGCCAGACCAGGGCGCCCAACCAGGTAGTGCCGGATCGGGATAACCGTCTCACCTGCAATACGCAGGTCGGTCTCGTGGATGAGCAGATCGAGCGTGGTGGTCACGCTCCCTTCGAGCACATTTTCGATCGGCAGGATGCCGGCGGTTGCAGCGCCGGTTTCGACGGCGGTGACAACTGCTGGCATGCTTGCCAGCGGAATGCAGATCGCCCGTTCCCCGCCATACGCCAGCGCCGCAATCTCGCTGTAGGAACCGGGAGGACCAAGATACGCGATTGAACAGGTCATGATAGTTCGGTCTCTTGCACGCCTGGCGCCGGTCGTCGCCGTTCCAGCCGCGCGCGTTCACTCGGTTGCATTCTTGCCGAACAGGTCGACCGCATACGTTGGCTTGTTGCGATCATATCCGGCGGCATACGCAGCGTTTTCAGCGCTGAGACGTTCCTGCCGCGCCGCGATCATCTTGTTGAGCGCCGTCATGTACGACTCGGCAGCCGCGACGATGGTATCGGTGTTGGCGCTGTAGCCGCTGTAGATCTGCGGTCCGCGGTGGCGCCCGACGCGATACTCGCCCTCCTGGACTTCATTACCCGGTTCGCGAATGCGAACTGAAACCTCAGCAACCGCATCGATCCCCTCGGTCACCGCCTTGATCGAGAATTCGATCAGTTCATTCGGTCGCCCGACAATTTTGTCGATCGCTTTGTAGATCGCATCGACCGGACCGGTGCCGTGGGCGGCGGTGGTGTGCGTGTTGCCGTCAGGATCGGTGATGCGTACCGTCGCCACCGGTGTCACGCCGGTGCCGCAGGTAACCTGCACGTGGTCCAGGCGGTAGAGGTCGGGGGTGTGGAGCGAACCGCCGGTTGCCAGCACTTCCAGGTCGCGATCATCGACAACCTTCTTTTTGTCGCACAGTTCCTTGAAGCGCTGGAAGACCTGGTTGAATTCTTCCTCGCTGTCGAACTCATACCCCATAGCGGCGAGTTTGGTGCGCAGCGCATTGCGTCCCGAATGTTTGCCGAGCACAATCGCATTCCCATCGAGACCGATGGTTGTTGCGTCCATAATTTCGTAGGTCATCCGGTGCTTCAGGACGCCGTCCTGATGAATGCCGGACTCGTGGGCGAAGGCGTTGGCGCCGACAATCGCCTTGTTGGGCGGCACCGGCATGCCGATAATGGTGCTCACCAGGCGACTGCTGCGCGCCAGTTCGCGGGTGTTGATCCGTGTATCGACTCCAAAGAACGATCGGCGTGTTTTCAACGCCATCACGACTTCTTCGAGTGAAGCGTTGCCAGCGCGTTCGCCAATGCCATTGATGGTGCATTCAATCTGACGCGCGCCAGCGCGCACGCCTGCCAGCGAATTCGCCACCGCCATGCCCAGGTCGTCGTGGCAGTGGGTGGAAATGATGACCTTCTCCGCGCCGGGGACGTGACGATAGATACCGGCGATCAGTTCGGCGTACTCTTCGGGGGTGGCGTAACCGACGGTATCAGGAATGTTGAGCGTGGTGGCGCCCTCTTCGACCACTGCCGCGAGCATGCGGTAGACATACTCCGGGTCGGAGCGGGTCGCGTCCATCGGCGAGAACTCGACATCGTCGCACAGCGAACGGGCGTAGCGCACCATCATGCGTGCGCGCTCCAGCACTTCTTCGCGGGTCGAACGCAACTGATGTTCAATGTGAATGTCGGACGAGGAGATAAAGGTGTGGATACGTTTCTTCGCGGCGGGTTGAATGGCGCTCCAGGCTTTATCGATGTCGTCCTTATTGGCGCGCGCCAGGGCTGCGATGATCGGACCGTCCGGCGTTCCGACGGTTCTGGCGATCTCGTGGACTGCCGCCCAGTCGCCGGGGGACGCTGCCGGGAAGCCGGCTTCGATGATGTCGACGCCCAGGCGCGCAAGTTGCCGCGCTACCTCCAGTTTTTCTTCCAGGGTCATTGTGCAGCCGGGCGCCTGTTCACCATCGCGCAGGGTGGTATCGAAGATGCGTACATGATCCTCCATAGCGCTGGTTTCTCCTTTACTGGTTCTTCACGCCCCGCCTTCACCCGGTACAACCTCGCGCGGGTTGACGAACGGCATCATCCGGCGCAACTCACGCCCCACCTGCTCGATGGGATGCGAGATGTCACGGGTGCGGTACGCATTGAAGCGCGGGCGACCATTATGGTTCTCTTCGATCCAGTCTTCGGCGAACGCGCCGCTCTGAATATCCGCCAGAATGCGTTTCATCGTTGCGCGCGTCTCGTCGGTGATGATCTTCGGACCGGCAGTGTAATCGCCCCACTCTGCCGTATCGCTGACCGAATAGCGCATATAGTTGAGACCGCCCTGGTAGAAGAGATCGACGATCAACTTGAGTTCGTGCATGCACTCGAAATACGCGACTTCCGGTTGATACCCGGCTTCGACCAGGGTCTCGAACGCGGCTTTGACCAGCGCCGACACACCGCCGCACAATACCACCTGTTCACCGAACAGATCGGTTTCGGTTTCTTCGGCAAACGTCGTCTCGATAACGCCAGCGCGGGTACAGCCAAGCCCGCGGGCATATGCCAGCGCGTCTGCCAGTGCGTGCCCCGAAGCGTCCTGATGCACAGCGACGAGCGCCGGGACGCCGCCGCCCTGCGTATAGACCTCGCGTACCCGGTGACCGGGCGCTTTGGGTGCGACCATGCTGACATCGACGCCCTCCGGCGGCACGATCTGTCCGAAGCGAATGTTGAAGCCATGGGCGAACATCAGCGTCTTGCCGGGCGTCATGGACGGACCGATCTCGTCGCGGTAGATCGCCGCCTGCGCCGTATCGGGGAGCGCCAGCATGATGATCTGCGCTTCTTTTGCAGCGTCGGCGACGGGCAGCACCTTCAGCCCCAACCCTTCCGCCTTGCTCCAGCTCTTCGACCCGTGATAGAGACCGACAACAACATCACAACCGCTATCCCTGAGATTCAGGGCGTGCGCGTGCCCCTGGCTGCCGAACCCGATGACGGCGATAGTCCGTCCGGCAAGGCGAGAAAGATCGGCGTGATTTTCGTAGTAAATGTTTGCCATAGTCGCGTTGCATTCTCCTGCCGGGGTGCAGCAGTCATCCCCGGTCGTCAGCATCTCATCGATGGGCGACTGCTGCGCCCTCTCACTCCGTCTAGTTCATCACCGGCACGCGCTCGGCATGCCCATTGGCGTTCTCGACATACTCTTCCGCATTATGCCCGCGTGCGCCGCGCACCATCGCAATTCGTCCGGTGCGCATCATCTCGCGGATTCCATAGGGACGGATCACATCGATGAAGTTTTGCACCTTGGATGGCGAACCGGTCATCTCGATCACCATGGTATTGGCGCCGACATCGACGATCTTGGCGTCGAACACTTCGGTAAGGGCGACGATCTCCGGGCGTTTTGCCGGCGGCGCATGCAGTTTCATCAGCGCCATTTCGCGTTCGACGGTTGGGTCGTTGGTGACATCACTCACCTTCAATACTTCGATCAGGCGGTAGAGTTGTTTGACCACCTGTTCGACATCCTCCCATTCCACTACGATCGTCATCCGACTGACACCGGGAGTTTCGCTGTGACCGACAGCCAGACTTTCGATATTGTATCCGCGCCGTCGGATGAGACCGACCACCCGACTCAGCACGCCAGGGCGGTCCTGCACAAGTGCGACGATGGTATGTTTTTTCATGATCGTTCCTTTGTTGCGTTTCAGAAAGCCGGGCTGTTCCGCCAGCCTATGATTGATGCGGCGACTCCAGGATCATTTCGCCGATGCTCTTGTTCTGCGGCACCATCGGGAACACATTGACCTCGCGCTCAACGCGGAAGTCGATCAGCACCGGTCCGTCGGTGGCATACGCTTCTTCGATAGCGGCCTCGACCTGACTGGTATGCTCGACCGTGATCCCCTTCCAGTAGTACGCCTCCGCCAGTTTTGCGAAATCGGGACCGGAGAGGGGCGTGCCGCTGTAGCGCTTGTTCTCGAACAGTTCCTGCCACTGGCGCACCATGCCCAGATAGCCGTTGTTGATCACTGCGATCTTGATATTCTTGATCCCTTCCTGCACGATGGTCGCCATCTCCTGATTGGTCATCTGGAAGCCGCCATCGCCGCAGATCACCCAGACCGTATCATTCGGGTGGGCAATCGCAACGCCGAGTGCTGCCGGTACGGCGAAACCCATGGTTCCTGCGCCGCCGGAGGTGATATGGGTGCGCGGACGGTACCAGTCGATCAGTTGCGCCGCCCACATCTGATGCTGCCCGACGTCGGTGACGACGCGGTAGTTGCCGCGGCTGTTGAGCGCCTTTGTCAGTGCCGCATACACATCGTGCGGCGGCAGGCTCATGTTCTCGGTGTCGGCGCGGTTGAGGTACTGCTGCTTCGGTTGGTGCTTCGCCTGCATTTCGCGAATGTGCTCCATCCAGTCGGAAGCGTGCCCGTGCAGTTCGGCGAACGCCTCGCGGTCGGGCGGGAACTCATCGAGGAACGCCTGCAACGCCAGGCGCGCATCAGCGACGATCGGCACGGTCACTTTGACGTTCTTGCCGATCTCGGAGGGGTCGATGTCCACATGGATGACCTTTGCATTGGGAGCGAAGGTGCTTGCCTTGCCGGTGACCCGGTCATCGAAGCGCCCGCCGATATTGAACAGCACATCGCACTCCTGAATGGCGCGATTGACATGCACCCAGCCGTGCATGCCCGGCATGCCGATGCTGAGCGGATGGTCTTCGGGGAAGGCGCCGATGCCGTGGAGGGTGGTAATCACCGGGATGCGGGTGCGCTCGGCGAAGGCGCGCAGTTCCTCGACGGCGCCGGACATAATGATCCCGTGACCGGCGATGATCAGCGGTTTCTTCGCGCTCAGGATCAGTTTGATCGCTTCGCGTACCTGCTTGAGATTGGGGCGGTAGTTCGGCTTATAGCCGGGGAGGTCGAGTTTGATATTCCAGTCGGGGACGATGGTGGCCTGCTGGGCATCCTTCGTCACATCGATCAACACCGGACCAGGGCGCCCGGTGGTAGCGATATAGATCGCTTCCTCAAACACGTAGGGCAGGTCTTCGGCGCGTTTCACCAGGTAGTTGTGTTTGGTGATCGGCATGGTAATGCCGGTAATGTCGGTCTCCTGAAAGGCATCCTTGCCGAGCACATGCGACCCGACCTGTCCGGTGATTGCCAGAATTGGCGTACTGTCCATCATTGCGTCGGCAAGTGGCGTCACCAGGTTGGTCGCGCCGGGTCCGCTGGTGCCGATGCACACACCCAACCGACCGGTAGCGCGCGCATACCCTTCGGCGGCGTGTCCTGCGCCCTGTTCGTGGCGACAGAGCACGTGGCGCAGCTTATCGCGGTACTCCCACATCGCGTAGTAGAACGGCATGATCGCGCCGCCGGGGATGCCGAACATCACTTCGACCCCATTGCGGATCAGCGCCTCACACATCACCTGAGCGCCGGTGCGCTTTTCGGACATCTGTTTCCTCCCTTTCTCTGGAATGGTGAGCCGGTTGTTGCGGATAGCGTCACTGTTTCGTCTTCTTCTTTCCTGATAGCGCCTGATGTGCAACGCACACGCAAGCGCAGGCGTCGCCGTCATCGGCGCCTGATCGCGCATCAGTGGCGCATCAGCGACTTCTCTGTCGCTTACGGGGACTGGTCGGGTTCGACCGTGACCGGCAACGGTTGCGCATCATTGCGACATCGTATGACCCCAAACGAAGAGCCCCTCCCGTGGGTTTGGGAGGGGCTCGTGTCGTTCGTATTGTGCGTCTCGCCGCGCGCTGCCTCCCAAACGCCTATAAGCCCGTGATAATAATCAGGGCTACAAGGATAAGGCTAAGGAGGAGGCTGGCGTTTCGTCGGTTCATACGGATGACACTCGTTGCACTGATACCGCTGTGAGTATATCCGAAGGAGCGTGCATTTGTCAAGTGGGGTTGAAGGTTGGGGCGTTGAAGGTTGAAGGTTGGGGCGTTGAAGGTTGAAGGTTGGGGCGTTGGAGGTTGAAGGTTGAAGGTTGGGGCGTTGAAGGTTGAAGGTTGAGGGTTGGAGCGTTGAGCATGGTGTGCAGCAGGAGCGTCACGCCTACCCTGTGGCGTATCCCGCAAAAACGCACGCTGCATCGACATTGCCGCCGCAGATGATGGCAACCGGCGCTGCATAGCGCGCAACGTCTACGGCGCCGCTCTGGAGCGCAGCAATCACCGCGGCGCCAGCCGGTTCGACCAGTTGATTGCACTCCGTCCAGAGCCAGCGCATGGCTTCGACCATCTGCGCATCGGTTACCAGCGCGACTTCATTGACATAACGCAGCGCCAGGTCGAGGGTGCGTTCACTGAGGGCGCGTGGTGAGAGGGTGTCGGCGATGCTGTGGACGGCGGGCAGTTCCACCAGCCGACCGGCGTTGAGGCTGACGGTCATGGTTGGGGCGCCGGTCGGTTCGACGCCGATAATACGAATGCCGGGGCGGGCCTGCTTGAGTGCGGCAGCCACACCCCCGATCAACCCGCCGCCGCCGACGGCGATCAGCGCGAGATCGACGACTGGAACATCGGCGAGGATTTCGAGACCGAGCGTTCCCTGTCCTTCCAGGGTGCGGATGTCGTCGAAGGGGTGGACATAGTACAATCCCTCGTCTGCCGCGTGTGCAATTGCGCGCTGATGGGCATCGTCCCACGTGTCGCCGTAGCGGAAGATACGCGCTCCCCAGGCGGCAATGCGTTGTTCCCGATCGGCGGAGGCGCGCGCCGGGAGGTACACGGTCGCAGGAATACCCAGACGCCAGGCAGCGTATGCCAGCGCCAACCCGTGATTGCCGCCGGAAGCGGCGATCACGCCGCGCTTCCGCTGCGCCTCATCGAGTTGCAGCAGGTGGTTGAACACTCCACGCGCTTTGAATGATCCAGAGACCTGGAGATTTTCCAGTTTGAGCCGCAGGTTTGGATGGAAATCGCTGCGCAATGCGGGCAGCGGCACGAGTGGCGTGCGTCGGATAAACGGTGCAATGCGTTCACGAGCGGCTTCGATGTTTTGAAACGGAAGAGGGTGCATCATAGACTTCGCACGGAATCAACACGCTGCAATGTCGAGGATATCGCGCAGCATTGCTGCGGCGGTTGGCGTCGGATCGGTTTCAAGCGTCGTGGCGGTTTGTCTGCCAGCAATGTCGGTCGTGTAGACAACCCCCATTTCGTCGGCGCTCATACGCGCCAGAGGATGGGAGAGGGGCAGCGGCGTCGGTTGGACACTGAGATGGAAATCCTCTGCCTGCCGTTCCGCCAGGCAGAGCAGAACGATCCGCTCGCCGCGTTCGAGCGCCGCTCGCAGGTCGTCGGTCGTCAATCCGGTGATACCACGCACCGCTACATCGGCGAGCGTCGTTGGGCGGTGCAGCACCGCGTTGGCAACGATGGTCAGTTTGCTGGCGGCATCCCACCCCTCGACATCGAGCGACGGATCGGTTTCTGCCAGACCGCGCCGCTGCATCTCCGCCAGTGCGTCAGCGTAAGAGACGCCCTGTTCCATCGCCCGGAGAATGCCCTGGGTGGTTCCGTTCAGCACTGCCTCGACCCGCAGGATGCGCGCACCGGCGAGATCGCGTCGTCCAATGGCGATGGTTGGTAGTGCGCCGCCAACGCATGCGCTGAAACGCAGTGCGGGCCAGTCGCGCGGGTCGCCGCGCTCCTCAGAGACCTCGCCCATATCGCTGAGCGCAGCCAGCTCCGCATACGCCAGCGCCAGCGGTCCTTTGTTTGCCAGCACCGTGTGCATCCCGCGTCGCAATGCCGTGCGCACTGTGTCAAGACCCGGTTGACCGTGCTTCAGGTTGACGGGTGTCGCTTCGAGCAGAATGTCCGCCTCGATGCTGCGGACGACATCGACGGGGGTCATACCAGGGATGCCGTGGAGAGGGAGCGCTGCCACGCTCTGCTGTCGCTGTTTGAGCGCCAGGATCGATGCCGGGTCCAACCCAGAATCGTCAATTGCTGCGCCTCCCGAGTCGGCGGCTGCAACCAGGCGAAGCGCAACACCGTAGCGCGTGGCGAGAAGCGACGCCTGCGATTGCATGATGGCGAGAAAACTGCGGCCCACATGACCCAGACCGCTGAGAACGATGCGATAGGTGCGCATATGACCTGTCCCTCTGCCATAGTGAGCGCATTGTACCATGATCAGGTGCAGGGGTGTTGCGCGTTGCAGGGTACGGGTAGGAAGGTTCTGGAAGGGAAGATGTCAACCTGAAGCAGACAAATGAAACCCTGATCCAGCGTAAAGATTTCTTTCCCCTATGTTTCGATACCCTTCCTGTTACTGTGCGTCGGATATGCTATTGTTTAGGGTCATAACAACCGTTGAACCAGAAAGGAGAGAGCAATGGCGCTGCTCGAGACTGTTGGTGAAGTTCTGTTCGAGAAGACCGTTTTTGGCATTCCCAACATTGTGGTCGGTGTTGCCGCTGTTGTTGCAGCGCCGGTCGTTGTGCCAGCGTTGCGCCCGGTGACGAAGGCGATTGTCAAAGGCGGCATGATCGCCGCTGACCGGACGAAAGCGACGCTGGGCGCGGTGGCTGAGCGCACGAAAGTGGCATTCAGCGAGGCTGGTGAACGTTGGGGCGACCTGATTGCCGAGGCGCGTGCAGAAGTGTACGGCGCTGCTCCAGCAGTGACGAATCCGGCGCAAACGCTGGCGCCGGAAGTGACGGACGCACCAGCGACGTAATTGCAGAGTGTACCCAGGAGGGACGCAGGGACGTGCGAACGTAGGAACGCAGCGCTGCGGCGACCCGGCGTGGGGACGCAGCGCTGCGGTGACCCGGCGCAGGGACGCAGCGGCGCAGGGACGCAGCGGCGCAGGGACGCAGCGGCGCAGGGACGCAGCGGCGCAGGGACGCAGCGGCGCTGCGTCCCTACGAGGACGACGGTGAATCGGGCGCTTCTTCCTCGATAGACTCCAGCGTCTGATCGCGTGCGCGCTCGATCCGGTCAAGGCGTCGCTGGAACTGCCCCATGGCAAAATGCATGAAATCGTCGTGGCTCAACCCGAATGGAACGACCTCATAACAGGCAAAGGCATCATCGATGACCCCCATCGCGTACACCACCAGTTCATTCATCCGCTCAACAATGACGTCCCACAGGCGTGGTTCGGCATTGATCAGGCGCGACAGGAGATAGACGCCATAGGCGATATGGCGTGATTCGTCCTGCTTCAGCAAACCGATCCCCTTGCGTGTGCCCGGCATCAGGTCGCGCCGTTCGAGCATAGTGAAATAGGCGTGATACCCGGTCTCCGCCAGCACTCCTTCGACGATCATGTTGTAGGTGAGCGATGCTATCGCCTGCGCCTCCGGTGACGGATCGTCGCGCAGACGCCCCATGGCAGCCGGTAACGCCTCGTGGATGAGTGCGCGGTAATTCGACGTATGGTAGTGGCTCAGATCCCCCGTCACCCCGGTGACTTCGGTCAGAAAACGGTTGAAGAAGTCGGTGTGCTTGGCTTCCTCCCACAGAAAACTGGTCAGGAAGAGTTCTTCTTCGATGCGTCCTTCGGCAGCAATTGTGGCGACGAGCGGCAGCAGATCGAGCGTGACCGCCTCCTCGCCCGCCTGAAACAGCGATGTCAGACGCAGCACCAGATCGCGTTCGTCTGCCGTAAGCGTTTGCCAGTCGCGCACATCCTGGCTGAAGTCAATATCGCTGGGATTCCAGACCCCCAGGCGTTTGGCTTTCTCGAACAGGCGCATCGGAACCGTATCGCGGCGTAAGCCCCGACTGGTCGTTACAAATGCGGTATGAATCACGAACGTCTCCTTTCCGTTTTTGCGATCTTGTCCCGTGTTTTCGTCTCCAGCGGCGATTGAATGCCAGCATGGTGCAGAATGGTGCGAACATCCGGACCGGTCAGGAAGGCAAATGCCTCCTGCACGGCGCGCGATGTGGTTTGTTCACGCGCGCGGAGTGCAAACCATTCCTGCTGAAGATTCAGCCCATCGACCGGCACGATGCTGACATCAGAGTGATGCGTCAGACAGGATCGTGGGACAAACGCCATCCCGAGCCCGTTGCGAACCGCTTCGATCGCCGCAGTAACACTGTCGGTCTCCAGGACAATGTTAATGTCGGTACGCGCCGGTTTGCCTGAGCGGAGCCGCTCTTCGATAAGGCGCCGCGCAGCACTCCCGTTGAGCGGCATGATCAGCGGAAAATGGCGGAGCGCGTCTGGCGTTATCAACCCACGGTGCGTGATCTCATGGGTGCGCGGCGCAATCAGTTCAAGCGGCTCACTGCCGAGGAGTTGCACGATCCAGCTGCGGGGGCTCTGCTTTTCCTCGATCAGCGCGATGTGAATGTGCTGGCGGGCGAGTCGGTCGAGCAGGATCTCAGGCAGGGCGACGCTGACGGCAAGACTCACTGCCGGATGCCGCTCGTGAAATGCTTTGAGTATTCGCGAGAGCAGCGCTTCTGCGCCTGCGGGTGTGCAGCCGATCATCACCCGACCGCCAATCTGACCACGCAGGCTGCGGATGTGCTCTTCTGCGCGCGTTGCCAGTTCCAGCATTTCGCGCGCGACTGCAACCAGTTCTTCGCCAGCATGGGTTGGCAGCATCTGCTGCCCGACCCGTCGAAAGAGGCGCACCTGGTCAAGTTGCGCTTCGAGTGCTCGTATGTGATTACTTACAGCCGGTTGAGACAGATGGAGACGTTCTGCCGCAGCGCTGTAGCTTCCGGTTTCGACCACTGCCAGAAATGTTTGCAGATGTATCGTGTTGAGCATAGCGTTCATTTGCCTGAGTACAATTGCTCAGCCGCCATGGGCGCCCGGCGTCACCACAAAAAAGAATCCGAGACCGGTGATCAGATACACGGCCAGCAACTGCACGCCTTCGAGCCAGTTGCTCTCGCCATCGACCGACTTCCTGCTCTGCACGTCGCGAAGTAACTCAAAGAGCGTTGGGATCATCATACCAACAACCGAGAGCATCATCATCGTCGCCGCGACGCCGGTCAGATTGCGATCAAACGTTTGAATGCCGTGACGCAGACCGCCGAGCAGCAGGCTGAGACCGAGGATAAGCAGCAGGTTGCCCAGAATCGAGCCGGTGATCGATGCTTTGACCAGTTCGATCTTTCCTTCGCGCAGCGCGACGATCGTGATGATCAGTTCGGCGGCATTGCCCAGGGTGGCGTTCAGCAACCCGCCGACTTTCGGACCGACGTGGATGGCGAGTTCTTCGGTCGCCTCGCCGAGCAGACCGGCGAGCGGGATCAGGGCGATACAGGAAAGGGCAAAGACGAGCAGCGGGTTGGGGAAGAACCATTCTGCCAGAAACGCAATGGGCACGAAGATCAGCATGTAACGCAGAATGTTCATCAGAACTTCTCTCCCCGCGACGAATGCAGATGAGTGTCGGGTAAGTCATCATACCACATGCGTGGCAGGTGTCGGTTGCACGCTGGCTCTTTTCGACATACGATAAACAGGAAAGCGCGGTTGAGGCGCCGCGTCGCTATGGGAAGGAGGTTCTTGTGTTGACCAGTGATCAGGAGATTCGTGAGTTACTCACCGCTGCGCGTACTGTTGCCGTAGTTGGCATCAGTGATGACCCTGAGCGCGACTCGTATATGGTCGCCGAGTTTTTGCAGCGTCAGGGATACCGGATCATTCCGGTCAATCCGCGTCTGGTGAATCTGAATATTCAGGTGCTTGGCGAGAAGCCATACGCCACGTTGCGGGATGTGCCGGAAAAGATCGATATTGTGGACATCTTTCGCCGCCCTGAAACGGTGATGCCGGTCATTGAGGACGCTATTGCGGCAGGTGCGGGGGCGGTGTGGATGCAGTTGTCGATTGTGAACGAGGAAGCAGCAGCGCGCGCTGAGGCAGCCGGGTTGAAAGTGGTGATGAACCGGTGCATGGCAGTCGAGTATCGACGGTTGATGCCCAGGTAGAAGTCTGGAACATGGCTCATGCTCCGCATTCCATGCTGCGCCGGGATGGTGTACCATACCCGTGCAAAAAGCGATGCACACCAAGCCACGGAGAGAAACCATGCTCGCAGCATATGCGGAGCGCTATCGCACGAATCTGGAGTCGGTCATTTCGTTCTGGTTGAACCATTCGCTGGATCGCGAGTACGGCGGACAGTTCACCTGCCTTGATCGCGATGGGACGGTCTATGACACGAAGAAGTACATGTGGATGCAGGGGCGGGCGGTCTGGATGTTTTCGCGGCTCTACAACGAGTTCGAGCGGCGTCAGGAGTTTCTCGATGCGGCAACGCTCATCTGTCGGTTCATGCGCCGTTATGGTCGCGATCCGCAGGGGCGCGTCTATTTCAGTCTGACCCGCGAAGGGGAACCGTATTTCTATCAGCGCAAACCGTATGCCGCTGTGTTCTACATGTTGGGGTTGCTCGAATATGCCCGCGCAACCGGTGACGCCAGTTGTTTCGATGAAGCCGTTGAGATCTTCTGGAAGATCGATGCGTGGATCCGCAATCCGGTCTTGCTCGACCGTCCGGTGCTGATCGGCAACCCGCCGATCAGCAATCTGGCGAATGTGATGGTGCTGGCGAGCATGGCGATCGAACTGGCGCGTGTCTCTGATGATCCGCGCTACCTCCAGGTCATCCGCGACGCGATGGATGGCGTGACCCGCCACTATGATCCACAGCGGCGCATTCTCGTCGAGCATGTCGCACTCGATGGGCGCGACCTGCGCGCCTGGCCCGAAGGTCGCCTGTTCAACCCCGGTCATGCGATTGAGGTCGCCTGGTTTCTGCTCCATATGCTGGAATTCGTCCCTGACGAGCAGCACCGGCAACTGGCGCTCGATGCGCTGGAAGGATCGCTGGAGTATGGTTGGGACCGTGAGTACGGCGGGTTGTACTACTTCATGGATATCGAAGGAAAACCCACGCTGCAACTCGAGTCGACGATGAAACTCTGGTGGCCGCATACCGAGGCGATCTATGCGCTGGTGCTGGCGTACACATCGACCGGCGAGGAACGCTGGTTGCGCTGGCTGGAACGGGTGGATGAGTACGCCTTCCGCACATTTGTCGATCCGGTCTATGGCGAGTGGTTCGGTTACTGCGACCGTCGCGGCGAACCGGTGCTGAGCAGCAAGGGTGGCAATTACAAGGGTTTCTTCCATGTGCCGCGTGCGCTACTATTCAGCGTGCAGCGCATCGAAGGCGCGCCCCTCGCGCAGCACCGTCCATAGAAAGAGCGGTGCCGCCGTCATAATCCGTCGCCAGCGCCAGGGTTGCACGATCAGGCGATAGAGCCATTTCAACCCCAGGCGTTGCATCAGCGCCGGTGCACGCGGCACGACGCCTGCCAGTTCATCGAAGGTTCCCCCGACGCCGATGGCGACCGGCACACGCAGGAGCGGTTGATTGCGTGCAATCCACAGATCCTGCGCCGGGTGCCCATATGCCACCAGGAGCACGTCGGGTCTGGCGGCAAGGATGCGTTCGCGGATCAGCGGTTCGTCGGACGGGCGCGGCGAGCCAGCGTAGCATCCGGCGATGCGCAGACCCGGATTCGCCCGTTGCAGGGCTGCCGCAGCGCGCTCTGCGACGCCTGGCGCCGCGCCGAGGAGGAACAGCGACCAACCGCGTCGCGCCGCCTCAGCAGCAATGCGTTCGGTCAGGTCGATGCCGGTCACGCGCCCGCGCAACGGCGTCCCGCGCCAGCGCGCCGCCAGGATGATCCCAAACCCGTCGGGTGTTGCCAGGTCGGCAGCGGCAAGCACCCGTCGAAAGGCGCGATTGCGTCGCGCTTCCATCACAAACTCCGGATTGACCGTCACGATCTGGTGTGGACCGCCTTCGTCAATGAACCGGGCAACTGCGGCAATGGCTTCATCCATCAGCACATCATCGATAGCGACGCCAAGAATGACGACACGCTTGCGCATGGTGTTGGACAGCCCTTTCTTGTGCGGCTATAATGGCGATCTCTACGATTGCACAGGATCGTCGATATCCCGATATGCGATTATAAAGGAGTTCCATCATGTACCGCAGCCACACCTGCGGCGAGTTGCGTGCAGAACACATCGGTCAGGAGGTGCTGCTCGCTGGTTGGGTGCATCGCCGCCGCGACCACGGTCCGTTGATTTTTATTGACCTGCGCGACCGGTATGGTATCACACAGATTGTCTTTGACTCGGCTGATTCGCCGGTGGCGCATGCTGTCGCCAGCGATGCGCGCGTGGAGTACGTGCTTCAAGTGCGCGGCAGGGTGGTGCAGCGCCCGGAGGAGGCGTACAATCCCGATATTGCCACCGGTATGATCGAAGTCCACGCAACCGAGGCGACGGTGCTCAACCCGGCAAAAACGCCGCCGCTCTACATCAATAAGGAAGGTGGTGAAGAGGAGACGCTTCGCCTGAAATATCGCTATCTCGATCTCCGGCGCGAACGGATGCAGCGGAATATCATGCTGCGCCATCGGATCGTCAAGTTCATCCGCGATTTCCTCGACCGCGAGGGGTTTGTCGAGATCGAGACGCCGATCCTGATCAAATCGACGCCAGAGGGTGCGCGCGACTATCTGGTGCCGAGTCGATTGCATCCGGGCAAATTCTATGCGTTGCCGCAGTCGCCGCAGCAGTTGAAGCAACTGCTCATGGTCGCCGGATTCGATCGCTACTTCCAGATCGCGCGCTGCTTCCGCGATGAGGATCAGCGCGCCGACCGGCAGCCCGAATTCACGCAACTCGACATGGAGATGAGTTTTGTCGATCAGGGCGATGTGCTCGATATCATTGAGCGTCTGTTCACTGCGTTGTGTCGTGAAATTGTACCGCATAAGCGGTTAGTGACGCCCTTCCCGCGCCTGACATACGCCGAGGCGATGGAGCGTTTTGGGTCGGACAAGCCGGATCTGCGCTACGGTCTGGAACTGGTCGATGTGAGCGATGTGGTGGCTGCCAGTTCGTTCGGCGTCTTTCGCGCAGCGCTCGATACCGGCGGGCAGGTGAAGGGATTGCGCATTCCCGGCGCCGGGAGTTACTCGCGCAAACAGATCGACGAGGTGGTTGAACTGGCGAAGCAGGCGGGCGCCAGAGGATTGCTGTGGGCGGTTGTGCCAGGCGAAGGGGGCGAGGTGCGCTCCAGTTTTGGCAGGCAGGTGTCACCCGATGAAATGGCTGCCATCATTCGCCGCATGGAAGGCGCACCCGGCGATCTGTTGCTGATCGTTGCAGATCCGCCGAAGATTGTGGCGCAAACCCTGGATCGCCTGCGGCGCGAATTTGGTGCACGCCTTAACCTTGCCGATCCGAATGTGCTGGCGTGGGCCTGGGTGATCGATTTTCCGCTCGTCGAGTGGAACGAGGAGGAGCAGCGCTGGGATGCAGTGCATCACCCATTCACAGCGCCAAAGGATGAGGACCTGCACCTGATGGACACCGACCCCGGCAGGGTGCGCGCCAAAGCGTATGACCTGATCCTGAACGGATACGAAGCTGGCGGCGGATCGATCCGTATCCATCGCCGTGATGTGCAGCAACGCCTGTTCGACCTGCTCGGCATCGACCGCGAAACGGCAATGCGTCAGTTCGGGCATATGCTGGAAGCGTTCGAGTACGGCGCACCGCCGCACGGCGGCATTGCCCCCGGCATCGACCGCATTTGCATGATCCTTGCCGATGAAGTCACGATCCGCGAGGTGATGGCATTCCCGAAGACGCAGCAGGCGGTCGATCTGATGACCAATGCGCCATCACCGGTCGATGAGCGTCAGTTGCGCGAGTTGCATATTGCGCTGCGGCTCGACTGAGAGAGGAGTGGTGCAGTGAAGATCTATACGCGAACGGGCGACGAGGGCGAAACCGGGTTGTGGGGCGGGTTGCGCGTCCCCAAGGATGCGCCCCGCGTTCAGGCATACGGCACTGTCGATGAGTGCAATGCGGCAATCGGCGTCGCGCGCGCGGCAGGCGTCGGCGCAGAACTCGACGCGCTGCTGGCGCGGGTTCAGAACGATCTCTTCGTCGTCGGCGCCGACCTGGCGACGCCTGGGGAGGCGGCGAATATTCCACGTATCGACCAGGAGGCGGTGCAGGCGTTGGAGCAGGCAATCGATGAACTGGAGGCGCGATTGGAACCATTGCGCCAGTTCATTCTGCCGGGTGGTTCGTTATCTGCCGCTTACCTTCATCTGGCGCGCACGATCTGTCGCCGCGCCGAACGGCGGGTTGTGGCGCTGAGCCACAACGAACCGGTCAATCCGCAGGTCGCTGTGTATCTGAATCGCCTTTCAGACCTGCTGTTCGTTGCTGCGCGGTTTGCGAATGCGAACGCTGGCGTCCCCGATGTGCCGTGGGAAAGCCCTCGGATGCGCGGGAAGGCGGAGGGAGGTTGAACGTCAAGTTGGGGCACGGCATGCCGTGCCCGTACTCCTGTTGCGGCAGGGCATGCCGTGCCCGTACCGTCACCGCCGGTCGTGTTGCGGCAGGGCATGCCGTGCCTGTACCGTCACCGCCTGTTGGGGCACGGCATGCCGTGCCCGTACTCGCAATGCCCGAAGATGCTGAACATTCACCGCCAGGACGCAAGGCGCTGAGCGATGCCGGTCAGATCGATGCTGTCGTCGATGCCATCCTGGCGGCGCCAAAGTACCGCTCCATCGCCCCAACCCTGGTGCGCACCCTTGCAGTGCGCGAACTCGCCGTTCGTCGCAATCTCCGGGAGGCGATCAAGGCGACGAAGAACCGGTTGCATCAGGTTGTCGGAGCGTATGTCGAACAGCGGATCGACGTGGAGCGCTGGTTGACGCTTTTACAGAGGGGTACTGCGCTCCCGCCGGTGACCCCTTCCGACGAGACGCTTCTCCAGGCGGCGCAGGCGAACCCACGCGTGGCGCATCTCGATGCTTCCTTCCTGCGCGCTACGCTGTACCTGATGGCGCAGCATGCGTCGACCCGCGAACGACTGCCGTTCCTGCTCCATTTTTACGCCACCATATATGCCGCCCTTCCACCCATCCGGTCGGTCCTGGATGTTGGCTGTGGGCTGAACCCGCTGGCGATACCCTGGATGCCGCTTGCCGATGACGCCGTCTACTATGCCAGCGACATCGATAGCGCCCTCATCGAGTTCATCGGACGCTTTATGGCGCTCATCGGCATTCCCGGTAACGCAGAGGTGCGCGATCAGACGACCGATCCCGGCGGTCCGCCGGTTGATCTGGCGCTGGCGTTGAAGATAGCGCCGGTGCTGGATCAGATCGAGCGTGGCGCTGCGGCGCGTCTCGTGGAAACGCTCGATGCGCCATTCGTGCTGGTGTCGTACCCGGTGCAGACCCTGGGCGGGCGACGCAAGGGGATGGGTGCAACCTACGAACGCCAGTTTGAGGCGCTCGTCGCTGGCAGGCAGTGGGACGTGCAGCGTTTCGTCTTCCCCGGCGAACTCGCGTTTTTGATCAGAAAGGATAGCAGACTGCCCTGGAAGTCATCGGCGTCATCCTGTTAACCGTAGCAGGCATCTCTCTGCGGCGCTCTGGGGGTGATGATGCTGATCCGGGGTTTATTTGACATAATATTCTGTTGATGCTGGTTTCTCGACATTGTTCTTCCGGGAAAATGCGGGAAGGTTCCTGTTCGAGAGCGGGTATTCCTACCCTGTCGTCTTCTGATGCAGTGCGCTACCATGGGGTGCGTGAAGAACGACACAATCCGGTAACCGGTGGGAGGGGTTGCATGGGAAAAAACGTTATCAAACTTTTTGCGCTGATGGCAGCGCTGACCGCGTTGTTTCTGGTCATCGGCAATGCGTTGGGTGGAACATTCGGACTGATCATCGCGGTTGTTTTTGCGGCTGTAATGAATCTGGGCGCGTACTGGTTCTCCGACAGCATTGTGCTGCGCATGGCGGGCGCCCGCGAGGTGAGCCGCGAGGAAGCGCCGTGGTTCTACCAGACGGTCGAGCAGTTGAGTGCGCGCGCCGGGTTGCCCATGCCCAGGCTCTACATCATTGATGAAGATGTGCCGAATGCGTTCGCAACCGGTCGTAGCCCCAGCAAAGGGGTTGTGGCGGTAACCACCGGCATCAGCCGCCTGCTGACGAAAGAGGAGCTTGCCGGGGTTATTGCGCACGAACTGGCGCATATCAAGAACCGCGACACGCTGATCTCAGCAGTGACGGCGACAATCGCAGGCGCTATTGCGGCAATCGCCGATATGTGGATGTGGAGCCAGATCTTCAGCATGTTTAGCGGCGGTGATGACGACGAAGGCGGCAACCCGATTGGTGAACTGCTGCTCGTGATTGTTGCACCGATCGCGGCAACGCTCATCCAGCTCGGCATCTCGCGGGCGCGCGAATTCCAGGCGGACGAACTCGGCGCCCGCATCCTGGGCGATCCGTTGCCGCTGGCGAGCGCGCTGGAGAAGATTGAGTGGGCGGCGCAGCGAGGGGTTATGCAGATGAACCCGGCGACAGCTTCGCTCTACATTGTGAATCCGCTGAGCGGCGCTGGCGGGATGATGCGCTGGTTCAGCACCCATCCGCCCACCGAAGAGCGCATTGCCCGACTGCGCGCGATGGCGCGTCAGGAACGTGGTCGCGGCGCGCTGGCGGCGTAGAGGTGAGACGATGTAGTGGTCAGACGCGGGCGGCATTCAGGTCGTCCGCGTTTTTCGTTTTACGCTACAATGAGAGAACCAGGAACCAGGAACCAGGAACTGAGAACCGGGAACCACTGGGGAAAGCGTGGCTGAACACAAGCGCAGGACGGGGATGGACGTGATCGATTCAGAGCTGACCCCGCGTGCAGATGAAGCGCCAAAAATGTACTGGCAGGTTCTGCTGCGCCTGCGCTGGTTGCTCGGAGGCGCCATTGGTCTGGCGTTTGCCATCGGACGGATGCTCGAGGCATTATGGTTCGAACCCGACACACCGATCACGCGCGTCCTCGGCGATGTAGCAGCCTGGGGGCTTCTTGGCGGTCTGGCGGTCTGGTTGACGCTGACATGGGTCAGTCGCCAGGAGCAGCGGTACCAGACCGGACTGGAACAGGCGTTGCGCGACCAGCAGCGCGCCTACAGCCAGCTGGCGCTGCTCAGCGAAGTCAACCGGCGGATTGTCGATTCGGCGACCCTCGATGACATTCTCGATGCGGCGATGACGTTCCCGCGGCGTCTGGTTCCGGCGCGGGCGACGGCAGTGGTGCTGCTCAACCCGAACGGGTTTGTCGAGGCGCGCGCCCAGGGGATGCCGGGAGAGGAACTCTCCCGTTTACGCAGAGCGTTGGGTATCGCCGATAGCGTGGCGACCGCCCGTCAACCGCAGATGATCGAAAGATCCGGCTGCGCCTGCCTGGTGTTGCCGCTCCACGACGGTATGGCGTTGCTGGGTTGGATTGAACTCCATCTTGAAGATTCACTCCCCGTTGCCAGCGATGAACTGGCATTGCTGGAAACCATTGCGAACGAGGTTGCCGAAGCAATCGCCAGCGCCCGGCGACGTTCACGCGAGGAGCGCGCTATCTATCAGCTGGAACGCGCAATCGCCGAAGAGCGCGCCCGTATCGCACGTGATATTCACGATGGTATTGCGCAGAGCCTGGCGTTTATGCGCATGCGCGTCGATCTGTGGCTGGACTGGATCGAGCATGATCCGCAGCGTTTACGCGCCGAATTGCTGGAACTGAAAACCACGCTGCGTGAGCAGATCCGCGAATTACGACGGGCGATCTTTGCACTGCGCCCGGTGCAGTTCGACGAATTGGGCTTCGTGGGCGGGTTGCGGCGCTATATCGTTGAGTTTGCCGGTCAACATAACTGGGACATCGATGTTGATCTGACGGGTACGCCGTCCACCATTCCGCCGGAGATTGAAGCAGTTGCATTCCGTGTCGTCCAGGAAGCGTTGACCAATGTCGCCAAACACGCGGCGGCAACGCGCGTCGAGGTGATGATCGGACGGGTCGATGAAGGGTTGCAAATTGTGGTGCGCGACGATGGACGGGGGTTTGATCCGGGTGCGTTGCCTGACGCGCCGGGGCATGTAGGGTTGCGCCAGATGCGTGAACGTCTGGCAGCGTTGCGCGGGCAACTGACGATCCTCTCGCGTCCCGGCGCAGGGACGGAGTTGCGCGCCTGGATCCCCCTGCCGATGGGCGCCAGGGAGAAGGCGGTTCAAGGTTGAAGGTTGGAATTCTGGAGTGCAGCATGGCTGCGCTTTCCTCTGAACGGCAGAGTTGCCGCGTCAAATCAAGCGAAATAGGGGACGCATATGAGCAGTGAAATTCGTATTCTCCTCGCCGACGACCATCGCATGTTTCGTCAGGGGTTGCGCGAACTGCTGGAGCGCAAAGCAGGATTCGTCATCGTCGGCGAAGCGTCCACCGGACGCGAGGTGCTGGCGCAGGTTGCAGCGCTTCAGCCCGACATTGTGCTGCTCGATATTCAGATGCCGGAGATCGACGGTGTCGCCGTGGCGCGTCAACTTGCCCAATCGCACCCGGAGGTCAAGATCATTATGCTGACCATGTATCGTCAGGATCAGCACCTGTTCGAAGCCATCAAAGCCGGTGCGCGCGCCTATCTGCTGAAAGATGCCGACGCCGACGAACTGATCGACGTGATCGAGCGGGTGTATCGCGGTGAGGCGGCGCTCGATCCAACCGTGACGTTGAAGGTATTCGATGAGTTTCGTCGCCTGAGTGTTGATCAGGATGCCGAACAGTTGACAGAGCGCGAACGGGACATTCTCACCCTCCTGGCGGCTGGCTACGACAACCGCACCATCGCGCAGCGCCTGTTTCTTTCGGAAAAGACGGTCGGCAACCGCCTGAGTGAGATCTTCCAGAAACTTGGGGTCAGCAATCGCACGCAGGCGGCGCTGGTTGCCGTGCAGCGCGGCCTGATCGCTCCGCCGAAACCGGAGGCGGAGTGATCAGGAGCGGTTCCGGGCTAGATGCCGAAGATTGCGCGGGTGATCGCAAGATAGAGTGGTAACCCAAGCGTCAGGTTGAATGGAAAAGTGATCACCAGCGAAGCAGTCAAATAATACCCTGGATTGGCTTGCGGCAACGCGATGCGCACTGCCGCTGGCGCAGCGATGTAGGATGCACTGGCAGCCAGCACCCCCAGCACCATGCTGCCGCCGGGTGACAGGCCCGCAAGACTGCCGAGCCAGATGCCGAGTATGCCATGCAGAACAGGCATAACAATACCGAAGCCGATCAGAAACTTCCCGGCTCTGGCAACATCGCGGAACTGGCGGGCAGCAACCATGCCCATTTCGAGCAGGAAGAAGGTCAATGCGCCCTTGAATGGGTCCACGAACAGCGGCGCCACCTGGGCGACTCCTTCTTTGCCCGCGGCTGCACCGATCACCAGACCGCCAAACAGGAGCAGAATGCTCCTGCCAGCCAACACCTCGTGCAATACGCTGCGCCACGAGCCAACCTGACCGAGACGCAGACGTGCAATGACCAGCGCGACAATGATGCCGGGAATTTCCATGACGGCGACCAGCGTTGGCGCGAATCCTTCATACGGCATTCGAACGCTTTCCAGAAACGTCAGGCTGGCGCCAAATGTCACGGCGGACACCGAGCCATAGTGTGCGGCAATCGCGGCGGCATCGGCGACGCCGAACCTGCCCAGTGCACGAAGGATGGCATAGCACCAGATAGGAATGCCAACGCCGAGCAGGAGAGCTGCCAGGAGCGGCGCCCACAACTGCGCCAGGGGCGTCACCGAAAGTTCCGCGCCGCCCTTCAATCCGATCGCCAGCAACAGATAGATCGATAATGCCGTGTACAATGCATCCGGGAAGTGAAGGTCACTTCGTACCAGAGTGGCGACGATTCCCAGTACAAATGCGAGTGCCATTGGTGAGAGAAGGTTGAGGCGTATCAGTTCGAAGAAATCCATCAGGGCATCCTCATGTCTACAACCTGCATCGCCAGCGCATCCCAGGGTGCATGGCGACAAGGCTACGGCTTTAGTGCCTATTATATCGATAGCGTATACATATCAGTTTTACGATGAATATCGACAATAGTGCAGCGCTTCATGCGCCGATGGCGTCGGTTTTGGAGATGATCCTCGGCGCTCTGCCGTTGCCGGAAGGTCCGCTCCTCGATGTGGGGTGCGGCGCCGGGCACAAGACGGCGCTCCTTCGCTCAACGCTCAACGTTGCCGGATCTCTTGTCGGCATTGATTGCGACCGGGAAGCGTTGTCGGCGGCGGCGCGCGGCGGAATGTGGGCAATCGCAGGTGATGCGCATATGCTGCCGCTACGCACGGCGTGCTGCGGCGCGGCAGTATGCCTGGCGACGCTGGGGATGCTGCATGATCAACGCACGGCGCTCCGCGAACTGCGGCGCGTCGTGCGACCCGGAGGATGGCTGGTCGTTGTTACGGCAACCACTGCCTGGACGTTCTGGTCAGTTCGTCTACGCGATTGGATCCAGGCATTGCTTGCAGAACGTGAGCGCAGAAGAGTGGATCTGCTGCTGACGACCCCCGAACCGGCTGTCGATCTTGCCACGCTGATCCGGGATGCAGGGTGGCGGGAGGTGCGCGCCGGAGCGTTTGTCATTGAAACGGGTGATGAGATGTCGCGGCGTGTATTGCCGTTGATCTCGCAGAACAGTGCGCGACAGCAGTTGACGCCAGCCAGGTTGCGCGAGTATGACGCGCTTGTTGCTGACGCCGATATGGAACTGCTCCCGCTGATGCTGGTTGCGACCGGATGGTGAACGACCGGCGTCGGGTTTTGCGCTTCAGGATCTGTGGATCACGCGCCACACGTTTACCGGTTGTGCGCCGGTTTCGATGGATCGCGTTTTTCTGGCAATGCCGGTAACGCCAGAGGCGCCTGACGCCATGCCTGAATCCCCCAGATCACCAGGGTGGTCGCCGCTGCCTCGTCGAGATTACCGACGAATGGCAGAGCATCGGGAATCAACTCGAGGAATCCTGCTGTAGGATTGATCAGGTAGACGATACCGAGCGCGATCGCGCCAAATGCAATGAGACGACGCTGCCATGGACGGTTCATGAAAAACCTCTTCCTGCGTGATCAAAACAGTACGTACTGTCGAAAAGACGTAGAGAAAGCGTTAAAAGTTGCAACCTGACGCATCTCCGCATCTGCGTGGTATACTGCCAGCCATGTCTGCACACAGCGACGAATTGCCGACACGCCGGGGAAGATTGCCACTGCCCGCCTTTCTGCCGGACGCCACATTCGGCACGGTGCGCGCCGCCGATGCTGGCGATGTGCGGGCTGCTGGCGTGCATGCGCTGGTGATGAACACATTCCACCTGATGCAGAAGCCAGGCTCATCGACCATTCAGGCGCTGGGTGGTCTTCACGCAATGGCTGGCTGGGACGGTCCGATCATGACCGATTCGGGTGGTTTTCAGGCATACTCGCTGATCCGCCAGAATCCGAAGCAGGGTCGGCTCAGTGACCAGGGGATCGTATTCCAGCCGGAAGGTGCAGGGCGCAAATTTCAGTTAACGCCGGAGAAATGCATTCAGTTGCAACTGGCATATGGCGCCGATATTGTGGTCTGTCTGGACGATTGCACCCACGTGGATGATACACCGACCGAACAGCGCGCCTCGGTACGGCGAACCATCCGTTGGGCGGCGCGTTGCAAACAGGAGTTTGAACGTCAACTTGCGATGCGTCGAATGGACGATGAACGTCCGCTGCTGTTTGCGGTCGTCCAGGGCGGAGGCATCGCCGAATTACGGCGCGAATGCGCTGAAGCATTGCTCGAGATCGGTTTCGACGGGTATGGCTATGGCGGATGGCCCCTCGACTCGGCGGGTAACCTGCTGACCGACATGCTGGCGCTCACCCGCGAACTGATCCCGGCGCATCTACCGCTCCACGCGCTTGGCGTCGGTCACCCGGAGTATGTGGCGGCCTGCGCGCGAATGGGCTATCAGATGTTCGATAGCGCTCTGCCGACGCGCGATGCGCGGAATGGACGCCTGTACGCCTTTGCTGCCGATCCGCACACGCCTGCGTTTCGCCTCGTTGATCGCTGGTTTCACTCCATCTACATCCAGGACGATCGGTATATCAAGTCCACCTTGCCGATCTTTCCCGGTTGCGACTGCTACACCTGTACGCACTATTCGCTTGGCTATCTGCACCATTTGCACGCAATCGGCGAAACCCTCTTCTATCGCCTGGCGACGATCCATAATCTCCGGTTTATGAGCATCCTTACCGACCTGTTGCGCGCCGAATGGCAGGGCAAACGCGGGGAACGCTGAAGGTGGAAACAATGACAGAATCTACGTTGCTTATCGTCGCAAGAGCCGAAGAACGATACTCCCAACAATCCCTGCAAGCATAGTAATTATTCCGGTCGTAGTTATCGTCTGAGCAATCGTAGCGTGCATGTTGTAGCGCGCAACCAGCTCAGGCGGCGGATCCTGGTATGGAATGCCAGCAAACACGACGTTGTACACGAAACCGGTAATAATCAGGATGAAACCAATGACGATCAGGATCAGAAGCCAGTATGATTTCATTGTGTGATCCCCTTGCTTCTTCTCAAAGGATATGGGGCTGACGTTTACGAAGAAAAATATAAAGTGGATGCATCTTTTTTGTGAATCTTTCCAATAATTACAATTTTTTAATAATTAACCATTTACTGACACTTGATAACCTCCTCTTTACCTCTCATTGAATGCTGCTTAAGTTGCACTGGTTATACTTCCTCCTGAGCCTGAAGTCAAATTTGCACGTGTGAGTGTGCCAGGTCATCCTGGCTTCTCGCGCTGTTCACCGGTGAGTCGCGAATGCGGATGGTATTTGCGTCGCCGATAGATCGCGCCGCCGTAAAGTCTTTGCCCGGCATTCACGGCATGTTCCCCGGCATCTTCTAACCGAATGACCGGCCGGTTCACCGTGCAATTGTATGCGTGGCTCGCGTGGCTGTGGAAACAGACAGCAGTAAGGAGTGGAACGCCATGTTCGGAGGAAAACGCACGCTCGGTCTGATTGGTACAGTTATCCTGCTGATCGCAACGGTCTCTGCGACAGCGGCAGGTACGGGCATCCCGGAATTGCAGGGTTCGCGGCGCACCGGCAACGTCATCTTCATCCATCCCGACGGCGCTGGCTTGAACCACTGGAGCGCCGCGCGCATCTACTGGTACGGTCCTGATGCGCTGAGCCCCTGGGACACACTGCCTGAGATGGCGGCCTATCGGGGGCACATGGAGGACATTCTGACGGGAACGTCGAATGGCGGCGCGACCACCCACGCCTTTGGCTACAAAGTCGAAGGTCTTGGATCGTTTGGCAAGGATGGCGACGGTGATGCCGCTCGCAGCATTCGAGCGCTCTCCGGCTATCCCGGCAGTATCATGCGCGAAGCGATCAATAACGGTCACCCGGTGGCGCTGGTAAACGATGGCGATATTGCCGAGCCTGGCACAGCCGCTTTCGTCTCTGAGGTCGGCAACCGCAACCTCGACAACGAAATTGTCCGCCAGATCCTCGACGGTCGTCCAGGTTTCGAGGGCGAGCAGCCGCCACACATCATTCTTGCTGGCGGCGAGAGTTTCTTCCTGCCGGTCGGCACGCCGCAGTGTGCGCCGGATGCCATAACGCTCGACTGTCATGTCCACCTCGATCCGATCACCGGCGCCGGTCCCAGCCGCACGGATGGTCGCAACCTGCTCAAAGAGTTCGAGGCGAAGGGGTATGTGATCGTGCGCACCCGCGCCGAGTTCGAGGCGCTGCGTGAGCGCGTGAATAGCGACCGCCGGTATGCGCCGTATGTGCTCGGTCTGTTCGCTGCCGATGATATTTTCAACGACGTGCCAGAGGAACGCCTGATCAGCGCGGGTCTGGTCGATCCTTCCATCGATGTCAACGACAAGCGCACCAACCTGATCCTCTTTGGCAGCCGCCCCGGCACGCTCGGTTATAACCCGCCAACCGCCGCTGAGATGACCGATCTTGCGCTGACGATCATTCAGCGCTGCTCACGGCAGGCAGGAAAGCCGTTCATGATGGTTGTCGAAACGGAAAGCGTGGACAACTTCGGTAACAACGACAACGCGATCGGTACGCTTACCGGTCTGAAGCATGCGAATGATGTGATCGAGGTTGTGCAGCGCTTCCAGCAGCGCAATCGCAACACGCTGATCCTTACCGCAGCGGATAGCGATGCGGGTGGCTTGCAGGTTGGCGCGTGGGATCCGGCCAGGAATGTGGCGGACTACAATAACAACCCGACTGGTGTCAGTGCGCAAAATGTGCGTTCACCGCTCGATGGGCGCTACGGGCGCAACTCGCCGCCGTTCCTGAGCGAGCCTGATGCGTATGGCAGGCGAATGGCATTCGCGGTAAGCTGGGTGGGCACGCCCGACGTATCGGGTGGTATCCTCTCGCGTGCTCAGGGTCTGAACGCTGCGGAACTGCGGCGCACGTTCCGCGGGCGCTTCGACAACACTGATGTCTACCGTCTGATGTACCTGTCCCTCTTCGGCACGGCGCTGCCGTCGTCGGTCGGTCAGGAGGCGCCTGACCGGTAGAAGGCTCATGAAGATTGAGCATTATAGCAGTTCTCATAAAGATTGGTCTTGTTGGGCAGGGTTGCACCCGCCATCGAAAGCGGACGCCGTGTACGCCATCCCTTCGCGTGTTCCGCGTCTCCGTGTGCATCAGACCGGCTCACGCGGAGGCGCGGAGGCGCGGAGAGCGCGCGCAGGTCTTGCAAGGTCTGTCAGACGGGGCTGCACCCGTCGCTGGAAACGAGCGCTTCACGTGCCACCTCGAGGCGGCGCCGTGGGGGGCACGGCATGCCGTGCCCCCACACCCGTCGCTGGAAGTGGGCGCCTCGCGCAACGCGGCAGACCCGGACGAGAGTCAACGTATTTGAGAACTGCTATAAATCCGGTATCCCGTATAGCCGTGGGGCTGGAGCCCTCGGCTATACGGAGCAAAGCCCGCCTGCGCGGGCTGGAGCAGAATAATTGCTCAAAGACCATAAGCTCGATGGAGGCAGCTGCCCTGTCCGCTGCCTCCATCAATGGTTTTTGATGTGAGACTGGAAGTTGTCCCATATCACTGCTCCTCAATCGCATCTATCGAGATGCCGACGGCGCTCAACGTCTGCCCCAGTTCCTGGATCGCCGCTGCAATCTGTTGTTCTGCGATCTCCCTGGAACGCCCGGTTGTTGAGAGGGTGATCCGGAACGTTACGTCAGGACCGAAGCGTTGCGCTCTGGACTTGATGTATACGTCGGGATGACGCTCTGCTACTGTGTGAAGCGCAGGCGCCAGGATCGATTCGTCGGTGCAGTTGACGATCACCAGGCGCTCGATGAAGACGCGCTCGCCGAACAGGCGTCGAAGCAGCGGTTGCAGTGGTCCTTCAACGATCCCCTTCAGTTCTGCCGGGACGCCGGGGAGGCAGATGATCGTGGAGGATTCCAGGTCGAGCACTACGCCCAGCGCTGCGCCGATCGGATTGTCGAGCGGATATGCGCCTTCGGGCAGATACGCCATTTTCTCGCGTTCAGGGGTGATCGCTGGATCGTGCACTGCGCCCTCACGGGCAAAATGCTCGTATCGCTGTTGCACGATGGCGAGCGCCTGCGGGTGCAGCAGCAAGGGTCGATTGACGGCGTGCGCAACTGCGGCGACTGTTATATCGTCCCACGTCGGTCCCATGCCGCCAATTGTGACGATCAATCTGACGGAGCGTTCCAGGCTTGATCGGACCTCGCGGACGATTGCGTCCATTTCATCGCGGACGATCACGGCGCGCTCGACACGTCCCCCAAAAGCGGTGATTCGTTTGCACATCCAGTTCGTGTTTGTGTCCAGCACATCGCCCAGCAGCACCTCATTGCCGGTCACAATGATTTCAACTGTGATCATATATCAGCAGACAGAGACGTGTGTGAAAATCCTTCCTTCCAATGAGTATTCAGTCCATACGACCTGAGTGTCGTAAGACGGCCACGAAAGGGCATGCAACAAGCGCAGTACAATGCCCTGCGATACCGCAGCTTCGTTGGTAAAACGGCCAGCCTTAATCCCTGATCGGATTTCTTCGATGTGTTCTTCCAGAATCATAAGAAGTCACCCTGTTCCCAGGAAAGATGATAGAAGCTATGCTCAGAGTCTTGTTGCACCGAATCCAGTTCTGAATTCGTTCATAGTTCGATCATGCTGCGCGTCGCTATGACGGTTCGCAGATGAGGCGCCGTGCAGAGCGCAGCGAGCGAAGCGGTCGGCTGGAAGCGCAGGTCAGGTGAGCGGCGGGAGTTTATACAACGACTGTTGCTGGACTGCCCGTTCCCACAAAACCAGCAATTGCGTTTGATGCTGAGAAGCCCACTCCACAACAAGTCCCAGTGCGCGAGGCGGGAGGTGACCTCCGATGACAACAAGCGTGCGAATATCTATCAAGGCTTCGTGTTCACCATACTCTGCATGAAAATGAGGCGGTGGATGATCTTCATAGTATATCTTGATAACAATGCCGAAGAATCGGCTGATTTCAGGCATGCTGGACACTCAACTCGCGTAGCCTGGGAAAAAGGTCTTCGGGCTTTTGTCCAGTAATTTTGAGATAGATTGCGTCTGGACAGATATCAATATCCTCGCTCCAGGCAATCTCGCCGCTCGATCCGATGCGAACCTTCTGAAATTCCTGGTAATCATTCCAGAGAGCAAAAACACCGTGACCAACGAGATAGGATAAATCAATGGTTCCTTCGACGCCATCTGAAAACTTTACCCAGATTCGGTAGTTTTCGAGTGGTTTGACTTGTATTGGTCTGGGCATAGGTCATCTCCTCGTCGTCGAAACAGGTCATTTTACGATGCCTTATTTTGCATGATGATCGGTTGATCGTGGACTTGCCATCCCGCTTCTCATCATACCACAGAGAGAAATCCAGTCAAAGCGGAGCACAGCGATGTTGCAGAAGAAAATCGCCGACCGCCTCGGCGAAGCTCTCCGCCTGCGCATCTACGACCTCGACTGCTCTTACCCGGCGGTCACACCACCACGACGAGCGCCAGATAGCTGACGTTGGTGTAGAAAGAGCCGACGTGCCGGGTCAGGTTGAGCACGGTGTGGTGTTAGACTGCGCCTTCATTCACCGAGATTGACTGAAAGCTCGCGCCCGTATTTGACCCCGGCTACCTCACAAGCCATTTCAATGATGCGCTCTATCTGGACTCGGCTCAGGTTAGTGCCAGGCCACCATCCGGCACTCAATTGTACTGAGTATTTGTAGCATAGATCAGGGTGTCCCGGATAAAGATCTTCCGGCCTTCGGGCAAGATAACGGCGTGTACGCCCGTGTTTGGGCAGGGCAGCAAATCGTTCAAGAAAAGTTCTGTCACGTTGTGACAGTTGTACGACGACTCTTACCAGAGCCGATTCACCCCATATGTGTCAAAGATGCTATCAGCACTGATAAGGGGCCAGCCTTCGACCAGAATTTGGGCGATCAGCAGGCGATCAAATGGATCACGATGATGAAAGGGCAGTGTGGCGACCAGCAACGCATGCCGCACCGCGATGTCGAGCAAGATAATGTCGTTCAACAAGAGTTGGTAGGGAATAAACAAGTCGAAGGGCTGGCTCAAGCGCAGCTTGCCCAGGCTCACTTTGATCGCCATCTCCCACACGCTAGCCATGCTCAGGAATACTTCATTGGTCGGTTCTTCGATGAGCGTTCGTGCGTGCGAGCTGAGCGCGGGATTGCCCTCCACGAACCAGATGAAGCTATGGGTATCGAGGAGCAGTTTCACGCCATGTACTCGCCAAAGTCGTCGAGCGGAGCATCAAAGTCATCCGCCATGTGGATCAGCCCTTTGGCGCTGCCAAAGCGACGCAGGCGCCTGGCATGTTTGACCGGCACGAGCTGGACGATCTGCTGATCATCGGTTGTGATCAAGACGACCTCGCCACGGACGGCGGCATCGATCAAGCTCGATAGCCGGGTCGTCGCTTCATCAAGTTTGACCTGGTGCATGCCGCTCTTCCCCTGGCGCTACATCTGTGCTGTATCTTGTATCGTGAATATAGTATAGCACACGGAAGCGGAGCACAGCGATGTTGCAGAAGAAACTCGCCGACCGCCTCGGCGAAGCTCTCCGCCTGCGCATCTACGACCTCGACTGCTCTTACCCGGCGGTCACACCACCACGACGAGCGCCAGATCGTTGACGTTGGTATGGGTTGATCCGGGTCGCAGCAGATCGCCCAGGGCATCGAAGAAGGGGTAGCTGTCGTTGCGCGCCAGTGCTGCGGCAACGTCGAGTCCCAGATCTCTGGCGCGCTGGAGGGTCGCGGCGCTGACCACCGCTCCCGCCGCGTCGGTCGGGCCATCGCCGCCATCGGTCGCCAGCGCGACCAGCAGCGCCCCCGGTGCAGCGGCGAGATCGGCGACTGCGGCGAGCGCCAGTTCCTGGTTGCGCCCGCCGCGTCCGTCACCACGCAGGGTGACGGTGGTCTCGCCACCTGCGATGACGCATGCGGGGCGACTGATCGGACGATTGTTGTCTGCGATCTCGCGGGCAATGGCTGCCAGGACCCGTCCAACGACCCGCGCCTCACCCTGTAGAAATGTCGTCAGGATCAATGCGTTGAAACCTTCACGGTGCGCCGCTGCCAGTGCGGCTTCCGCCGCCAGACGGTTGCTGCCGATGATCAGGTTGCCGACCCGCGCCAGCGCCGGATCGCCTGGCTTGGGGGTCTCGGCGATCTCGCCGCGCACGCCGCTTTCCAGCCGCCTGAGAATAGCGACCGGAGTCTGGTGCAGGACGTTGTAGCGTTCAAGCACGTCAAGTGCATCGGCAAAGGTTGTCGGGTCGGCGACGGTGGGACCGGAGGCGATAACGTCGAGCGGGTCGCCGACGACATCGGACAGCACGAGGGTGATGACGGTTGCCGGCGCTGCCAGGCGCGCCAGCCCGCCGCCCTTCAGGGTGTCGAGGTGGCGACGAAGGGTGTTGATTTCGTTGATCGATGCGCCACATGCCAGCAACACCCCTGTCAGTTTTTGCATGTCGTCCAGGCTTATCCCCGGCGCCGGTCGTGTCAACAGCGCCGAGCCGCCGCCGGAGATCAACGCCAGCACCAGGTCGCGTTCGCCCAACTGCGTGAGCAGCGCGGCAATGCGTTCGCCGGCAGCGACGCCGCGCGTATCGGGGAGCGGATGACCGGCTTCGAGCAGCTCAACCTGCGGTTGCAGCGCCGCGACGTGGTCTGCCGTCAGGTGCCCTTCTTTGACGACGACTGTCCCACCGGTCAGGCGTTCACCGACGATCCCGGCGGCAGCGACTGCCATTGGCGCCCCTGCCTTGCCGGCGCCAATGATCCAGACTCGATCAAATGCGCGGAGGTCGTATGTAACGTCTCCGGCAACCAGCGTTTCTCCCTCACGACGCAGAAAGCGGCGGACCGCAGCGCCCGGCTCGACGGCGGCGATTGCTGCTGCCAGGATGCGCGTCACTGCCGCGCCATGCGGCAGTTCGCGCAGTGTCGCAGTCCACAAACGTTCCGGGTTCATGTCGCAACTGCCAGCGACTCGAAGCGATCAATATCGTAGCGAATGACCTCGAGACTGGCGCGCCAGAATGCGGGTGAGCGCAGATCGATCTCCATGCGCGCTGCCAGTTCGAGCGGGCTTGCCAGCCCGGTCGAAGCCAGCAGATCGTCGTAGCGCGCCTGAAAAGCGTCGGGCGCACGCTGATAGGCGGCATACAGCCCCAACCCGAACAGCAAGCCGAACATGTAAGGGTAATTGTAGAAGGAAAAGCCGCTGCTGTAGTAGTGCCCCTTGACCGCCCACATAAATGGATGCAATGTTTGTTCATCGAGCGCATCGCCATACGTTTGTTTCTGCGCGTCGATCATCAGCACGCACAACTCGGCGACCGACAGATCGCGCGTGGCGCGTTGTTCGAACAGCGCGGTTTCAAACAGGAAGCGTGACGTAATATCAACCACCACCTGACACGCGCCGCTGAGGAACGCCTCGAGGATTTCGAGCGTCTCATCGCGGCTGGCGTCCTGGAGCGCCGCATTGCGCACAATCGTCTCACAGAAAATGCTCGCCGTTTCTGCCAGGGTCATCGGCGTATCACGGTTGAGCATCGTCTGCTGCGCCAGGTTGAGGTTGTGGTAGCCATGCCCGAGTTCGTGCGCCAGCGTAAACATGCTGTCCGCTGTGGGATCGTGGTTCAGCAGAATGCGCGACTCATCGCGGCGGAGCGACATACAGAACGCGCCGCCGACTTTTCCTGCGCGCGGTTCGGCGTCGATCCAGCGTTCGCGGAATGCGCGCGCAGCAAAATCGCCCATGCGCGTCGAGTAGCGCGTGAACTGCGCCACGATAAACGCCTCTGCATCGCTGAAGCGCCAGCTGCGTCCACCGCTGCCGACCGGGGCGAAGAGATCGTACCAGGCGAGGCGTTCAAGACCGAGGAGCCTGGCTTTGGCGCGCAGGTAGCGCCGAAAATCGGGAAAGAACTCGCGCGCTGTGGTCATCATGGCATCGAGCGTGGCGCGGTCGATGCCATTGTCGAACAGCGATGCCTCGAGCGGCGATTCCCACCGACGACGGCGACTGAGGGTGAGCACCTGCCCTTTGATGCTGTTGAGCGCGGATGCGAGCGGCAACGCTGCGCGTTCCCAGGCTGCGAGTTCCGCCTCGTGCGCGCTGCGGCGCACTGCCCGGTCCGGGTCGCGCGCCAGATTGCGCACCTGACTCATCGGCAGTTCGACTGTCTGCCCCTCGCGTTCGATGGGCACAAGTATCTGCGACGTCAGATTCTGGTACATACGTGCCCAGGCAATACCGCCCGACAGGTCCAGTTCTGCGGCAAGTTCCTCTTCGGCAGGCGACATCAGGTGACGCGCCTCTTCGGCGGCGCGGCGCACCAGATAGGCGTGATCACGCGCGATAGTCGAGCGCTGGATCAACGTTTCGACATCCAACCCGCCAAGCCAGGCGGTCAATCGCCGCAACAGTTTTGTTAGCCGAACCCCTTCCCGCATCAGCATGCTGAACGTTGCCTGCGCCTGATCGTTCCGTGAGTCGGTTGCCACGAAACTGTAGACATAGGCGCGCTGGGTGGAGAACTGTTCGAGCAGTTCGTTCAGCGCCGGAACAACCGTTTCGAATGCGGCGACAGCAGCGTCATCGGTCGATTGCCGGTCGCGCCTGTTAATTCCCAGACGGTCGAACAGCGAGGTCATCGTGTCGAACGCCTGACGTGTCGCCGTAAGGTCGTGGTTGAACTCCGGCGAATCGAGCGCGGGATAGACGACCGTCATATCCCAATGAGGCAGTGGTTCACTGACTGATAGTGTCATCGGTCTTTCCTTCGGTTTTCAGCGCCATTGCCAGGCGCGATACGGGCGACTCAGAGCGTGTCGCATTTCTGCTCCACCGGCGTGGGGAGGCAATGCTGTCCGTCGTATAGTCGAACATTAGTATCAGGGGACTGCCGAAGCGCCAGAGGCGCGTTCAAGGAAGCGCAGGTGGCGGAAGGTCTGAAAGAATGTCAGATTCTGGACGTTGATCGCTTCCGGTGAAAGGGTTTGCATCACCGCAACCAGGTGATGGAATGCCTGGTTGAGGCAATGGTCGAGTTGATCGGCGGGTGCGCCATGCGCGCGCAGGCGTCGAAACTCCGGTTCCCAGGGAATGCTGCACGTATCGCGTGCGGCAACGCCGATCAGATCGGGAACCACGGCGCTATGGCGCAACCAGTTCAGCCCAAGGCAGAACGTCACTGCCGGGCATGGCGCCCGTTCGAGCGCCAGTTTCAGCAGTTCCGCCTGATGACCAACCGCGAGCACAAGGAGCGCCACATCGTCGGCGCGGAGATCTTCGGGGCGACGTACCGGTATCTCGAGCAGCATTGCCAGCGCACGCGCCAGCGGTTCCGTCAGGCGATCAAGGGGAACGACACAACTCAGGCGCCAGTGCTGCCAGCGGGCCAGGCGGGTCAGGCGATAGAGCGTGACGGCAATATCGGGGTACGTGAAGTGGAAGTCGGCGAACTCATGGGAACTGCGTCCGTCATCGTGCGTCGAACCCAGGTACGCTGCGCCATGATCGGCATAGAAGCGTTCTCTGATCGAATGGACGACGCCGATCTCGCGGTAACGCGCCACTGCCTGCACATACATCATAATACGGAGCCGATCGATGTCGCGGAGCGCATACCGGAGCGCGGTGTGCAGCGCCATTTCGGCATCATCATACGCGCCGAGGCGCAGATGACAGCGCCCGATGAGCGTATGGATGCTGCTGTCATTCGGATAGCGCTGGCGGGTGATCTGGAGATGATAGAGTGCGGCGTAATCATCGCCTTTCAGGAAATGCGCCAGCCCGAGTTGATAGTGGACGGCAGGATCGTCGGCATCGAGAGTCAGACATTGCAACAGCGCATCAATGGCTTCATCGTATCTGCCGAGTTCGATCAGCACGCAACCAATGTTGAAGTGCGCCAGAAATCCACCCTCCAGATTGGCAACGATGCGAAACTCTTCAGCTGCCTTCGCCAGCAGGCCGTGCCGGTGATAGTAGTTGCCAAGAGCGTCGTGCGCCTCTGCCAGATGCGGGTTATGCTCTAGCGCGCGGCGATACTCTTCCACCGCTTCTTCGACGCGGTTCGCCTGTTCGAGCACCAGGCCCCGCTGAAAGTGGACAATCGCCTCGTCGTGTTGCGGCTCGCTGAGCATAGCCGGTTCTCCTTCAGTTGGGCCGCGCAGGGATCGTATGGCTTCTCACCAATTTCTCAGAATTATAACATACAAGAACCAGGAACCAGGAACTGAAAACCAGGAACTGAGAACTGAGAACTGATAGCCGATAGCCGATAGCCGAGAACTGATAGCCGATAGCCGATAGCCGAGAACTGATAGCCGATAGCCGAGAACTGATAGCCGATAGCTGATAGCCGAGAACTGATAGCCGATAGCTGATAGCCGATAGCCGATAGCCGAGAACTGAGAACCGTTCAACCTTCAACCTTCAACTCCCGACCTTCAACCTTCAACCCCCGACCTTCAACCTTCAACCCCCGACCTTCAACCTTCAACCCCCGACCTTCAACCCCCAATCTTCAACCTCCAACCTCCAACCTACCGTTCGCTCATTTTTCTGACGGATGGCTTCCTGATGCGATTCGCAACTTAACAAATAACAACCTGGCTGCGAGAACGCCCCCGTTCTATGGCATCAGGAAGCCTTGCATGAAAACAAGCGAACCGAGGGTCCAACCTTCAACTTTCAACCTTCAACCGATCCTCCCGCCACCGGCGCCAGTGCAGCGCGCTGGATTGCCAGCAGGCGGCGAATGCCATCGGTTGCAAGATCGATCAGGGCGTCGAACTCTGCGCGACTGACGGCGCGCGCCTCTGCTGTCGATTGCACCTCGACAATCGCGCCGTCGTCGGTCAGCACCAGGTTGCAATCCATATCGGCGACGCTATCTTCGCTGTAGTCGAGATCGAGCAAGGCGCAGCCTGCGACATACCCGGCGCTGACGGCAGCCACAGCGCGTTGCAGCGGATTGGACGCCAGTCGTCCTTCGGCGGTCAGGCGGTGCAGCGCCAGCGCCAGCGCCACATACCCGCCGGTGATCGACGCCGTGCGCGTACCGCCATCCGCCTGAAGCACATCACAGTCAACCGTCACCGTGAACCCGTCGAGCGCCTCGAGTGAAACCGCAGCGCGCAGCGCACGTCCGATCAGGCGCTGGATCTCCTGGGTACGCCCTGAGACGCCGTTGCGTTCGCGGCGGGTGCGTTGTGCCGTTGAACGCGGCAACAGTGCGTATTCGCCAGTGACCCAACCGCGCTGCTGGCCACGCAGCCACTGTGGCACACCCTCTTCGACGCTGGCAGTGCACAGCACACGCGTATTCCCCATTTCGATCAGCGCCGATCCCTCGGCATAGCCATACGTGTCAATCGTGATCCGAACCGGACGCAGGTCAGCAGGCGCCCGTCCATCGTTACGAACCATACAAACTCCTGTGAACCGTCGATGGTATAATCAATGTTGTGCAAGATTTCACGTTTGATGTTAACAGGAGCTGCCAATGACGACTGCCCCTCCACGTGTTCCCTTCAGCGCAACGCTGCGCGATGGGCGAACAGTCACGATCCGTCTGCTGGAAGCCGGTGACAACGAACGGCTGATTGCACTTGGTGCGGCATTGCCGCAGAATGACTGGTTGCATGCCGAGAATGATCTCCGTAGCCCGGATATGGTTGCGCGCCTGGTCAATGCGCGCGACGCCGAGCACTGGCGTCAGATCGTCGCAGTTGCGCCAGACGGCGCGATTGTGGCATACGCATCGGCGCGCCTGCTGCCGTCTCGTTCCAGCCACGTGGCGGATATTCAGTTGATCGTGGGTGAAGCATGGCGTCGCTGTGGGTTGGGTACCGTCATGGCGGGTGAAATTGTCGCTCATGCACGTAAACTCGGAGCGGCAAAAGTGTTTGTCGATATGGTCGAGGAACAAACAGCCGGGCAGGCCATCTTCACCCGTCTGGGATTCAAACTTGAAGGGCGGCTCGTGAATCACATCCGTGATCGCCAGGGGAACCTGCACAATCTGGTTGTCCTGGCGTATCACGTCGAGTGATCGTGGAGTATCAAGCGTTTCCCGATACGCACGCCATCCTGTATGGGCGACATCCGGCGCCCAACGCTGTGCGGAGCGCCGGACGTCGCGTCCAACGCTGTTCTATCCTTCCAGAGTTGACAGGTCGCCAGGGTCCTGCCCCAGTGCCTGCGCCTTGAGCACGCGCCGCATGATCTTGCCCGACCGCGTCTTGGGGAGGATCGAGACGAACTTGATGCTCTCCGGGCGGGCGATGGGTCCCATCTCGCGCGCAACGTGCGCCTTGAGTTCATCTTCGAGCGCAGGCGTCCCCTCGATGCCAGCGCGCAGAATGACGAAGCAGTGGATCGCGGTGCCCTTCACCTCGTGGGGAAGGCCGATGGCAGCCGCTTCCGACACGGCGGGATGCGACACCAGCGCACTCTCGATCTCCGCCGTGCCCAGGCGATACCCCGATACCTTGATCACGTCGTCGATGCGCCCGATGATCCAGAAGTAGCCGTCCTCATCCTTGCGCGCCGAGTCGCCGGCGGTGTACATGCCGGGCGGATCGCTGTTCCAATACTGATTGACGTACCGATCCGGGTCGCGCAGGATGGTGCGCATCATGCCGGGCCAGGGTGACTTGATCACCAGCAACCCGTCTTCGTTCGGCGCCTTGCTGCGTCCCTGCTCATCGACCACGTCAGCCTGAATGCCGGGGAACGGACGCGTCGCCGATCCCGGTTTCAGCGGCGTTGTCGGGTTGGGCGTGATCAGGAAGCCGCCGGTTTCAGTTTGCCACCAGGTGTCCATGATCGGGCAGCGTTCCTTGCCGATGACCTGATAGAACCAGCGCCATGCTTCAGGGTTGATCGGCTCGCCAACCGAACCGAGCAGGCGCAGGCTTGAGAGATCGTGGCGGTTGGGCCAGGCGTCACCGAAGCGCATCAGACCACGGATGGCGGTTGGCGCAGTGTAGAGGATATTGATGCCATACTTCTCAACCAGGCTCCACCAGCGGTTCGGATAGGGGTAGTTGGGCGCGCCTTCGTACATGAACGAGGTTGCACCTTCGATCAGTGGACCGTAGACAATGTACGAGTGACCGGTGACCCACCCCGGATCGGCGGCGCACCAGTAGCGGTCTTCTTCTTTGATGTCGAACGTGAAGTGCAGGGTTGCAGAAACGTGAACGGCGTAGCCGCCGTGGACATGCATGACCCCTTTGGGTTTACCGGTGCTGCCGGAGGTGTACAGAATATAGAGCGGGTGTTCCGCATCGACCGGAACCGTCTCGCATTTGGGCGACGCGATCGGCAGGTTCATGAGATCATGCCACCAGTAGTCGCGTCCTGCCTGCATCTCGACCTCGTGGCCCGTGCGCCGCAGCACGATGCAGGTCTGGATCGACGGACTGTGGCTCATCGCTTCATCGGCGATCTTCTTCAGTTCGACGATCTTTCCGCGCATATAGCCGCCGTCGGCGGTGATCAGCACCTTCGACTGGGCATCGGCGATGCGTTCGCGGAGCGCTTCGACCGAGAAGCCGCCGTAGATCACTGAGTGCGCCGCGCCGATCTTGGCGCACGCCAACATGGCGAAGACCAGTTCGGGCACACGCGGCATGTAGATCGAAACAATGTCGCCCTGCTGCACCCCCATGCTCTTCAGCACATTCGCAAACTTTGACACCTCGCGGTTGATGCCGAAGTACGAGAAAGCGCGATAACTCCCGTCCTCACCTTCCCAGATCAGCGCCTGTTTGTTGCGCCGCGCCGTTCTCAGATGGCGGTCGATGGCATTGTGAACGATGTTGATCTTTCCACCGACGAACCATTTGTAGAACGGTTTGTTCGAGTCGTCCAGCACCTTTTCCCATGGTTGATACCACTCCAGGCGGTTCGCCATGTCGGTCCAGAAGAGTTCTGGATATTCAATCGACCACTGGTACAACTCCTCCCAGGTCGAGAAGCCTTTCGAGCGCATATACGCTGTGATATTTGCGTTCTCGACGATGTGCGGCGCAGGATGGTAGATACCCTGTTCGTCCTCGAACTGTGTGATCGTCTTTGGCGAGGCTACATCGATCGACATGCAGGTTCCTCCCTATGTATCATTTTTAACACCAAACGACTCCCGATTCGTTTAGCCTTCCATAGTGCTGAGGTCGCCAAGCGGCTCACCGAGCGCCTGGGCGCGCAGCACACGACGCATGATCTTTCCTGAGCGCGTCTTGGGCAGTGTGGGCGGGAAGGAGATCGTTTCCGGCTTGGCAATCGGTCCCATCACCTTGCCAACGTGCGCTTTCAGTTCGTTGGCGAGTTCTTCCGACGGCGAATGACCGGCGCGGAGCAGGACGAAGGCGTGGATCGCATTGCCGCGCACCGGATGCGGCAAGCCAATCACAGCGGCCTCCGCCACCGCCGGATGCGACACGAGCGCGCTTTCGACTTCGGCGGTGCCCAGGCGATACCCGGAGACTTTGATCACATCGTCGGTGCGCCCGATGATCCAGATATACCCGTCGGCATCGCGTTTTGCCGCGTCGCCGGTGAGATACATGCCCGGATAGCGGCTCCAGTACTGCTCGATATAGCGCTGGTCGTCGCCATAGATGGTGCGCAGCATCGCGGGCCACGGGCGGGTAATGACCAGTGATCCCTCGACCCCCGGCGGCACGCTCTGCCCCTGCTCATCAACAACATCAATTGCAACACCCGGCGCCGGGAAACCGCACGAGCCAGGTTTCATCGGCAGACAGGCAAAGTTGGAGAGCATCGGGCGCGACGTTTCAGTCTGCCACCAGTTATCGATCACCGGGCATCGTCGCTGACCGATCACTTCATAGAACCAGCGCCAGGCTTCAGGGTTGAGCGGTTCACCGGCGCACGCCAGCAGACGCAGCGTGCTCAGATCGCGGCGTTTGGGCCAGGCATCGCCGTACCGCATCAATCCGCGCACCCCGGTCGGCGCCGTGAACATTAATGTAACCCCGTGGCGTTCGATCAGGTGCCACCAGCGATCCGGGTAGGGGTAGGCGGGAGCGCCTTCGTACATCAGCGTCGTGATGCCGTGCATCAACGGACCGTACAGCACAATCGAGTGCCCGACGATCCAGCCAGCGTCGGATGTGCAGAAGAGCGTATCTTCTTCCTTGAAGTCGAGCACATACTTCAGTGTGGTGTAGACATCGACCATGTACCCGCCAAGCGTATGCACCACCCCTTTGGGTTTGCCGGTGGAACCGGAGGTGTAAATGATGAAGAACGGGTCTTCGGCATCGAGGACTTCGCTCTCACAGCGCGCGCTTGCGATTGGCAGCGCCATGAGTTCGTGCCACCAGTAATCGCGCCCGCTGCGAATATCGACCGGATGACCGGTGCGTCTGATAACAACACAGGTTTCGATGGAAGGAGCATGTTCGACCGCCTGATCGGCGATCTCTTTCAATTTGACGATCTTGCCGTTCAGCAAACTGCCATCCGCCACGACCAACACCTTCGCGTGGGCATCGTCGATCCGACTGCGCAACGCTTCGGTTGAAAGACCGCCGTAAACGACCGTGTGAACCGCGCCGATTCGGGCGCACGCCAGCATCGCAATCGCCTGTTCCGGGCAGCGACCGGTGTAGATGGCGACCCGGTCTCCTTTGCGCACGCCGAGCGACTTGAGCACATTGGCGAACTTATTGACGTCGCGGTAGAGTTGCCAGTAGGTGTAGGTACGAACTTCGCCGTCTTCACTTTCCCAGATCAATGCCACCTTGTTTTTGCGCCAGGTCTGCACATGCCGATCCAGCGCGTTGTACGCCATATTCGTCTTGCCGCCGACGAACCACTTGTAGAAGGGCGCCTTGCTGTCGTCGAGCACGGTGTGGAACGGCTCGAACCAGTGCAGCGCCTGCGCTGCTTCTGCCCAAAACCCCTGCGGATCCTCGATCGAACGGCGATAGACCGCTTCATAGTCGGTCAGGTTCGCAATGCGTGCTGCCTCTTCCGGCGGATTCACAACAACGTCGGCGGTTTCGACGCTGTTGGTCGAACCAATCGCGTGGGTGAGTGTCATCCGTTCACCTCCTGGCGTCAATGCTGTGCGAACAGAGCGACTCGCGGCGAGCGCCCTTTGCCGCACGACATCGTGCTGTACAGGGCTTAACCAGAACTGTGCTTCTTGCGAAGGCGGGGATGTGTATACTGATTGTAAACACTCTACGCCGGGTATGTCAAGCGTGCATAAGAAAAGATTAAAGATCCTGTAAAATTGTGATGACAATGCGATTGTCACTGCCCGTCGGGGCGCGGCATGCCGCGCCCGAACAGCGTCGCGCCCCAACTGTGTTGCCTTGGCGTGGCGTCGCTGCAATCCGGCGCTGCCGCAGTTGTCGCTCTGATGAAGCTTCATCGCGTCTCATGCCCGTCGGGGCGCGGCATGCCGCGCCCCCAACAGCACCGCGCCCGAACAGCGTCGCGCCCGAACAGCGTCGCGCCCGAACAGCGCCGTGCCCGAACAGCGTCGCGCTGGCGTGGCGTCGCTGCAATCCGGCGCTGCCGCAGTTGTCGCTCTGATAAAGCTTCATCGCGTCTCATGCCCGTCGGGGCGCGGCATGCCGCGCCCGAACAGCGCCGCGCCCGAACAGCGTCGCGCCCGAACAGCGCCGCGCCCGAACAGCGCCGCGCCCGAACAGCGCCGCGCTGGCGCGGCGTCGCTGCAATTCGGCGCTGCCGCAGTTGTCGCTCTAATGAAGCTTCATCGCGTCTCATGCCCGTCGGGGCGCGGCATGCCGCGCCCGAACAGCGCCGCGCCCGAACAGCGCCGCGCCCGAACAGCGCCGCGCTGGCGCGGCGTCGCTGCAATCCGGCGCTGCCGCAGTTGTCGCTCTGATGAAGCTTCATCGCGTCTCATGCCCGTCGGGGCGCGGCATGCCGCGCCCGAACAGCGTCGCGCCCGAACAGCGCCGCGCCCGAACAGCGTCGCGCCCCAACTGTGTTGCCTTGGCGTGGCGTCGCTGCAATTCGGCGCTGCCGCAGTTGTCGCTCTAATGAAGCTTCATCGCGTCTCATGCCCGTCGGGGCGCGGCATGCCGCGCCCGAACAGCGCCGCGCCCGAACAGCGCCGCGCCCGAACAGCGCCGCGCCCGAACAGCGTCGCGCCCGAACAGCGCCGCGCCCGAACAGCGCCGCGCTGGCGTGGCGTCGCTGCAATCCGGCGCGGCAGCGATCACGATGGGATCGTCATTCCGCAGCCGGGTGCGCCTGCGCGCCTCCGCGTCGGCATCAAAGCGCGCAGGAATGCAGAAAATTGTGTTACCGCAGGCATCCCCCCGCGCGCAGCAGATCGCGCAGGCGCGGCGTGCCGTTCGGTTGCATGGCGTTGATCTGAGCCAGGAAGACCTGCGCCGTCGTCAGTGCGTCGTTGAGCGCGTTGTGTTCGGCGTACACCGGCAGTCCTGCGCTTTCGGCGAGCGCGCGCAGTTGCAGCGCAGGTTCCTGGTCGGCGCCGTCGATGAGCCGCTGGTTGCGCTGGAAGTGCCATGCCAGGCGCGCCGTGTCGATAGCGGGACCACGCGGATCGACCTGGTACAACCGTCGGAGCGCCTGACGCAGGAAGCCGATGTCAATATCGGCGACATGCACCACCAGCACCCGCCCCGTCAGGCGGCGGAGCAACACGGGAAGAACGTCGCCGGGAGGCGGCGCCTGTTCCACATCCTGGGGCAACAATCCGTGGACGCGGATGGCTTCCGGGTTGACCGGTGCATCGTCTGGCGGACGCACCAGCGTGTACCAGCGCTGATCCATGCGGATGCGCCCGTCGTCAATATCCACCAGCCCGATGGCCAGCAGTGCATCACGGCGCGGGTTCAGTCCGGTGGTCTCGACATCGATCACGCTGTACGGCACGTCGCGCCAGGGAAGGTCGGGATCGGGACGCGGCGCATCGAGATAGGCGCGGACGGCTTCCGGAAGATTGATCGGTCGGCGACGAAACAGGAACATAGCACCCATCTCAGGCGATCATATTGGTTTGATAGGTTGCAGCAACTGCGCGTTGCACAACGGCGACGGCGCGCAGCGCTTCTTTTAACTCACGCCGTTCAAGCGGGGTGAGTTTATCGACCTCGACCTGATTGCCGGGTTCGAGTCCCTGGCGGAGTTGCTGATACTGCCAGCGCAGGCGGAGCAGCCCGATCAGTTCGAAGGCGGCGATCAGTTCTTCGGCGCTGGTTTCACCCAGGCTGCTGTGATTGGCCGCCTTGCGCAGGCGGGCAATGGTGTTGGTATCGGGCACGCCGGCTTCCAGCGCGAACAGGCGCGCCAGATCGACGATCATCGCCGTTCCGCGGTACTTCAGGTCGATCAGTCCACGTTGATCGCCGCGCCGTTCCAGCACCAGTTGACGGAAGAAATTGATCGGCGCGGTTTGCCGCAACGCGGCGCGCGCCAGGCGCCCGAGGAAGACGCGATTGTCACGCGCGCGCAGGATGATCGGGCGCAGCGACGCTTCGATATCCAGCGTCCCGTAAACCGATCGCAGATCGAAAAAGATGGCGGTGCGGAACAATGCCTCTTCGTCGGGGACGCTGATCCACTGGCGGAAATAGTTTTGCCAGACAGCGCGCGGTTGCCGCCACTGCGGGTTGGTTGCCATCACATTGCCGGGGCAACGCGGAAAGCCACAGCGCACCAGTTGCTCGACAACCCGTTCCGCCAGCGCCGTGAAATAGGCTTCGGCTTCTTCCGGCGCATTATCGGCATAGATCAAGGCATTGTCCTGATCGGTGCGCAGTGTCTGCTCGTAGCGTCCTTCGCTTCCCAGCACCAGCCAGGCGTAGGGGCAGGGCGGCGGACCCAGCGCCGCTTCAGCATCACGAATGATATGCACCAGCAGGGCGTCGTGCGCCGCCGCCACGGCGCGCCCGATGTCGCTCACCCGCGCACCGGCGTCGAGCAACCCGCCGACAGTTGCGGTCACCTGTTCGGTGTAGGCGCGCAGGTCTGCTTCACTGTGCGCCAGCGCCAGGCGCTGCGGCATGAGCAGCGGATTATTGCTTTGCAGGCGCAGAAAATCGCGGTAGTTGACGATGCCGATGATCTGGCCGTCCCGACTCAACGCCAGATGGCGCACCCCATGTTCGATCATCTTCAGCAACCCCTCGAACACCAGACTATCGGCTGGAACGGTGATTGCTGGCGCGCTCATCACATGCGCAATCGGGGTGGTGTAATCGAGACCTTCAGCAACGACCCGGTTGCGCAGGTCGCTGTCGGTCACAATGCCGCTCCCCGCATCGAGCATGCCGTATGGCGGCAGATCGACGATCAGCGCCGACGCCTGTGCATCGCGCATGCGCCGCGCCGCCTCGAGGATCGTGGTATTGGGGGGAACGACGACCAGCGGCTCGGTGATCAGGTCCTGGAGCCGCGTCTGGAACAACTCAGGCGCAGCGGTGGCGTGGCGCTGCTGCAACGCCTGTTCGAGTCGCTCGGTGATCGAACGCGCAAAAAACTGGGCGAATGACGGGTAATCGCGGCGCAACTGATGGAACAACGCAGCAGGGAGGAGGTAACAGAGGGTCGCTTCGCGCGCGCGCACCGTGCTGATCGGCGGTTTGCCCTGGATGAGCGACACATAGCCAAAACACTCCCCCTCGCTCATCGTATCGGTCAACTCCACCACACCGTCACGCTCGCGCAGCAGATCGACGCTGCCGCGCCGGATGATGTACAGGAACGCCGCCGGTTTGCCGCCCTGCACCAGAATCTGCACCCCCTGCCCGAAATACTCGATCTGGATCGCTCCGGCGATGCGCTGGATCTGGAGCAGGGGCAGCTGACTGAAGGGCGGGTGCTCGAGCAGGAAGCGGACGATCTCTTCCATAGCGTCCTACCTTACCGCGCGCTCCTGAAATCTTTGACATTCAACTGAAGTGAAGGGCTTCCGTTCCACTCATCGGCTTCGAGCGTGTAGACAATATCTATCCAGCGTGGCTGCTCGAAGTAGCGCGCCAGATGCCCGAAACGGAACGCAATTGCGTCGAAGGGTCCACTGCCATCGGCGCCGACCAACCGGAGTTTCAGGTGCTGTCCCTCGCTGCCGCGCGGCCAGGCACCGGTGACCTGCAAGCGTCGGCTCATCAACACCGGTTGCGGATTCCCGTGCCCAAACGGTTCGAGTTTTGCCAGTTCCCCCAGCAATTCATACGACAACGACGCTGGCGGAACTTCGGCGTCGATAGTGATCCCTGGCATCAACAGATCATCGCTCAGATGCTCTGCGGCATAGCGGAGCAGGCGGTCTTCAAGCGCCGGCAACCGATCGGTGGCGATGGTAAACCCGGCTGCTTCGGTATGCCCGCCGAAACGCTCGAACAGATCGGCGCAGTCGGTCAACGCATCGATAATGCTGAATCCGGGCACCGAGCGCGCCGAACCGCGCGACCACTGCTCACCGCGTTCAATCAGCACCGTCGGGCGCCCATACTCCTCGACCAGACGCGCTGCCACCAGACCGACCACACCGGCGGGGTAATCGGTTCCATCGAGGATGATCAGCCGCTGGTTCTGTTTGCCGAGCGCCTGAATCTGGGCGCTGGCCTGTTCGTGAACCGTCTTCGACAACTCCTGGCGCTGACGGTTCTGAAGATTCAGTTCGTGCGCCAGGCGTTGCGCCGTCTCGAACTCTTCTGCAAGCAACAGTTCATAACTCAATCGCGCGTTATCGATGCGACCGGACGCATTCAACCGCGGTCCCAACCCGAAACTGATGTCGGTCGAGGTCACCCTGCCGGGAGTCATGCCGGCAGCCTGGATCAGTGCGCGCACCCCTGGTCGCTGCGCCGCATTGAGCGCCTTCAGCCCGTGCGTCACCAGCACGCGATTCTCGCCGATCAGCGGACCCATATCGGTCACCGTGCCGAGGGCGACCACATCGAGGAGATCGTCCTTTTGCAGGGTAGAACGGAACCCGCGTCGCGCCAGTGCGCGCACCAGCTGGAAGGCGATCCCGACGCCGACCAGATGTTTGAACGGATAGGAACACCCCGGCTGGCGGGGATTGATGATCGCCACCGCATCCGGCAGGCGAGCGGGGGGATGGTGATGATCGGTAATGATCAGATCGATGCCAACCGCGCGCGCATGGGCGGCTTCGCGTACATTGCTGATGCCGCAATCGACGGTGATCAGCAGGCGAACCCCTTCACGGGCAAGCGCATCGATGGCCTCGATATTCAAGCCATACCCCTCACGGATGCGGTGTGGAACATAGGGCAGAATCAACCCGCCCATGGCGCTGATCGCCTGCACCAGCAGCGTCACTGCGGTCACGCCGTCGGTATCGTAATCGCCGTACACCGCCATCAACTCGTGATCGTGAATGGCTGCGGCGATACGTTGCACCGCGGTCTCCATCCCGCGCATGCTGAAAGGATCGTTCAGGCGATAGTCGGCGCTGAAGAACTCGCGCATCGCAGCATCGCTGCGCACCCCGCGCTGATACAGCAACGCCGCGATCAACGGCGGCAATGCGCGACAGGCGGCGATGAACTCCGGCGGCGTTTCGAGAATGTGCCAGCGTTTGTTGCGTGCGGACAATCGAGATGTGGACATACTGGCGTGCTTTCTGAAAATGTTTAAGTATGCGCCTATTATAACGTGAGTTCGGGATGCGGGGGTCTCCAGATGCGAGGCGACCATTCTTTCCTTGATGGTCTTTGAGTCAATGCTGCAAACACGCACCGCCGGGACGCCGGGGGCGCGGAGTTTTCCATCATCTCTATGTCTATGGGAACTGCTACAAATGCTCAGACTGCGGGCTGAAGCCCTCGCTGAGCACCTGGAAGCCCCTACGGGGCTTGGGCGTATGGGAGACTGCGGGCTGAAGCCCTCGCTGAGCACCTGGAAGCCCCGGCGGGGCTTGGGCGTAGAGTCCTGGGAGCGCGGGCGTCCCCGCCCGCGTGCGGAGATTGCGGGCTGATGGAGATTGAGAAATACATCCGGTATGCGCCCTTGCCGTGGGGCTGAAGCCCTCGGCTACGCAAGGCGAAGCCCGCCTGCGCGGGCTAGAGCGGAATAATTACTCAATGACCATAAGCCCTCGGCTATCCAGGGCGAAGCCCGCCTGCGCGGGCTAGAGCGGATTATGTACTCAAAGACCATAAGCCCGCGCTGAGCGCCTGGAAGCCCCTGCGGGGCTATGGCGTAGAGTCCTGGGTGCGCGGGCGTCTCGCCCGCATGCCTGGCGCCTGGGTGCGCGGGCGTCTCGCCTGCATGCCTGGCGCCTGGGAGCGCGGGCGTCCCGCCCGCGTGCGGAGATTGCGGGCTGATGGAGATTGAGAAATACATCCGCTATCCCGTGCTAGCCGTGGGGCTGAAGCCCTCGGCTAGCCAGGGCAAAGCCCGCCTGCGCGGGCTAGAAAAGACCATAAGCCCTCGCTGAGCGCCTGAAAGCCCCGGCGGGGCAAGGGCGTCGAGTCCTGGGTGCGCGGGCGTCCCGCCCGCATGCGCGCCGGAGGCGCGCGCACCTGGAGCAGACGCTGCTGATATGCGCGCCGGAGGCGCGCGCACCCATGAACTTGAATGGGGTGCGGGCGTCCCCGCCCGCATGCGGAGATTGCGGGCTGATGGAGATTGAGAAATAAATCCGCTATCCCGTGCCAGCCGTGGGGCTGAAGCCCTCGGCTCGCCAGGGCAAAGCCCGCCTGCGCGGGCTGGATAAAGACTATAAGCCCTCGCTGAGCGCCGGGAAGCCCCGGCGGGGCTATGGCGTCGAGTCCTGGGTGCGCGGGCGTCCCCGCCCGCATGCGCGCCGGAGGCGCGCGCACCTGGAGCAGACGCTGCTGATATGCGCGCCGGAGGTGCGCGCACCCATTTGAATGGGGCGCGGGCGTCCCCGCTCGTACGCACTGAATGAAGAATAACCCTTGGGAAGCCCCCGCGTTCCTTCGCTCGTGGTGGGCTTCAGGACGCCCCAACTCCCTCTTCTCCCCTTGTGGGAGAAGGGGGTCGGGGGGATGAGGGGCAAACGCGCATAGGAACGCAGAACCCCGCCACGCGAGTCCATCATCCCCCTTGACTGCGTGCGGGGCGCACTGTACTATAGTATCAACATACGCGCCTTCTACGCCAGGAGCCACCGATGACATCGCCGACCTTCCCTGAACTACCTGCCGGACTCCGGGCACGCCTGGACGCTGCTGGCGTCACCGATGCCGCGACGCTGGCCGCCGCGCTCGACGCCGACCCGGCGCTGCGGCGCGAGTACCAGGCATTCCTGCTCGACGCGCTGCCGGCAATCCCCGATGAAGAGCAGTTGCGCGCCCTCTGGCAGATGATCCCTTCCAAGGACGAAGACGCCTTCCTGGCCGCCGCCGAAGCCCGCGCCGCCGCTGCCGAAACATCCGGCGACGCCGGACTGGCTGCTGCGTTGCGCGAACGGATTGACGCGCTGCGCTCCTTTCAGCAGGACATCGCCAGGGATGGCGAGATACTGCGCCAGGCGCTCGAACGCTTGGAAGCCGCCGCGACCGACGATGATCTGGCGGCAGTGTGGCGCGATGTGCCGCTGGAACTCGAGGAAACCTTCCTGAACCTTGTCGCGCTGCAGGCCGAGGAGCATGAACAGCATGGCGACGCCGAACGCGCAGCGCACGTCCGCGCCTGCCATGAACGCTTCAGCGCGATCCAGCAGCAGCAGCGCGCTGGCGCCGAAACCATGCGCCGGTTGCTGGAACAGTTAGCAGCGGATGTGGAAGCCCTGGCTGCCGCCGCCGATCATCAGGGCGTTGCCGACGTCTGGAACCGCATCCCGCTGGAGCTGGAAGAACCCTTCCTGCAACTGACCGAACATCTCGCTGGCGAACTGGAACAGACCGACGCCGCAACCGCCGCGCGATTGCGCGAATGGATTGCGGCACTGAGCCAGGCGCGGGTGCAACGTGAAACAGCGAGAGACATGGTGCGCCAGGCGCTCGAACGCCTGGAAGCCGCGTCTAGCAGCGACGACGCATGGCAGGTGTGGCTCGATCTCCCCGGTGATCTTGAGGAATGGTTCCTTCAGGCAATCACCGAACGTATCGAAGAAGTCGAACGCGACGATACGGGTCTGGCCGAACGGCTGCGCGCGGCGCACGCCCGCATGCGAGCCGAACGCAACCGCCGCCAGGAGCGCGCCAACCACCCGGTCGTGCAGGCGTTGCGCGCATTCCTCGATGCCGCAACCGACGCCGACGCCACGCGGGTCTTCAACGAACACAAAGCAATTCTCCAGCCGTTCGAGGCGCAACGCGAACTCGACGACCTGGCGCAGCAGGCGCCCGATGAGCAGCGCGCCGCCATCGCGGCCCGCGCGGCGTTGCTGCGGCGATTGCGCGGCGGCGATCCCGCGCCGCGTCCAACCCCGGCGGCGGCAACCCCTGCTGAGACCAGGACGGTCACGCCCGGCAGTATCGTCTATATTAACTCGGCAGTCGTCGAAGGCGGCAGTGGCACGGCGATTGTCTACAATAACATCGTGATGGAACGCCGCTGGAACCGCCCATACCCGGAACGCCTGTCCATCGACGCCATCGCGCGCACGCGCGATCTCGAACAGGTCGCCAGGATCATCACCGAACGCGGGCAACTGGCGATTACCGGCGGGACGCGCACGGCCACCGCTGCAGTCCAGGGCATGCCCGGCATCGGCAAGACCATTCTCGCGCGCCAGCTGGCGCTGGCGCTGAACGACCGCTACCCCGGCGGCGTGATCTGGGAAGAGATCGGACCGGAGGTTCGCGCGCCGGAAGATACGCAACCCATCCTGAATCGCTGGGCGCGGTACGCACTGACCGTACCGCCGAACCTGGACAACCAGCTCGCATTCGACGCCAGCGCGGTGCGCGCGCTGTTCGCCGCCCAGGGACAACCGTTGCTGGTCATCCTCGACAATGTCTGGTCGCTGGAAGCGATTCGCTGGTTGCGCGCAGCGCTGCCGGAAAACGCCCATCTGGTGATTACCACGCGCCTGGAAACGGTGATGATCGGTCTGGGGGGCGGCGAGTATGTGCTGGGCCTGCTGACGCCGGACGAGGCGCGCGCCTTGATTGCGCTGCGGCTGAACTGGACCGAACTGCCGGCCGACCATTATGACTGGGCGGATGCGCTTGCCGTCGGCGTCGGCTACCACACCCTGGCGCTCGATGTCGCCATCCGTCGCCTGCGCCTCGACGCGCGCTCACCCGGCGCCCCCCGCTGGCGCGAACAGGTCAACCGGTTGCTGGACCATATTCGGAGCGGGCAGGGATTTGAACGTCTGGCGCTGCCGGACAGCGAACGCAACCAGAATGTCGAGGCCGTCCTGGCGTATAGTTACGACCGGATGGACGACACGGCGCGCGCGCGTTTCCGTATGCTGGGTGCATTTGCGCCGGAAGCAACCTTTGGCAGCGCCGCCGTCGCCGCACTCTGGCAGTGTGATGTGGAACCGGCGGATGAGATGCTCAGCGCATTTGCCGGCGCCGCGCTCCTGGAAGCCGGCGGCGATGATGATCGCTGGCGCCAGCATAGCCTGCTACGCGGCTACGCGCTGGCGCTGCTGCGCCGCGAAGGCGAACACGAAGCCGCCGCCGCGCGCCACGCCGCTTTTTATGCCGCCGCCATGCGCACCGCCGACGATGCGCAGCGCTTCTACGACGTGCTGGGCGACTACGCGCAACTCAGGCACGCCTTCGCCTGGGCGATCGAGAACGACCTGGAACTGGCGCTGGATCTGGTTGCCAACACCGCGAACCTGCAAAAAGCGCATGGCTATGGCCGCGACAACCTGGCCTGGGCTGAGCAGGCGCTCGCCGCAGCGCAACAGCGCGGCACGCCGGCGCAGATCGCGCGCGCCCGGGTATCGCTGGGGAATGCCCTGCAACACGTCGCCACGCTGGCGGAGGAAGACCGCGCCGCGCGCCTGCGCCAGGCGCTCAGCGCCTACGACGAGGCGCTGCGCTTTTATACCCCGACCAGCGCGCCGCTCGATTATGCGATGACGCAGAACAACCGGGGGAACGTGTTGCAGGATTTGGCGACGCTGGCGGAGGAAGACCGCGCCGCGCGCCTGCGCCAGGCGCTCAGCGCCTACGACGAGGCGCTGCGCTTCCGAACCCCGACCAGCGCGCCGCTCGCGTATGCCACCACGCAGAACAACCGGGGCGCCGTGTTGCAGGATTTGGCGACGCTGGCGGAGGAAGACCGCGCCGCGCGCTTGCGCCAGGCGCTCAGCGCCTACGACGAGGCGCTGCGCTTTTATACCCCGACCAGCGCGCCGCTCGATTATGCGATGACGCAGAACAACCGGGGCGCCGTGTTGCGGGATTTGGCGACGCTGGCGGAGGAAGACCGCGCCGCGCGCCTGCGCCAGGCGCTCAGCGCCTACGACGAGGCGCTGCGCTTCCGAACCCCGACCAGCGCGCCGCTCGCGTATGCCACCACGCAGAACAACCGGGGCGCCGTGTTGCAGGATTTGGCGACGCTGGCGGAGGAAGACCGCGCCGCGCGCTTGCGCCAGGCGCTCAGCGCCTACGACGAGGCGCTGCGCTTCCGAACCCCGACCAGCGCGCCGCTCGATTATGCGATGACGCAGGGTAATCTGCTGAATCTCTATCAAACCCTTGCGGGCGAGCCGGGTGAAGATCGATTGGCCCGGTTGCTGGATGCGCTTCGCGCTGGATGGACGGCGTTCGGCTTTTTTACGGCATTACAACATTCGGATTTTCAGCAACATGCCATGCGCCAGCTTCGCGGTCTCCGCGCCGCCTGCGGCGACGACTTCGATACGCTGTGGGCAGCGCTGGATACGGGACCGCCGCCGGGGTGGTTGATCGCGCCGGAGGAAGGTGAGACGCCGTCGCTGCCACCTGACCTTCAGGCGCGCCTGGCGGCTGCTGGCGTTACCGTTGAGGACAGTTTCCTGGCGGCGCTGGCAGCCGATCCGGAATTGCGCGCTGCGGTTGAGGCGGCGATGGCGCAGCAACACCAGGCGCTGCTGGACCAGCTTGTCCAGCGTCTGCTGGCGGTGTCGTCTGGCGAGGAGTTGCTGGCGTTCTGGCGCGAACTGCCCGCCGAACTGGACGAACCGCTGGCTGCCGCTGCTGAGGAAGCGGCGCGCCGGGCCCGGCAGGCTGGCGACGCGGCGCTGGCGCAGGCGCTGCGTGAGCGCGCCGCAGGTCTGCGCGCCATCCGCGCCGCTGCGGATGCGGCTCAGTCAAAGATTCAGCAGGCCTGGCAGCATTACATTGAACTGGTCGAGGCTGCTGAGGCGTCGGGAAATGACATCGCCGCATGGCGGGCTGCGGTGGAAGCCGGCGAGGCGCTGCTCGCGCCGGAGTTCACCGATACACTGGGGATTGGGGATGCTGTGCGCGAGCATGTTGCGTCAACCTGGAATGCTCTTGGCAATGCGCTCCACGACGCTGGCGACGGAGAGGCTGCGGTTGCCGCCTATGATCGCGCCATTGCGCTGCAACCTGATAAAGCCATGTTGCGGCGCAATCGCGTCGCGACGCTGATCGACCTGGGGCGGCGCGCTGAGGCGGCGGAGGAACTGGCGCGCGCCCGCGCGCTCGAGCCGGACGCCGCGCGCCTGGCGGAACTGGAGGCGCGGTTGAGGGATGAGGGGTAGCGCATGGCGTCGTTGGTAGGGGAAGTAGACCGGCATCAACAAATAGCCGATAGCCGATAACCGATAACCGATAGCCGATAATTGATAGCCGATAGCATCACCGTTGGAGTTCGTGTGACGCGCAGGCGGGCGTCGTCCCGTATAGCCAAGGGCTTTATGGTCTTTGAACAATTACTCCGCTCTAGCCCGCGCAGGCGGGCTTCGTCTCGCCTAGCCGAAGGCTTCAGCCCGACGGCATGCGTCAGCCCGCGCAGGCGGGCGTCGCCCTGGCGAGCCGAGGGCTTTAGCCCGACGGCATGCGCGGGATAGCGGAATAAATGCTCAATCTCCATAAATGGGTGCGCGCGCCTCCGGCGCGCAGTCGGGCGAGGACGCCCGCGCCCCCAGGACTCGACGCCATAGCCCCGCCGGGGCTTCCAGGCGCTCAGCGAGGGCTTATGGTCTTTATCCAGCCCGCGCAGGCGGGCTTCGCCTTGTCTAGCCGAGGGCTTATGGTCTTTGAGGAAATAATCCGCCATAGCCCGCGCAGGCGGGCTTTGCATTCCATAGCCGAGGGCTTCAGCCCCACGGCAAGGGCGCATACCGGATGTATTTCTCAATCTCCATCAGCCCGACGGCTAGCGCGGGATAGCGGAATAAATGCTCAATCTCCATAAATGGGTGCGCGCGCCTCCGGCGCGCAGGCGGGCGAGGACGCCCGCGCCCCCAGGACTCGACGCCCTAGCCCCGCCGGGGCTTCCCGGCGCTCAGCGAGGGCTTATAGTCTTTATCCAGCCCGCGCAGGCGGGCTTTGCCTCGCCTAGCCGGGGGCTTTAGCCCGACGGCGTGCGTCAGCCCGCGCAGGCGGGCTTCGCCCTGGATAGCCGAGGGCTTCAGCCCCACGGCTGGTGCGGGATAGCGGATTTATTTCTCAATCTCCATCAGCCCGCACGATCTCCGGAAAACGTATTGCTCACGGAAACATCGAGACAAACGAGAAGCGATGCCTGAGATGCCACGCTCCCATGACCTCAAAGTCGAACCGCGCGCGCTGGCGCGCTTCATCCCGCGCACGGTTCCGCCTGCGTTGCGCCTGCCGCCGGAGATCAACCGCCTCGACCTGCTGCACCAGGAGGGCGTCGAGGCGCTGCTGCGCGAACTCTACAATCTGCTGCGCGACCAGGGCATCACCTGTGATGTTGAGCCGCCCGCCCCGGCGATGGCGGTGCGCCAGCCGATCCGCACCATCGACACGACTCTGACTGAGAAGCGCGGTACGTGTCTCGACCTCTCGCTCCTCTTCTGCGCCGTCTGCCTGGCGCACGACCTGGCGCCGCTGCTGATTGTGCTGGAGGGGCATGCGTTTGTTGCTGTTACGACCGGACGAACGCTCCAACAACCGCATGGCGAAGGCATGCCGGCGTTCGAGCGAGGCATGCTCGCCAGTTTCGACGCACTGCGCGACCAGGTTCCCCGGCTCTATCTGCCGGTCGAGTGTACCGGTTTCGCTGCCGGGGCCGGTCTGAGCCGGGAGTATCCCGAAGGGCGCGGGCGCGAACGGCGCGATGGGTGCATGTCGTTTGATCGCGCCGTGCGGGCCGGCGAGGAATACCTCAATGCCCACATCGCGCCCGCCGGCGCGACCCCCGGCGCAGCGCAGCGCGCCTTCCTGTACGCGCTCGATATTGTAACGTTGCAGGATCGGTACGGCTTCATGCCGGTCGGCGACACGCTGCCGGGAGATACGCGGGTGTACCTGGACTCGGCGCACGCCGAAGGCGGCGCTGCCAGCGTTCGCAATCAGGGAGCGGGCGAAGCGGCGCCGTCCGCGCTGCCTGATGCCGACCGGCTCTACCAGCGTTCGGCGCATGCCGAAGGCGGCGGTGATGCGCGGGTGGAGAACCAGGGCGGCAGCGTTGCACCGCCACCGGCAAAGGCACGTCGCATCTACAGCGGTTCGGCGCACGCCGAAGGCGGCGGTAATGCCACCGTGCTCAACAACGCGCCTCAACCTGTGGCGCGCGTTGAACCGGCGACGGTGCTGGCGGTGTATGCTGCGCCGCCCGGCAGCGCGCTGCTGCACTGGGAACGCGATGTGCGCGCGCTGGGCAAGGCGCTTGCGCCCTACCCCGACCGCTTCCGTCTCGACGTTGTGCCGCTGGCGACGCCGGAAGACGTGCAGCGCGCGCTGGTGCAGTTTCGCCCGCGCTATCTGCATCTCTTCGCCCATGGCGCAGTTGATGGCATCCTGCTCGATGACGGCGAGGGCGGGCGTGGCTGGAAACTCCCTTACCCGCTGCTGGCGGAAATGGTGCGCGCCACGCCTGGCCTCCGCTGCGTCCTGCTCAGCGCCTGCGACTCGGCCTATGCCGCGAGTGCAACCGGCAGCGGCGAGCCGTACCTGATCGCCATGCGTGGCCAGGTCAGCGTCGATGCCGCGATCGCCTTTGCCGGGGGGTTCTATGAAGCCCTCGCCGCGCGCGAGGACACTCCGATTGAAGCGGCCTTCGCTCAGGGGCTGATCCGGCTGAAGCTGATTGCGCCGCTGGATGCGGAGGTTCCGCTGCTGGCGGCGGGCTGGCGCGGGTGATAGTGACAGGCAATCGAATGATAGTCGCAAGGCAACCAGGAAGTATTTGGGGAAATGAAGACAATGAACCATGAAGCGAAATTAGAACCAGAAGAGCAGGAACTCGTAGATTCATACGAGCGAGACGAATGGCGATCTGTACCAACGTTCCAGGAGAACTTGCGCCAATATCAATCCTATGCTGTCGCCACCTTTGAAGCAATAGGATTGATCAGCATCACGCTCCCGCAAGAGGATCTCAACGCCATCCGCGAGAAGGCGGCTGCCAGAGGGATGTCATATCAGGCACTGATTGCTACCATTGTGCATCAGTATGTGACGGGGGATCTGGTCGAAAAAAAGCCGCACAGCGTCTGACCCGCGCCTGCGCCCGACGCTGCTCCGCCGCGCTTTGCAGGCGGCTCATGCTCAAATCCCTGGACAGCACAACCGGGCAGTCGCAGGTGCAGGCAATGGACGCAAAAGAGAAAGTAAGCCGCGTTGTCGCGTTGCGCCTGGCAACGGAAAGAGGTACAATGATCGTCAGAGAGCCGCAACCCGTTCAAGCCTGATAAGGCACAGGCGGCACATCGCAACAGCACAGCAACTGCAGGCAATGGCGCGGCAGGGCGGAACCCCCCATCACGACAAACCACCCGGACAGGGTGACACCCGGCGTAACTCCTGCGATACAGGGGTGCGTGACTGGCAACACCACATCGCGCACGCGAATTGACCGGCTAAAGGCGCTCATCCAGGCATTCAAAGCCAATCCGCTTTACGTACTGCGCTCGCTCCGGCGCTGCGGCTCAGCCGTACATCGTCGGACGATCACCTTAAGGGAGGCTCTATGCCAACCACTCCAGTGCATTTCACGCTGGCTGACCTGGAGCAGTGGGTAGAGAAAGGCTTAATCACTCCTGAGCAACTGACAAACATACGGTCACACATCGAAGCCGCCGGGCCCGTAGCAGAGCAGGCAAAGGCTGGCCCGGAACAGCGCAAGGGGCTGAATTTCGTCTCTCTCGCCTATTACTTCGGCGGCTTTATGATTCTCCTGGCTTACACAATTTTCATGGGCCTGCAATGGGAGTCGTTAGAGTTTACCGGTCAGATTGCCATTTCTCTTTTTACTATCGTTGTTCTGTGGGCTATTGGCTATGTTCTCCAACGAAGCGGCTTTCGCATCGCCGGTGGATTGCTGATTTTTGCCGGTACAGGAATCGTGCCTTTGTTCGTTTTTACCGTGCAACGCGCACTCGGCATATGGCCTGATGACCAGACGTATGCTTATATGGAATTTTACCGGATTGTGGCACAAACCTGGATTCTGCTTGAATTAATCAGTATCGGGGTAGCGGTCATCGTCATCTGGCGCGTTCGTTTTACGTTGATCTCCTTGCTGATCGCCTTTTGGACCTGGTTCCTGTCGATGGACATCACCCGCTGGGTTTCACGGAGCGATTATTGGACCTGGTCGGATCGCGAGCAGATTGTAAGCACAACGATCGGCGTGGGAATGTTAGGACTTGGAGTCTGGCTCCAACGCAGGACAAAGCAGGATTACAGTTTCTGGTTTTATCTCTTTGGACACATCATCGTCCTGAGCCATCTATCCGCTCTGACATTGAATCGAGAAGGTTTTCTCGGCATCGTCTATCTGGCCGTCTATATATCATTCGTTGTTGCCAGCGTATGGCTTCAACGCCGCGTGTTTCTGGTGTTCGGCGCTATTGGCTGTTACAGTTACCTGAGTTACCTGGCTTTCCAGGTTTTTCAAGGGGCGTTGGGGTTTGTATTCGCGCTTGGCGTTATCGGTCTCCTGATCGTTCTGACGGCGGTGGGATACCAGAAATATCTTCGTTCCTGGTTAGAAAATCAGTTAGCGCGTTATCGAGTGGCGGCAGAGCGGTGAAATGTTCGTGCTGATGTAGCCCGTGCAGGCGGGCTTCGCCCTGGATAGCCGATAACTGATAGCCGATAACTGATAGCCGATAGCCGATAACTGATAGCCGATAGCCGATAACCGATGGTCGAGAGGGTCGCCGTTGGAGTTCGCGTAACGCGCTGGCGGGCTTCGCCTTGCATAGCCGGGGGCTTATGGTCTTTGAATAAATAATCCGCTACAGCCCGCGCCGGCGGGCTTCGCCTTGCATCGCCGGGGGCTTCAGCCCGACGGCAAAGGGCGCATACGGGGTTAAATTCTCAATCTCCATAATTGCGGTCAACGTACCGGTGCGGGGCGGGGGCGGAGACCTGACAGGTGCAGGTTTTTTGGGAAGCCCCTGCGCGCCATCTCTTGTTTCAGGCATCAGGATGCCCAAACACCCCCTTCTCCCCTTGTGGGAGAAGGGGGTTGGGGGGATGAGGGGCAAAGGCGCACGGGATTGGCGCGGAAGGGTTCGTCGCAATTCATTTCGGCATGGGTTGGCGGAAGCAGCGGGGCAGGGGCGGAAGCGGGGCGACCGAAATGAATTGCGGTCAACGTGCAGGCGCGGGGCGGGTCAGGCAGCAGGGACGTGTTCGTTCACCATCCGCGCTGGCTGCCATGGCGCGAGGGCGTCCCGCGCTCGCGGAGCGGTCGAGGGCAAGATGCCCTCGCTCCCAGGAGAAATGTGAACACGTACACAAAAAGGAAGCCGGGTCGCTGCGTTGCGCCTGACGATGGGAAGAGGTACAATAGTCACCGAAGCGCCGCAACCCGTTCAGGTCTGGTGTGAGTGTGGAAACATAAGAACTGATAATCGGTAAAAGAGATGAGTGCCAGAATTATAGAAAAAGTGATAGAACAATTGCAATCTCTGCCGTATGACTTACAGCGTCAGGTGTTAGCATTCACTCGTGCTCTGGCGCTTGCTGCGCCGCGCGGTGTGGCAGGGAGAGAGTTGTTACAGTTTGCCGGGGCAATTCCTCGCAGTGATGTTGAGTTGATGCAAAAAGCAATAGAGCAAGGATGCGAACAGGTGGATACCGATGAGTGGTAGATACCTCCTGGACACCAGCATCCTGATCGCCTTGTTCGCCAATGAGACAGCAGTCAAAGAGAAGTTAGCTCAGGCGAGTGAAGTTTTCATCCCCAGTATTGCGATAGGAGAGCTGTACTATGGGGCGTGGAAGTCGCAGATAACCTCTCATTCTCACCACCCTCACCCCGCCAGCAGCAGCGCCAGCATATACACCGTTGGCGCTGTGAACAGCAGACTATCGATCCGATCCAGGACGCCGCCGTGACCGGGGATCAGCGTACCGGCGTCTTTCAAACCAGCCTGGCGCTTGATGAACGACTCGGAGAGATCGCCGATAGGACCGACGATCCCCGCCGCGATGCCGATCAACGTCGTCGCCCAGAGCGAGAGCGGCAACCCGAACAGTGCCAGTGCCACAAATGCGCCAGCAAGCGCGCCGACCATGCCGCCAGCCGCGCCCTCCCACGTCTTGCGCGGGCTGAGTGAGGGCGCCATCCGCCGGCGTCCCCAGCGTTTGCCGACAAAATATGCGAACACATCCTGCCCCCAGGTCGTCATCAACACCAGCGCAATCCAGGCCGCGCCGGGTTGCGGCTGAAGCGGCGCCAGCAATCCGTCGCGCAGCGGCGTTTCCAGCGCCCGCATCAATACCAGGAACCCAAGGAGACCGCCGATATAGATCGCACCGCTGATCGTCAACGCCCATTCAGCCACAACGCCGTGCTGCGCATGACGCGGCGCGAACATCGCCAGGCTGACCATCACGATCAGCGCCAGGGCGGGCGCTGTCAGATCGAGAGCGGTGAGCGCCCTGATGATCGATACGCCGATCAAGATGGCGGCTGCACCCATGCCGGGCGCAGTCTGCGCCTGATACCCGCCGCGACTGAATGCCGCGTACAATTCACTCAAGCCGAGAGCAGCAGCAGCAACCAACAGCAGGGTGAAGGACCAGAAGCTCCACCACACACAGACAACCACGAGCGGCAGCAGAACCACCGCACTCAGCACACGCTGGATCAACGCGCTAGGATTCCTCTGAGAGTCCGCCGAAGCGGCGTTCGCGTTGTCCATAGTCATAAATTGCCTGACGGAGATGTTCAGGGCTGAAATCGGGCCAGTAGACCGGCGTAGTCCAGTATTCGCTGTAGGCTGCCTGCCAGATCAGGAAGTTCGAGAGGCGCCATTCGCCACTGGTGCGAATGATCAGGTCGGGGTCGGGCATCCCGCGGGTCGAGAGATGATCGCTGATCACTGCTTCGGTCACATCTTCCGGTTTCACGCCGAGCGCGATCAATTCACGCACCGCATCGACAATATCGGCGCGCCCGCCATAGTTGAAGGCGACCGCCAGCGTAATCCGGGTATTGTGGCGCGTCAATTCGATAGCATCAAGAATCTTCTGACGAAGTTCAGCGGAAATATTCTCCAGGCGCCCGAGGTGGCGCAGGCGCGCCCCTTCGCGGTGCAGATTGATCGTCTCGCGGTCGATGAAATCGCTCAAAATGCGCATCAAGCCATCGACCTCCGCCGATGGTCGTGACCAGTTTTCGGTCGAGAAGGCATACAGGGTCAGATACTGCACCCCCTGCTCCGCACACTCAGTCACAATGCGGCGAATATTCTCCGTGCCGGCGCGATGACCGGCAAGGCGCGGCAAATGGCGCTGACGCGCCCAGCGACCATTCCCATCCATGATGATAGCAATATGCCGGGGAACGCGTGCGCGCTGCGACATGGCACCAGTATCCTATCACGAAATCCAATAATCCAACGACATCAGCGGCGCAGGCGTGACCATCGACAGCATAAGGGGTTGGATGATGGATGCGCTGCCCGGTCAGGGAGCGCGCTGATCAGATTTCCATCACTTCGGCTTCTTTAGTCGCGCCGATGTGATCAAGTTCCCGAACGAAGCGATCGGTCAATTCCTGTAACTTTTCCTGGGCGCGACGATGTTCATCCTCCGAGATCATCTTCTCGTGCTCCAGGTCACGCAAATCTTCAAGCGCCTCGCGCCGAATATTGCGCAGCGCAATTTTCGACTCCTCGACGCGCGCGCGCACCAGTTTCGTTAATTCCTTGCGACGCGCTTCCGTCAGTTGCGGGATTGCCAGGCGAATGACCCGACCATCATCGGTTGGTGTAATGCCGAGTTCGGAGTTCATAATCGCCTTGGAAATCGCCTTGACGGTATTTGCATCGAACGGCTGGATCACCAGCAAACGCGGTTCGGGTACAGTAATGGTGGCGAGTTGATTCAGCGGCAGGGTCGCGCCATACGCTTCGACATGCAGATGCTCCACCAGCGCTGGCGACGCCCGCCCGGTGCGAATGGTCGCCAGATGGTTACGCAGCGCTTCCGTCGCTTTCTTCATCCGACTCTCAGCCTCACGCAGGACATCATTGACCATACGTTCCCTCGTTTCCTTCTACGCGGCAGGAATGGCGCACGCAGATGCGTCGTTCCACTGCCGTTGCCTGACCTCACTGCCCATCTGCCGGGGTTACTGGGACGGATGACTGCTGACCAGCGTCCCGACATGCTCCCCCATGACGATCCGCTCGATATTTCCGGGCGTCAGCGGATCGAACACAATGATCGGAATATTATTGTCCATACAGAACGTCAGCGCCGTGCTATCCATCACCGTAAGCCCACGGCTCAGCGCTTCCATATAACTGATATACTCGAAGCGTTTTGCGTCCGGGTAGCGACGCGGATCAGCGCTGTAGACGCCATCGACGCCATTTTTCGCCATCAGGATGACCTCGGCATGAACCTCAGCCGCACGCAGCGCCGCCGCGCTATCGGTCGTAAAGTAGGGATTGCCTGTTCCGGCAGCAAGAATGATAACCCGACCCTTTTCGAGGTGGCGCGTCGCGCGGCGGCGGATGTACGGTTCGGCGACCTCGTCCATTTTAATGGCGGTCATCGCGCGTGTAAAGATACCCCGGCGCTCCAATGCGTCCTGAAGCGCCAGTGCATTAATGATCGTCGCCAGCATCCCCATATAGTGCGACTGTGCTGCGTCCATCCCGCGGGCAATCGCCTGATTGCCGCGCCAGATATTTCCGCCGCCCAGCACAACGGCGACCTGCACGCCATGGCGGTGGACGCGCTCGATTTCTTCGGCATAGTAATCGAGCATGTTCGGATCGATCGAGTGCGTGCCCTTGCCGGCAAGCGCTTCGCCGCTGAGTTTCAGCAGGATGCGGCGATATCGAGGTTCAGCCATGACGCCTCCACACATCGGGCGCACCCAGTCATATCGACGACTGCATACGCTCAGCGCACGCAGTCGTCGTCTGGCGGCGCCGCTTCTGGCTTAGCCGCCAATTTCATACCGGACAAAGCGGCGCACGACGATATTCTCACGAATTCTGGCTATCGCCGCCTGGATTTTTTCCTCGATCGTCTGCGACGAGTCTTTGATGAACACCTGCTTCAGCAGGACATGTTCCTGATAGAACTTATCGGGCGACAGACCGCTGGCGGCGATCTCGCTCTCGGGGACCTCTTCGGGGCGCAGGTAGCGTGGATTCATCGCCGCGACCTGCATGGCAATATCGCGCGCCAGCTGGATAAAGTCATCGGTGCGGGCAACGAAGTCGGTTTCGCAGTTCAGTTCGACCATTGCCGCGACGCGCGCGCCGTGGTGGATGTACACTTCGATGCGTCCTTCTTTCGCTTCACGACCGGCGACTTTATCGCTCACGCGCAACCCGCGCTTGCGCAGTTCTTCGATAGCCTTCTCGATGTCGCCGTTGGTTTGTTCGAGAATATCCTTGCACTCCTTAACGCCAGCGCCGGTGCGCTCGCGCAGTTCCTTCACCATTTGCGCAGTGATTTCAGCCACGATGACTCCTTATCTCTCTGACATAAAAACAGGGAAGAGCGAAGGCTGCACTGCTGCCTTCAGTCTTCCTTGCCCCTCTGTACCACCGCTTTACTCGACCGCCTCAGCTTCCCTGGCGATCAACTGAGCCGTCATCTCCTGCTCATAGCCGGCGCCGTGCACGTCGGCCTGAAGCGACTCGCGTCGATTCTGACCTTCGATGGCGGCGTCGGCGATTTTCGCGGCAATCAGACGAATGCTGCGGATCGCATCGTCGTTGCACGGAATGACATAATCAATCAGGTCGGGGTCGCAGTTGGTATCGACCATCGCCACGACTGGAATGCCGGTTTTGTTGGCTTCCTTGACAGCGAGGGCTTCCTTGTGCGGGTCGACGATGAAGAGCGCCCCTGGCAACCGGTCCATCGTCTTCATACCGCCGAAGACCTTGTTGAGTTTTTCGATCTCCGCGTCGAGCTTCAGCGCTTCGGCTTTGGTCAGTTTGTTGAACTCACCCCGTGCGCGTTGATCCTCGAGATCGTTCAGGTAGCGCAACCGCTTGCGCATGGTGGCAAAGTTGGTCAGTGTGCCGCCGAGCCAGCGCTGGGTGACATAGAACTGCCCCGCGCGCGTCGCCTCTTCAGCGATGGTTTCCTGCGCCTGCTTCTTGGTGCCGACGAACAGCACCTTCTGACCTGCCGCGACTGTTTCAACGATGAACTGGTACGCTTCGGTGAGACCGGTGATCGTTTTCTGAAGATCGATGATGTGAATGCCGTTGCGCGCCGTGAAGATGTACGGCCGCATCTTTGGATTCCAGCGCTTGGTCTGGTGTCCGAAGTGCGCTCCCGACTCAAGCAGTGCTCGCATCGAAACGAGACGCTGCGCTCCCTGGGTCATGCCTGAGTGCTCCTTGTTTTTCAGATCGGCAGGTTGCACCTGCCTGACGAATGCCTCCACCGCTCCTGAACGCGCCGCACGACCGGTTTGACCGGCAGGAGAGGCGGGCGATAGAGCGATGTGTGGAATGAAGCGCGCTTCAGCGCGCCGTCTGGTAGTATAGCATACAAGCAGGGGGCGGGCAAATCCGCCCCGATTTTGCAGATTACGGGGCGGTATGGTACGATGGCGTCGAAACAGGTGCAGGGAAAGCGTTATCTGTCCGGCAGCCCTGAACGACGGGGGGCGGATGGGGGAAGGTGGCGCGCCGGAGTCTCTTTCGAGTCAAGAGCGCGCCTCGCGGTATGCGATATGCCCGATGTTTCACATGAAGCAGTGGCGCCCGGCGGCAAGCCGCGCATTCTGTTTGCGATCTCGGATACCGGCGGCGGTCACCGCTCGGGAGCGCAGGCAATCGCCGCTGCGATTGAACAGCAGGTCGGCGAAGCAGTCGAAACATATATCATTGATATCTTCGCTCACACCGGCGTGCCGGTGGTTCGGAACGCCCCGGTGGTCTACGATAAACTCTCGACGCGCTGGCTCCCGCTCTATGATGCCCTTTATCGCATGACTGACGGTCGCCGGCGTATCGATGCATTGACCGGCGTTGTCTATCTGGCGGCGCATCGCAATATTTTGCGTGTGCTCGAAGCCGTGCGCCCGACGCTCGTGGTTTCGGTGCATCCGTTGCTTAACCGTCTGGTTGGCAATGCGCGCCGCACGTATCGCCTCTCGTTTCGCTTTATCACCGTTGTGACCGACCTGGTCAGCCTGCATGCATCATGGGCCGACCCGAGCGCGGAATTGTGCATTGTGCCGACCGATGAGGCGTTCGAGCGTATGCTGCGTCTGGGAATGCCGCCAGAGAAACTGATGCGCACCGGGTTCCCGGTGCATCCGAAGTTTGCGGCATACCATCGGACGCGCGATGAAGCGCAGACGATCCTGGGCCTCTCGCCAGAGTTGTTTACCGTTCTGGTGACGAGCGGCGGGGTTGGATCCGGCAATATGGAGCAACTGGTGCGCAATATCCATACTGCGTATCCACAGATCCAGTTGCTGGCAGTGACCGGCAGAAACAGTGCGTTGCGTGAACGGCTCGAGAAGAGTGGTTTCGGTCCGAATGTGCATATCTTCGGCTTCGTCACGAATATGGAAGAGTTGATGGCGGCGAGCGATATTGTGATCTCGAAGGCGGGTCCGGGCACGCTGATGGAAGCGCTGGTGATGCGCCGTCCGGTGATTGTGACGCAGGCGGTTGGGATGCAGGAACGTGGCAATATCGATTTTGTGCTGAACCATGAACTGGGTCTGTTTTGCCCGACGATCGATCGGATTGTGCCGGTGCTGGCAGAGTTGATGGAACCGTCAACGTATGCAGCGACGGCTGCGCGCCTGGTCGATGCCGTTCCGCGCGATGGCGCGATGCAGATTGCATCTATTCTGCTTGAACAGTTGCACCTTGAGCCGCCGGTCCGTCGGTATCGACGCTTCCGCCTCCCTTCTGTACGGATGCTGCGCCCGCGTGCGATTGTGCGGCGGCTGCGCCTGCCGCGGGTGAGAGGACTCGTGCGCTGGCGGAGACCGTTGCCAGGGAGACGAAGGTGAACGTTGAATGTTGAAGGAGGGACGGTTGAAGGTTGGGGGGTGAAGGTTGAAGGTGGGACGGTTACTCTAATAACTCCCTGCTAAACGTCTTTGGAAGCCGCATGACCGAAGGTTCAAGCAGATCATCGGATCGACGCTGGTGGATTGCAGGATGGACAGTTGCCACAGCGCTTTTGTGCATGTGGTGTGGGGTGTTTGCTGGCGTTGGCGGTTGGGTTGCCGGGCGCGACATTGGGCGGCGCGAAGCCCGTCTGGAACTGAGTGCGACTGCTGCGGTGCAGCCGGTGTTGCCCGATCTGGGTGTGCTGGTGACGCGCCTTGACCGGAGCGGTCCGGCGGCACGCGCAGGGGTTGCGCGCGGTGATGTGATTGTCGCGATCGAGGGGGTCTACGTGCAGGATGCGCGCGACCTGCGCGAACAACTCTTGCGCTATCGCCCCGGTGATACCGTTCGGTTGACCCTTCTCCGCGATCGTGGAGAACAAACAGTTAATGTCGCGCTCAATGCGTTTCCCGGCAATCCGAGGATGCCGTACCTTGGCGTGTACTACACTGCCCGTGGCGAAGAACCGGCTGATCTGTGATGCGCTTTTCTGACTCGTCAGACGTACCGGTGACCGACGTTGCTCCTGCGCCCCGATCACGGCGAGTTGTGCTGCTGCTGGCAGCGCTTGCCGGTCTCTGCTGGGCAGGCGCGCTGGCGATGCTGCTCTGGGGTGTGGTGGATCGGCAGCAGCCATACGATGCGCCCGAACGCATGGTATATTATATGGTAGTTGTGTCCGCCGCGCTCCTGACGTTTGTCCCGATCGAGCGTCAGTTTCACCTGACAGGTTTGAGTGTCGAGGGTCTGCTGGGCACAGGTTTATTGCTCTATACGCTGGCATTTGTGCCCCCGCCTGTCGAATGGTTGCTCTCGCCGCCGGATGCACCAGTCTATGCTGTGATGGCGCTGGCTGTGTTCTGGTTCTTTTCGTCGATTGCAATGCCGCTGCTGTATGCGTCAGGGCAACGTATCTTCCACCAGCGCGCGCGGCGCTATGATCGGCGGCGTGCACGTCGTCAGGCGTATGAGATCGGGTTGCTGGCGGCATTGACGGTGATACTCGCGGGTCTGCGGGCGCTTACTCCGGTTGCGGTTGCGCTGATCGCGCTGATTATCGGTGTTGCTGAATTGTTGTTTCTGTCGTTTGTCGAGCCTGAGCCATGATCCAGATTACTATCATCGGTGTTGGTTTGATCGGCGCATCACTCGGTATGGCGCTGCGTTCCGCTCCTGAGCGCGAGTCTCCGCTGGGCGCCATAACGGTCACCGGTTTCGATCTCGATCCGCGTACACTGGCGGAGGCGCGTGGACGTCTGGCTATTGATCGCGAGGCGCGTACGCTGGCAGACGCAGTGCGTGACGCGCATCTGGTGATTGTCGCAACGCCGGTGCAGACGATCCGTCAGGTGTTTGCCGATCTTGCGCCGCTGCTCCCCCCCGGAGCAACGGTCACCGATGTGGCGAGCACCAAGGCGCAGGTTCTCGCCTGGGCGCGTGAACTGTTGCCCGCAACCGTTGATTTCATCGGCGGGCATCCGATGGCAGGAAGCGAAAAGTCCGGTCCTGCCGCTGCTTCGCCCGATCTCTTCCGCAATGCTATCTACTGTCTCGCACCGCAGGAAAACGCCCGCGAAACGGCAGTGCGCCTGGTTGAGGCGATGGTGGATCAGATCGGCGCCAAACTCTACTATATCGATCCGGTCGAACACGACGCTTATGTGGCCGGTGTTTCGCATCTGCCCTTCATGCTTTCGACGGCGCTGGTGGATGTGGTGAGTCGCAGTCCCGGATGGCGTGAGATGGCGCCACTGGCGGCGACCGGTTTTCGTGATGTGACCCGTCTGGCATCGGGCAGCGCCGAGATGCATCGTGATATTTGCCTGACCAATCGAGAAGCGCTGGCGCGCTGGCTCGATGAGATGGCGCGTCGCCTGACGGAACTGCGCGATCAGGTTGCCGCAGGTGATGGCGAAGGGTTGCTGGAGTGGTTTCGCCACGCGCAGGACGTGCGTGATCAGTGGCTGGCGGAGCGCCCTAACATGCGCCCCGGTGAGCAGGAATTCAATGCGATGATCGATATGGCATACGACCGACCGGGTCTCTTCGGGCGCTGGGGACCGGGATCGCGTCAACGCAAGCAGTCATAGCAGGATAGCTGTATGGATCGCCCAATCCGCGTGCTGATCGCAAAACCAGGTCTCGATGGTCACGACCGTGGGGCGAAGGTGATCGCCCGTGCTTTGCGCGATGCCGGTATGGAGGTAATCTACACCGGCATTCAACAAACGCCGCAGATGATCGTCGAAGCGGCGCTTCAGGAAGATGTCGATGTGATCGGTCTCTCGATCCTCTCCGGTGCGCATATGACGCTCCTGCCACGGGTGATGGAGTTGCTGCGCGAACACGATATGCACGACGTGCTGGTGGTGGCTGGCGGCATTATCTCCGACGAGGATGCGCAGGTGCTGAAAGATCAGCACGGTATCGCCGAGGTGTACGGACCCGGCGCCTCGACGCACGAGATCGTGCGCTTCATTCAGGAACGGTGCAGAACGAGGACCTGATCGCGTGGATCTGGCACAGGCTCTGCTCAACGGGAACCGACGGGCGCTTGCGCAGGCGTTGACCCTCGTCGAGACGGGAGGACCACAGGCGCGGGCGCTGCTCGGCGCGCTCTTCGCCCATACCGGTCGTGCGCATATCATTGGCGTGACCGGCGCCCCCGGCGCCGGCAAATCGACGCTGGTCGCCGCGCTTGCTGCGCACTGGCGGCGCGCCGGTCGCACGGTTGGCATCATTGCGGTCGATCCGACGTCGCCCTTCACCCGTGGCGCTATTTTGGGGGACCGGATCCGCATGCAGGCGCTCAGCGGCGATCCAGGGACGTTCATCCGCAGTATGGCGAGTCGCGGACGTCTGGGCGGTATTGCGCGCGCCACCGGTGATGCGGTAGCGCTTCTCGATGCTGCTGGCTTCGACGTCATCCTGGTGGAGACGGTTGGCGCCGGGCAGGGTGAGGTGGAGATCGCCGCTGCCGCCCATACGACGATTGTCATCGAAACCCCCGGCGCTGGCGATGATGTTCAGGCGATCAAGGCTGGCATTCTCGAAATCGCCGATCTGCTGGTGGTCAACAAAGCCGATCGCGAGGGCGCCGATCAGACGGTTCGCCATTTGCGCACAATGCTCAGTTTGAGCGATCTTCCCGTCGATGGATGGACGCCGCCGGTGTTGACTGCGGTGGCGACCCGCGGTGAAGGCATCGAGTCGATTATTGCGGCGGCAGAACAGCATCTCGTCTATCTCCGCGAAAGCGGGCGGTTCGTCGGGCGCGAGCAGGAACGCGCCGAACGTGAGTTGCGCCTGATCCTGCAAGAGACAGTGCTCGAACGGGCGCGGGCGCGTGTTCCGGTCTCCGATTGGGAGACGCTGGTCGCACAGATCGCGTCTCGCATGATCGATCCGTATGCTGCAGCCGATCAACTGCTCGATAGAATGATGGCGTAATGTTCGCCAAAACAGTACTCCTGGGGAATACCATTCGCGTCGCAGATGTGATAGAACAACCACAGGTCTATTCGAGGAGCCGTCGCACACTGCTGCTTCAGGAAGAAGTCTCATGGAACATCACGCTGCCTTCGACTACATCCGTGATCTTCTGACCCTGCCGGAGGTTGTCGAAACCCGTCACCATATGCACCACAGCATCCCCAAACACGACCACCTGACTCGATCAGTGCGCATGTCGTACCACCTGAGCCGTCTGCTGCGCGCCGATGTCCGCACCTGTGTGCGCGCTGCGCTGCTCCACGATATCAATTCACGCGCTGGCACTCTGACGACGCATGGGCGTGTAGCGGCGCGCTGGGCGGCGGAGAAAGGCGAAGATGCGGCTGTGTGTGCAGCCATCGAGAGTCATATGTATCCGCTCGGTCCGGCGCCGACGTCGCGTGAGGCGTGGGTGTTGGTGCTGGCGGATAAAGCGGCATCACTGGGGGATATCAAGCAGTTTCTGGTCGGCTTGATCGATGGCAGCAGCCTGATGAATCGCCGTCGCCTGCGCGAAACCGACCCCTATTATCGCCAGCGTACACGGCGCCGCCTGTTCCGGCGCTGGCGCGCGCAGCGTCTGCTGTAGCAACAGGGCGGTTCTGCGCCTCGGTCACGAAGTCCATCACCTGATCGCTGCAAGCGCTTCTCCCAATCGTCGCGCTGCTTCGGTCAGTTGGTGCGGCGGATACAGGCTGAATGAGAGACGCAGTGTGTTGGATCGCGCTGCATCGAGATAGAAGCGTGATCCGGGAAGATAGGAGACGCCTGTCTGTTCAGCGCGTGGCAGCAGGGTTGCCGCATCGACCCCTTCCGGCAATTCCACCCACTGAAAGAATCCGCCGCCCGGCACGGTGAATCGGCATCCGGGTGGCAGATACATACGCAGGCTCTGCGCCAGTGCATCGCGTCGCTCCCGATACATCGCACGCAACTGTGTTACTGTCGCCTCAAAATCACCCGTAGCGCACACTTCGGCGACGGTGAGCGCTGTGAATGGATTGACTCCTCCGCCACTGTCCAGTAAGCCGCTGCCGATTAACCGTCTGGTCAACGATGCATCGGCGGTCAGGTAACCAAGGCGGAGTCCTGGCGCCAGCGATTTCGAGAACGATGCGATCCGCACCACTGCACCCGGTGGTGCGATGCTCCACACCGACGGCGGCGCAGGCGCATCGTAACTCAGTTCGCGGTACACATCGTCCTCGACCAGAACGAACCCATGCTCGGCGGCAATCATTGCCAGCGCCCTACGGCGTTCCAGGCTCAGGCAAACGCCGGTTGGGTTGTGATAGGTGGGAACGAAATAGAGCATACGCGCCTGTCTGCCGCGCTTCGCCAGTTGCCTCAGGATGATCGTCAGCGCTTCCACATCGATACCGTCGGCATCGGATGGAACGGCGACCAGGTGTAATGGATGGTCGCGCAGAATGCGCACCGCCAGGTGGTACGTCGGCGATTCGACCAGCACCGTATCGCCGGGTGCAGCGATGAGCGTACAGAGGAGATCGAGCGCCTGCGATGCGCCCGATGTAATCAGCACCTCTGTGGGGTCGGGATGGCGTGCATCGATGTGCGCCAGGCGCGCGCAGATCCATTCAATCAGCGGTCCAGGTCCACGCTCTGCGCCATACGCCAGCGCATCGGCGCCGTAGCGCGTCAGCGTCGCATCCGTCGCGCGCCGGAGCGCTGCCACCGGTAATGCCGCGGGGTCGGGGTGCCCCCAACCAAGATCGAGAATGCCGGGTCGATGAACGAGTTGAACGATAGGAAGCATACGTGTCTCTTATCCGAACGTATTGCGCTGCCCCGAAGGGCTTCCAGGAGGTGCGACCTTCCCGCCCGCCAGAACTCCGGGACGGAGAGATATGGCGGGAAGTGTTCACATTTCTCCTGGGAGCGAGGGCCTCTTGCCCTCGGAGACGCGACGCCCTCGCTCCCAGGCGCGTGTGTTACCCCAGGTGTGAACAGATACGATATGGCGCACCATTATAACGGGGAAGAAGGATTGTGGTGCAGGCTCTCGGCGAGTCGCTCGATCAGTTGATCCTGAGTAAACGGTTTGTGCAGCACCGGCAGCCCGGTACGTTCGAGAAACAGGCTGCTGCGTTCCCCCATGGTGTCGCCGGTCAGGATCAACCAGCGCAGCGACGGTCTGAGCGCACGGAGACGTTCATACAGTTCGACGCCATCCATGCCAGGCATCTGAAGATCGGTCATCACCACATCGTAATCTGCGGCAAGTGCGCGCGCAAATGCTTCTTCACCTCTACTCACCGCGTCAACGCGACATTCGAGACGTTCCAGAGCGCGCTGCGCCATGGTGCGCACCAGATCGTCATCTTCCACCAGGAGGATCGACAGATGACGCGGAAGTGCGATGGTCGGCGGATTGGCAGTTGCGGGGTCATCGTCGGCGCGTGGCAGGCGGACGTAAAACGTCGTTCCAACCCCCTGACGACTCTCGACCCATACTTCGCCACGGTGTTGTTGAACAATGCTGTAGACCACTGCCAGTCCCATCCCCATCCCCTGTCCAACGTCGCGGGTGGTAAAGAATGGCTCGAACACGCGCGACAGATGTTCTGGCGCAATGCCGGGACCGGTGTCTTCGATTGCAAGCACAACACTTTCCTGTTCGGCTCTGGCGCTGAAGCGCAGATGGCGCGGCTCGTCGGGCAAACGTGACGCAAGCGCCTGGATGGCATTCAGCGCAATATTGAAAACCACCTGCTCAATCTGATGCAGTTCGCCAAGAACGTTTGGGAGATCGGGGGGAAGATCAACCGTCACGATCACCTGCCCGGCAGCGATCTGCGAAGCCAGGCGTTGCAGCGTATCATCGATAACCAGTGAGAGATCGATGGGAACAGGTTCCAGTGTACGCGGTTGCCCGAAGGCGCGTAGTTGATGAACAATCGCTGCGGCGCGGCGCGCAGCCCGCTCGATCTGCTCCAGGTCGGCGCGGATCGACGGCGGAATATCCTCGTCCATTTGCAACTGCGAGAGCCCCAGGATCACTGCCAGTGGATTGTTCAACTCATGGGCTGCGCCAGCAACCAGGCGTCCGAGCGCCGCCAGTTTTTCGTGCTGACGCACCTGTTCTTCCAGCCGGCGCAGTTCGGTCACATCCTTGATGACCACCAGCACTTCGTCATAATCGGGGATCAGATCCAGCGACACCAGCGCGGTGAAATAACTGGCATCGGCGCGCAGCAGGTTCATCTCGAACCGTTGCGATTCGCCCTGTCGCACCTCCAGCCATGCGCGCGTCAGCGTCGCCCGCTGATCGGTCGGCACAATGCGCAACAGCGGTTGACCGGCAAGTTCGTGACGCTGATACCCGATCAGAGTCAACGGCTCCTGATTGAGCGGTTGCATCGACATGTCGGGTCGGCACACGATCAGCACATCGGGCGCATTCTGAATGATTGCGTCGAGGTAGGCGCGCATCGCTTCCGCCTCGCGGTAGAGGCGCGCATTCATCAGCGACGTTTCGCGCATCTCCTGGGTGGTCTGCGCATTCCGGATCGCCTGTGCCAGTTGTAACGCTATCGCCTCCGCCAGTTGCACGTCATGCGCCTGGAATGGCTTTGTCTCGCTGAGCAGTTCGAGCAACCCGATGACTGTTCCTTCGATCTGCAACGGCACAATCGCAAGGAATGCCACCTCTGGCGGCAGACGCTGCAGAGCGGGCAAGTCAGGGGTCTGCACGTGCAATGCTGCAATATCGATCACGGTAGGGGACGTGCTGCCTGCCAGGGCTTCCCGCTCTTCAGGGAACAGATGAACCAGCAGGCGATCAATGCATTGCGCCGTCTGGGATGATGCACCAGATATAGCGCGTATGTGCAGTTCTCCTTCAGGATTGTACAGCACAATCGCCGCACTCCGCAGGCGCATTGCGCCGGTAATGATGTTCAGTGCGGAAGCCAGCACGTCGTCAAGGGTGATCAGGCGCGTCAACTCCTGATTGATACGAAGCAATGTCGTCAGTTCCAGATTCAACCGTTGTAATTCGTGCTCGGCGGCGCGGCGCGCGGTAATATCACGGCAGATCAGGTCGATCTCAATCATATGTGCATCGATCTGGATCACCTGCGCCGTCGTTTCCAGCACAATCGCCTTCCCCTGCTGGCTGCGCGCTGTGAATATCCAGGGTGCGGGCAGGCGCTGATGCAGACGCACCTCGTTCAGACGTTGCTGGATGTCGTGCTGTTCAGCGGGATCGATCAGGTCGAACAACGACATTCCGGGGGTTGCGCCGAGAACTGCGTGAGCAGAACGATTACAGCGTCGAATGTATCCATCGGGTGTGAGGCTCAGCACCAGTTCGTCCGCCTGCTCGAACAACAGACGGTAATGTTGTTCCGAGTGCGCCAGCGCCTGATGCAGTTGCGCATTAGCGACTGCGGCAGTGGCGAGTTCGGCAAAGCGGTGAATGATCATCCGGTCGTCATCATCGAAGGATGTAGGCAGGCGCCGCGCGACGCTGAGCACGCCGATGACGCTCCCTCGATGGTGCAATGGCTGAAACAACGCCGCGCACAACCGATGGGCTTCCCAGAACGGACGGTACACGTCCGGCTCGGCTTCGACGTTGGTAAATGCCAGGGGGATGCCTTCACGGAAGGTCCGCCCCACCAGGCTGCCAACCAGCGGAATCGGTTCGCCCTTGAGATGTTCCGCAGCGCCAGCGGTCATAGCGCATACCAGCATGGCGGGGTCGTCGGTCGGCAGAAAAATGCCAGCCTGCTCGACGTCGAGCAGCATAGTCGCCTGACGACAGATTTCGTACAGGACATCGTCCACCGACCTGAGAGATACGATCGTCCGGGCGGCGTCGGAGAGCGCATCGAGACGTCGCCGACGGTGTGCAGCCTGTTCACGCTCGATGATATGCGCCAGGAGCGATGCCAGGTGCAGGGCGATCGTTTCCAGTTGTTCCTGTTCTTCCGCCGCGACGCTGCTTCCCCACAGGTGCAGAATGTGCTGACGGTCGCCGGTTTCCGGCAGCAGGAGAACAATGTGCCCGCGCACACCTGTTGCGCGGGCGATGTCGTTGAGCGTTTCGGGCGCAATATCAGACAGAAACAGAGGAAGACGTCGCTGGACGATCAGCGCGAGCGTTGCCTGATCAAAGGCGACCTTATCGAGCGGAGGCGTGGCATAGAGCGGGACAGGCAATGCGTCAGGCTGCCTGTGTTCAAAGACCGTGATCCCCATCCCTGCCGGGAGAAGCAACGCGCTCACCTGGGTGCATACGTCGCGGAGTGATGCCACGCTGTGCAGGTGGTGCAGGCGCTGACGCAGCGAGGCGATCAACCGTTGCAGCACTGCTGCGCGCGATACCTGGTACAGGTTGACCGAGAGCCATCCCGTGCCGTTGATCGATACTGGAAGCGCTTCGATTTCGATATCTGAGCAATCGGATCGCCGGAACACGAAGGGATCGCCGGGATGATTGGCGCGCGCGAACTCAAGCGTCTGCTCGAAGCGGGTTCGAGTTTGCTCGTCGGCGCTGTCGGGTAGAATGGAATATGCAGGAGCGCCGCCGGTCACGCCCGTGATGTGCTGCGTGGACGGACTCACTGCCACGATAGCGTCAGTAGAATCGATCAGGAGTGTGGGCCACGGCGCCGACTCGACCGATTGACACAAAACTGTGCGTCTGATGTGTGCGTCATGGTCTGCCAGACGCCCCTGTTCCTGCGGTGCTGCGACCGGTGGCATAGTTCACCATGATGGCGTTGTGCCGTTCCCACGCGCTGTTTCAAGTGTTACGCTGTGAGAATGCCTGATGTTGTTGCATTGTAGCACAGAGTTTGAACGGTTTCTGTCACTATCAGGTGATTGTGGCACAGTCAGGCAAGGTCGGGTACAATACCGGTGATGCTGTACATCGTCGCTACTCCGATCGGCAACCTGAGCGATATTTCGTTGCGCGCGCTGGAAACGCTGCGCGCGGCAGATGTTATTGCGTGCGAAGATACGCGCAAGAGCAGCATCCTGCTTCAGCACTACGATATTCATAAACCGCTGGTTTCCTTTCACGAACACAACGAACGTCAGGCGGGCGAACGCCTGATCGGGTTGCTGCGTCAGGGGAAGACGGTTGCGCTCATCAGTGACGCCGGCACTCCTGGCATCGCCGATCCCGGCTTCACGCTGGTGCGCAGTGCGATTGCCGGGGGGATCGATGTGACCATGATTCCGGGACCGACGGCGCTGATCATGGCGCTTGTTCTTTCCGGCTTGCCGCTGCATAGTTTCACGTTCCGCGGCTTTCCGCCACGCAAACCCGGTCCGCGACGGCGCTTCCTCGAGGTTGATCGCGATTCGCCCCATACCCTGATCTTCTACGAAAGCCCCTATCGCATTGTGGCGCTCGTGCAGGATGCGCTGGCAGTGTATGGCGACCGACCGGCGGCTCTGGCGAACGATCTGACCAAGAAGTTCGAGCACGTCGAACGCGGTACGCTGTCTCACCTGCTTGGCTATCTTGCAACTGCGCGCGTCCAGGGCGAGTATGTGCTGGTGGTCGCCGGAGCAGGCGCGCGCCCGGCGTCGATAGACACGGATGATCACGAATGAGACGAGCCTGGCAGCGGTCTACGCTCCGCCGAAAGCAGGCGTCTGGCGTGACACAGCAGTCCCAGACAGGGGTCAGCGTATCTGAGAACTGGTATAAATTTCTACTTATGACCGAAGACGCCCGCTGCGGGCTGATGGTCTTTGAGTAAATAATCCGCTACAGCCCGCGCAGGCGGGCTTCGCCCTGGCTAGCCGAGGGCTTCAGCCCCACGGCTAGCGCGGGATAGCGGAATAAATTCTCAATCTCCATAAGCCCTGGCTGAGGTCGGGCAAGCCCTGCGGGCTGGATCAACCCGGCACCCCCCGGCATAGGTTCAAGGGCGGACAGAAAATATGTGCGATGCACACTTCCGGCAGCATCAGAACGCCATGGTGGGCAAGTTTGGAACCCGCCCCTGCCAGTGCGGTGCGCAGGGGTGGACAGAATAGCAGATTGCGCACTGCAATGCCAGAAAACGTGTCTTTGCTCAAATGTTCTGTCTGCCCTTAAACCGGCATAGGGAAGGGTGACGGACACGCCAGCCCTGCAGGGGCTTCCACGCGCTCAGGGAGGGCTTATGGTCTTTGAGTACATAATCCGCCATAGCCCGCGCAGGCGGGCTTTGCATTCCATAGCCGGGGGCTTCAGCCCCACGGCAAGGGCGTATACCAGATGTATTTCTCAATCTCCATCAGCCCGCACGCGCGGAGTCGCGCCCGCAGTTCTCAGATGCGTTGACCCCTGTCCGGGGCTGCTGTGTCGCACAAGGCGCCCGCTTCCGCTGCGCTCCCCATCTCCGCGCCTCCGCGCCTCCGCGTGAGCCGGTCCGATGCATGCGGAGACGCAGAGCACACGGAGAGATGGCGCACAAGGCGTCTGCTTTCGCTGGCGTGTTCAACCCTGTCCAACAAGACCAATCTTTAGTGAGAACTGCTATATTTCTCGCATATATCGGCAGCGTCAGCGAAGCGGTGATTGTGCAGACGGACGCTGCCGGACGACCGCAGGCGCTGGTAACGATGAGCCGGTCGGGTGTTGCGCCTGGGGGGCGCGTCGTGGTTGGTTTTCCATCGTCGCGTGAGGCATGGAACAACCCGGTTGCTGTGATGCTGCTGATCGACACAAATCAGCCGCCGGTTGTGGCGGCGCTGCCGGTCAACAGTAGCGGCGAACCGTACACGCAGGCGGTCGGGGTGCGCTGGAACCGGAGTCGCGCGGCATACGAATTGATCTCCGGCGGCAAGTAGCGGTACTGATCGCTCCGGTTTATCCCGCCATCAATTCACGGTGCAGGGCACGCACGACGGCGCTCAATTCCTCTTCTGGCACGATGAATGACAGGTGCCGTGAGGTGTTGCCGTGAACCATCGCCAGCACCGTGCCCTGCACCCGCGCCAGCGCTGTCAGCGCGCGCGGCGCCAGACGTGTACTCTCCGGCGCACTGATGACCGCCACCAGCGCCACCGGCGCACGCAAACTGATCGCACGCAGCGCCTTGCTGTCCCGCTCTGGTTGCAGGCAGGCTTCGATACGCTCATAGGCATACTCGGCATCGGTGGCACGCACTGCCAGCACCAACCCTCGTTCGCTGAAACTCTGCGCGAAGGTCAGCACTTCGATGCCGCATCCGGTCAATTCTGCCAGGATACGCGCCGCCAGGTCCGGCGCCCATCCAAGTTCAGCTGCCGCCAGAGGACTCATGCTGATCTCGATCAGACTGATGGACGGCGCCGAGATGATCGTGCGTGCTGTGTCAGAAGAGATGTGCGGTGCGGCAACGATTCGCGTGCCCGGAATGTGGGGTTGTTCCAGGCTGCGGATGTGCAGCGGAATGTTGCGATTGGCGAGCGGAGTCAGGGAGCGTGGGTGGAGCACCTCCGCGCCAAGGGTGGCGATCTCAGTGGCTTCGATATACGACAGTTCCGGCAGTGTGCGTGCTTCGGGCACCAGTTTCGGATCGGCAGTAAGAATGCCGGGCACATCTGTCCAGATCACGACTTCATCGGCTTCGAGCGCAGCGGCGATCAGCGTTGCCGAATAATCGCCGCCGCCACGCCCAAGCGTCGTGGTTATCTTCTGGCGAGTCGCGCCGATGTACCCGGTCACCACTGGAACGATCCGCGATTGGGTCAACGGCAGCAGGCGTGCGCGGGCCCGTGCAGTGGTTTCCTCCGGTAGCGGGCGTGCATTGCCAAAGTGATCATCAGTCACGATTAACTCGGCGCCATCGATCAACTGCGCCGCAACCCCGCCGCGCCGCAGCGCCACTGCCAGCAATAACCCGATGAAGCGTTCGCCGATAGCAGCCACGGCGTCGCTGCTGCGTGGCGAATGTTCACCGAGCGTCGCAATCGCGCGTACAATCCGGTCGAACGATTTGAGCAGGTCAGCCCATGCCCGGTAGAGAGTCTCGCGTTCCCAGTCATCGGTTACCAGGCGTTCAGCGAGCGTGCGGTGGCGTTGCCACAATTCGCGGCGCGCCTGCTCGGCGGCAGTAAGGTTACCGCGCGCTGCGGCGCGTCCTGCGCCGATCAACAGGTTGGTCAGGTCCGCAATCGCGGTACATACAACCACGACCGCTTCGCCTTCGTCGATAGCGTGGCGGACGATACGCACCAGATCATTAACCCGGCTGGCGTCACTGACCGCAACTGCACCGAATTTCATCACAACCATGGCGCATTATTCCTGAACATCGTCTGCTGGCGGCGCTGGCGGGCGTGGGATCAATCCGGCGCGCGCAACGACCTGAGGAATAGCCTTCGTCCATCCGACCGACATGATATGAACGCCGCGCACTCCTTCGATGGCGAGCAATTCCTGCGCAAGTTCAGCGGCAATCGCGATCCCCTCTTCTTCGGGATGCGCGGCGCGTTCCATCCGCTCAATCACCCATTCGGGCACGCGCGAACCCGGCAGATGGTCGCGCAGGAAGCGCGCCGATTGCGCCGATTTGACCACCATAATGCCGGCGAGAATATACGCCTTTTGATGCAACCCGGCGGCGCGCGCGTCTGCCATCCACTGGCGGAAGCGATCAAGGTCGAACAGGATCTGCGTCTGGATGAACTCTGCGCCGAACTGGATCTTGCGTTCGAGCCGGGCAACGCGCTCGATATTCGGGTTGGCGACCCCGCCGAGGAAAAAGCGCGGCGCCTCGGTCAGCGCAACGCCTGACTGGAACTTCCCCTCATCACGCATCGTGCGCAGCATTTTGAGCAACTGGAATGAATTGAGGTCCAGCACATTCTTGGCATCGGGATGGTCGCCGATCTTGGGATGGTCGCCGGTCATCGCCAGGAAGTTGGTGATGCCGCATGCTGCGCCACTCAACACATCCGCCTGGAGTGCGATCCGGTTACGATGCTGGCACGTCATCTGCACAATCGGCTCCAGCCCGAGTTGGCGGATGATAATACCAGCGCCAAGCGCCGACATGCGCCCCAGACCACGCTGATTATCCGTCAGATTGATGGCATCGACCGCATCGCGCAGACCAAGCGCCAGGCGTTCGACCGTGGCGCGCGAAGCGCCGCGAGGGGGCGCGATCTCACCGGTTACGACGATATGACCGGCCTGCAATCGCCGCTGGAATTCGCTGAAACTCTTCATAGCGCGTATTCTAACACAAACGTTCAATCACGAGGCATGCGTCGGGCGACCAGCACGGTGCGCGGGCAGCGATCAAGCAGGTCGCCGGTCAGGTCTTCGAGCAGCACACGATCGAGGGGCCCGGCGGCATGATGGGTTCCGACCGCAAGGATGTCGTAATCGCCCTCGTCCAGTTCTGTCAGGATTTCGTCCAGCACCAGACCGAAGCGCACCCGGATTGCGACGGCGATCCCGCGCGCGTGCAGCCATGCCGCCACCTGTTGCAGCGTCGTCGCTTCTGGCGTCTGGCTTTCCAGGAAGGTTGCTTCGTCGGATATCGATGGCGCCAGCGCCTCGAACACGATTGGTTGCTGGGAGACGACATGCAGCAGCGTGATAGAAGCGCCGAGGGGCGCTGCCAGTTGCGCCGTGTATCCGGCGGTGGCGAAGGTATGCTGATCGCCGCCGCTGGCAAGCAGAATGCGCCGGATGGGGCGCGCCGGGCCGTGCACCCGCAGGACGGCGGAGCGTAAACGGCGCGTCAGCGCGTCGCTGCGGCGGAGGGGCAGCAGACGTTCCAGCGGACGCTGAAAACGTCCGAAGATGACCAGGTGATACGTCATTTCGTCAACGACGGTCATGATCGCTTCTTGCGGCGTGCCTTCCACCACCCGGCGCCTGACCTCCACATCAGGTGGAAGGCGCAATCGTGCAAGTGCATCGTCGAGCAGGGGGGCATTGCTCATACCACCGCCCGTCACCAGGGTCACCAGCGTCGCAACACGCCCGGCAAACTGAGCGGCGGTGGCGAGCGCTTCGTTGCGCCAGGGACCGGGACCAGCGTAGATCAACAGGTTCATACTCAGAAGGCAAGAAGAATGACCGGAATGATAAACATCACAACCAGAAAAGCGGCGAGCGTCCTGCGATGGCGCACGATCGAGTCCTGGAGACGCAGGATTGATCGTTGAAAAGCGTCATAGAAAAACAACAGCACAATCAGCGACAGGATCGCCACACTCACCATTTCCACCAGGACGATCGTGAAGGCAGCCGCGCCGCCGACGATCAATGCGGCAACCAGGGTATCAATAAATGTCGTAATATTCGCCCCCATAATGTAGGGCAGCGTATTTTCGCGCCGTACCAATCCGCGCACCGAGAGCGGCACCAGGATCGAGAGCGAAACCGAAACCGACATTGTCACCGAGGTGACCGCCATGCCGAGCGCGAACATCACCATAGGGCGATACACCAACCGACCGATACGGCTGAAGGCGTTCGACTCCGGTTCGACCTGCGGCAGCGCACGATCCAGGAGGGCGAATGCTGTGAGCAGCGCCACAACACCAGCGCCGAACTTTGCCCATCCAGGCAAGCCGAGCGCATTGATTGCGTTCATGATCGGCTCGTACATCCAATCGAGCACCGACATCAATGGCGTGTCCGCGTCCGCCTGGATCGTCTGCACGAAGCCCGACGTCAATGCCCAATAGCCGAGCGCCATCGCTGGCAGGTAGATCGCTGCCGTGGTCAGCAGCGCCAGCACGCCAATAGCAATGCTCGCAGCGCGCCGGTGCCCGCGCAAATAGTAGAAGAATCCGACCACGAGCACAATCAGGGATGCGCCCAGGCGCGATCCGGTGATCATGGTAAACGTTTGCAGCGCATCGAGTGTGCCTGCAGCAAAGAAGGCGATCGCAATCGCTGCAACCGGTGAGCCGCTGAGAAACATATACGCCAGCAACCAGCCGAAGCCAAGGGCGCTGACCGGGCTGGTGACGTTGAATGACGCAACCATGGCGCGTCCATAGTCACGTGCGCCTTCTTTGAGCAGATTGAGCGCAAGGATGAAGACCAGTAATCCAGCAACGGCGCACACGATGCGCAGCAACCAGCCAGCGTGGAGCGACACACCAACCGCCGCGCGCTGTCCTGCCCTGACGCCGGTCATATCATCGTCGTTCATGACCCACCACGCCATACGGCGCCTTCATCGGTCATTATCAGCGTTGCCGCACCTGTCGATTCGAGGTGGCTGAGGTGGGCAGCAACTGCTGCGACAAAAATGGCATACTGCGGCAACCCTGTGATGGTCAGTCCCAATGTGCGTTGCACCCGACGCGCGACGGTTAATGTGTCGCCGGGTTCGGAGAGTGCGTCGCGTACCGCATGCATTGCACGTTCGATGGCAAGCCGATTGATCCGGATCGCCGCGTCCAGTTCACTCTGCGGCGTCAATGCACCATGACCCGGCAGAAAGAAACGTTCTTTTCGCATTGCCAGGCGATCCAGCGATGCAAGTTGAGCAGCAACGTCGTGTGCATACGGGATTCCGTGCTTCGAGATCACCTCAGGACCGAAGAACCCATCGGCGGCGAAACAGACGCCATCGACGGCAACGCCGATCTGTCCGATGCTATGCCCCGGCAGCGCCACGATTTCCAGCGTCGTCCCGGCTATCTCGATGGCGTCGCCATCGATGATGTGCTGAACCGGCACGCCCTTTGCCATCAACCATTTGGTGCGCAGGGCAGATGGCGGGGTTGCTCCAAGCGACAGGTAGATCGGTTCGAGGAGCGGATGTTCAATCAGGGGCGCTTCCAGACGCGCGGCGTAGACGGCGACATTGGGAAGGTTGCGCACCAGATACTCATTGCCGCCGATATGGTCGGCGTGATGGTGTGTGCTGATGATCGCCCGCAGCTGGCGCTGCGCCTCATCGAGTGCGCGCCGCACCAGACGACCGGTATCTCTGTCGAGACCGGTATCAATCGCAATCGCGCCGCCATCGTCGGTCAGAACAATGCCCAGATTATTAGCGCCCGGAATGTATGCGGTATGAGTCGTGATTGGCTGGAATAATGACATGGAATCGTGCCCCTACAACGCCTGCAACCTTCAACCTTCAACGCTCAACGTTTAACGCGCAACGTTCACCCTGCAACGTTCAACGCGCAACGTTCACCCCGCAACGTTCAACGTTCAACGTTCAACGTTCAACGTGCAACCTTCAACGCTCAACGTTCAATCTTCAACCCTCGGTTCGCTTGTTTTCATGCAAGGCTTCCTGATGCCATAAAACGGGGGCGTCCTCGCAGCCAGATCGTTATTTGTCAAGTCGCGGATCGCATCAGGAAGCCATTCGTCAGAAAAATGAGCGAACGGTGGGTTCAACGTTCAACCTTCAACCTTCAACGCTCAACGTTCAACGCGCAACGTTCAACCTGCAACGTTCAACGCGCAACGTTCAACCTGCAACGTTCAACGCGCAACGTTCAACCTGCAACGTTCAACGCGCAACGTTCAACCTGCAACGTTCAACGCGCAACGTTCAACCCGCAACGTTCAACCTTCACCCCTCCTCCCGCCGCTCGCTACGTCTCTTGAACTCCTCGATCATTTTTGCTGCCGATTCCTGTCCCCGTCGCATTTCGCCAGCGCGCGCGCCCATCAACAGTGATACCACTGCATAGAACAACAACCCGACCGCCAGGATGCCCAGTACGATCTGGATGATGCCAAACCCGGCGCCGGTCGCCAGCGCCAGGTTGAGCGCCGCGAATGCGAGAAATGCCGTCGCCCCCAACGTATATGCGCGGCGCGTCATCGGTCGACCAACCGCTCCGCGCGCCTGGTATGCCAGAATTGCTGCGAAGATGAGCGCGACGATCAGGCGAATTGTCCACTCATTCATTCCTGCTGTTCTCCTCTGTGACGATGCTCCTTCCCAATCCTCGATGCTCGCTCTCCTCCTCACGACCGCATCTTCGCATTGATCTTCGTCTTCCATCATCTCCTTTCACGAACGCACTTTTGCGTGCAGACGCGCAAGTTCGTCCGCCACGATCGATTCATCCAGTTTCTGGAACAGAGGCGCCGGCGCGTGAATCGGCTGTCCTGGCGCAAGTACACTGGGAGTCCACAAGCCTGCCTCTGTGGTGTAATCACCGGTCAGGATCAGGCGCGGCGCGCCATCCGGCGCGTCGGTTTCTTCGACGTATGGCTGTGGTGCGATGGTTCCACTGTAGCCGAGCAACTCGTGCAGGCGCTGACTGCTGAACGGCAAAAACGGACAGAAGAGCGTTTTCAGCGTATCGACCGTGCGCAGCGCCACGAACAACACGGTTGCCGCGCGCTCCTGATCGCTCTTGACGAGTTTCCACGGTTCCTGATCGCTGAGATACTGATTGGCTGTCTGCGCCAGCGCCATCGCCTCCTGCAATGCTGCGCGCAATTTGACCCCTTCGAGCAGCGTCGTCACCTGCTCGAACGCCTGCTGCGTCGCAGCGATCAACTGACGGTCGGCGTCGATCAATGCGCCGGGTTGCGGCACCGCGCCAAAATTGCGGTGCGTCAGGCTGATCACACGGTTCGCCAGGTTCCCCCACGTCGCCACAAGTTCGCTATTGACGCGCTGCACGAAATCCGCCCAACTCCAGTTGCTATCGCGCGTTTCCGGTCCGTTGGCGATCAGGTAGTAACGAATGGCATCAGATTGATACCGCTCCTCAATCTCTGGCGCCCAGAGCGCCCAGTTCCGGCTGGTGCTCATTTTGTCGCCTTCGAGATTGAGGAATTCGTTGGCGGGCACATCATAGGGGAGCGCTAGGTCGCCATAGCCGATAAGAATCGCGGGCCAGATGATCGTGTGGAACGGAATATTGTCCTTGCCGATGAAATAGTACGACCGCGCTGGCGACGAACCATCGGGACGGCACACCCACCACTCTTGCCATGCATCCGGCGCGCCGCTGCGCTGCGCCCATTCGATTGACGCCGAGTAATAGCCGATGACCGCATCGAACCAGACGTAAATGCGTTTGTCCTTGAACGTCGGGTCATCAACCGGCACCGGTACGCCCCACTCCAGGTCGCGGGTGATGGCGCGCCCGCGCAACCCCTCGCGGAGCCAGTTCTGGGTAAACAGGAGCGTATTCGGGCGCCAGTAGCTCCGGTCAACGCTGTCGAGCCAGGCGCGTAACTGCGGTTCAAGTTTCGCCAGGTCGAGGAAGAAATGCTCGGTCTCGCGGAAGGTAACCGGTGCACCATCGAGCACCGAACGCGGCGCAATCAGGTCTTGCGGATCGTGCAGATGCCCGCAACCGTCGCACTGATCGCCGCGCGCGCGCGGATACCCGCAGTTCGGGCATGTTCCTTCAACGAAGCGATCCGGCAGGAAGCGTCCCAGCGTCTCAGAGTACGAGCCGACCATTGTTTCCTTGTAGAGATAGCCGTTTTCCAGCAAGCGCAGGAAGATATCGGTCGTCACCCGGTAGTGATTGTCGGTATACGTCTGCGTGAACAGGTCGAACGAAATACCGAGCGTCTGGAAGGTTTTAAGGAACGTCGGGTGATACCGTCGGATGACATCCTGCGGCGTAATACCCTCACGCTCGGCGGCGATGGTGATTGGCGTCCCGTGGCAGTCAGAACCGGAGACCATCAGCACCCGGTTGCCGCGCAAGCGCTGGTAGCGCGCGAAAACATCGGCGGGCAGATACGCGCCCGCAATATGACCGACATGGAACGGACCGTTAGCGTAGGGCCAGGCAACTGCGACCAGAATGTTGTCGGGCATAGAGAACCTCTGACTTTCTATGCTTAATGCAAGGATAGGCGAAACCGGGCGATTATGCAACTCTCAATACAAAAGCCGTGGGCGCTTATGCTACCCACGGCCCGGATGTCGCGTATTGTCGTGCTGTTACCCCGGCGACATGCAGACCGCAGGCGACATTATCCCCATCATGCGCATCGCGCGGGGAAGACGGTCATCAGGCATGTCACGTGGTGTACGCATGTGTTTCGAGGGGTTCCAACCGGCGAATACGTATCAGGAGTATAGCACGTCCGCAAGAGGAGAGTCAATCGGTGGAGTGATAGCGCGCTTGAAGGAAATCGATCCGGTCGTCACTGACGACATACACCAGACGGTGCTCTTGAGTGATCCGCCGCGACCAGACATCCGCACCCAGATACCTGATCGGTTCTGGTTTGCCTGTACCGGTGAAAGGATCGCGCATAATGGCTTCGATCAAGGTCATGATGCGCAATGCGGTTCGCCTGTCCTTCTCAACCCAGCAGCTCAGATCATCGCGAAACTCTGGCTGGAACACAGCATCACGCAGCATGCTCTGCGCCCGATCGTTCTTACTCGTTTTCGACAAGCCCTACCTCACGACGCAGGTCATCAATGGACTGTGGCGTTCCATTGCGTTGCCGCGCCCGTGTGAGCGCCGCCAGCAGACGCTCCGCATTGGCTGACGAGCGGAGAAGATGCACTGTTTCAAGCAGGCTCTGCAATTCGTCGGCAGCTATCAAGGCAACATCTTCACCGCTGCGACGCTGAATGATAACAATATCACGATTATTGACCACGTCATCGAGCAGCGCTGCCAGTCGGGCGCACGCCTGCGTGTAGGTCGTCTGGACGGGCATATCAGTCTCCCGAACTCAATGTTGTACAGAAGTACTGTACGGCATGTCCTGCTTACTGTCAAAACCGACAAACACTTAACAATTTCTTGATGACAAACACAGTGCGACATGGTAGCATTAATCGTGCTTGATAGCACTGCAATAGCGCCTATGCATTTTGCCAGATATCTCGAGCGCCTCGCAACCACTCTTCCACGCGGTGCGACTGTCTATGTCTTCAGTCCAGACGGGATCGTCTATACAGTGAGCAGGAACTCGATCCGTCGCCTGGATCCGACCCGACGCGCCGAGGATTGCGTCGACATGCTGCGTTTTATCGATACCGGGCAGTATACGCGCTACCTGATCGGTTCCGCCTCTACCTCGGACGACAATCCGGCGAATGCCACCTTCAAACTCGGATTTGTTCACCCGCACAGCGCCTTTACCCCCCATGCACACGGCGCGGAGCACTTCGTGCTGAGCATGGGGTATGCGTCGTGCGGGTTGTACGACCACGACCAGGAGGCAGTCGCTCACGTGCGATTGATTCCCGGCTCACTGCTCCATATTCCGGCAATGATGCCCCATTCGTTCAACAATCGCGCCAATGCGCCGTTACCATTGGTGATTGCCAACACCGGCATGGGCATCGATCACGAGGACTATGCGATTACAGCGGCAATGGCGGAAGAGCGCGCCCGTCGCGGCGATGAGGCGGCGGAGCGCCTGGTTGCCGCGCTGCGGAAACTGGAAGCAGAGATGGCATCTGAACGTGTGCATGCAGATGTGTCGTTGCGTGAGCGTCTGGCAGGGTTCCTGCGTCGGCTTGCTGGCGTACTGGAGGGAGGCGCATGAATGAAATGTCCGCATTGCCTTGCTGATTTGAAATACCGTGATCGGCGCGATGGGAAGTGCGCAAAGTGCCGCCGTCCATTCGCGCTGGAACCGCGCGGCGATGTGCTGGGAATGAGCGACCTGCGCCTGCGCGGGCTTGCCGAACGTCTGAGCGATCAGGGAAAGTGCTGGTATACGGCGGCGCAACTCGGGCACGCTGCGGTTCGGAACAGAATAAGGAGAAAACCGCAGTTCGACTTAAGGGACAGAATGCTTGTGATCGGCATTGTTGCCATCATGGTTCTGGTAAGCCTCTTTGTAAGCCTTTTCATTGAACCTGTTCGTATCTTCTCCTGCATTGCATTTCTGGTTATGATTATTCTCGGAATCTCGGCAGCCAGGCAGTATCTTGAGTTTTCAAAGCCTCCCCTGTATGGGTTTTTGCCGATACTTGAGCGTTTCGAGGAGCGGTATATTGCTCCCTGGGAACGCATCCACGGCGTGTTGCCCGGCAGGGTGACCGCTCAGGAGGCGACGGCGCTGCGCCGGTTTCAACTGCCGCCATCTGAGGTGCGCGCCGTGCTGACGTCGCCGGTCGCCGATGTGCTCGACTGCCTGCGGGCGAATGGGTTGCCGCAGCGCCTCGGTCTGGCGTTGATCAACCCCAATCAACCCGCCAGCGCTGATGAGGCAATCATCGCCTTGCTGCGCAGCCGTCCGCAATTGCCGCTGCTGCTGGTGCACGACGCCAGCGTGTCCGGATGTTTGCTGCCAGCGCTGCTGCCCGCCCGATGGGGTCTCGCGCCGAACCACCGGATCGTCGATCTGGGGCTGCGTCCCCGCCACGTGCAGCAGTTGCGCCTGCCGTGGAAGCGTGAGGCAACGCCGCGCGAACTGCTCGATCTACTCGAACGCCGGGCGCAGATGCCGGGCGGTCTGGCGCTGACGCCGGAAGAGCGCGAATGGTTGCGCAGGGGGTATGTGACGTCGGCTCTGTTTATCCCGCCCGCGCGCCTGGTGACGATTGTGACGCAGGCAGTGGAACGCCTGGCGCCCGCGCGCATTGTCGATCCTGAAGCGCAGGCGCAGGCGCAGGCGCGCGCCGTCGGTTTTATGACCTGGCCCTCGTAGCGGCGGAGCAGTGCATGAACGGATTATTTCTGAAACGGACGTCATCAATGGCAAGCCTCATTGCCGCACTCGATCAGAGTGTGACGCAGATCGGCATCAGCGGGGTGCGCTACACGCGCCAGCAACTCTACTATGAGTTCTGTCGCACGTTGCTGCCGTTCGCACAGGTGGTTGCTTCGTGGTCGAGCGTGGCAGCAGTGGGCAGCGCTTCGGTGCTTGCAGCGTGGCGCCCTTCACGCCCGCTCTGGTCCGGCATCATGGGCGCGGGCGCCCGGATCGCCGTTCCGTCCCTTGTGCGCCGATTGCCATTTACGCTCACGCCGCCGGTGACCGATGCGTTGTTCGATGAAGTGTTGACGACATACCGCATCCGCTACGGCGATCCGCCGGGTTTGCTTCCCGATGATCCGGCGCCCTGGCGTGCAATCGATGGACGTGAACCTGACCTCTACGACTATGGGCTGGCATATGCGCTCGTCTGTCAGGATGCCTCGATTGCGCAAATGTTGCGCGCGAACTTCCTGCACATGGAGATGGCGTGCGCCATTCTCGCGCGGGAAGAAGCGACGCCCCTGCCCGATGCGCTGGTTGCAATGCTCATACGCGCATCCTCACCACGGGTGCTACTGGTGCACGACGCGAGCCTGGCAGGTCTGCGGTGGATCACTCACGCTGCCGAACTGCTCGATGTACCGCGCGGCTTCCGGGTAACGGCATTGGGACTGCGTCCCATGCACGCGTTGCGGCGCCATCTGTTCGCTTTGCGTCACGCTGCGGACACCGGCGAACTGCCCGCGTCGCTGAACCTGATCGAACGTCTCTGGTTGCGTGCCGGGTATCAGGCGGAACTCGCCGCCCTCTCCCCGGTTGTGTTGCTGCGCGCGCTGCGACGTGCCACTCGCCCGACGCCGCGCCGCGACTCCTGGTGGTCTGGGTTCCATCGGTGGCGTGCATCTGGCTATATGAGTTGGACTGCGTAACCTGGAGGTGGTTGTGAAATCGAATCCCCATGTGTTGACGTATCAGGACGAAGTGCTCGCCGATGGCAGTTTGCGCCGTTCCTTCAGCGATGGTCGCTACGAATGGCGTCGTCGTCTGCCGGACGGACGGGTCGAGTGGCAGGATAGTCAGGGGTATGCAGGGATAGACGAGTTGCTCGGTGACGGTATCATCAAGCGCACATTCAATAATGGACAGGTCATCTATGCCCGTGAACAGGGGTATGGGCGCACACTCTGGCATGGTGGAAGGGTGTTGACGGTGAACCAGACGTCGTTTAGTGGTCGAGTGGGTATGATCCTGGCATCTATGGGCGCCGGGTTTCTGCTTGGCGCACTCGTGCCGCCGCCGGAGTTTCTGTCGCCTGAGGAAGAAGAAATGTTGCGCCAGAAAGCGCTGCAACAACAGCAGACCGGTTATGGGAGCGATGGCGGCATCGGCGGCGGCGGTGTCGATACTGATTGGGATAGCAGTTATAGCGACGATAGTGCAATACAGTATGAACCTGTTGAACAGGGATCGGAATTTGACAGTGACGATATTGGCGATCTTGATGTCGGAGACTTCGGATGATTGAGACGACAATCACAGAATCGGTTAGCGGTCGTCTTGCCTCCTGGATCGAGCCCGACGGACGTCGGTCGGAAACGTACCGGCTCGATGGTCTGGTTGCGGCTGGCTCGGTGCGGTTGTTCAACCGTGCCTCTCTGATCGATGCGCTGCGGCGCGATGGCGTCTCATTGCCGGACGATTGCGCCGATGGGATGATCCTGTTGCGCCTGTACACACAGTATGGTTCGCGTGGCTTTGCGCTTGCCAATGGTATGTTTGCGCTCGCCATCCTCGACGGCGAAGACCTGATCCTGGTGCGCGATCACGCTGGAGCGCGCACGCTGTTCTATACCCGCTTCGAGGAACGATGGGTCGCTTCTGCGTCACTGGGCGCGTTGCGTTCCCTGATCGGTCAGCATGCGCGCCTGAACCTGAATGCCGTCCGTTCGTTCCTGACGTTTGCCTATCTGCCGGGTGACGAAACGCTGATCGATGGCGTGTACGAGATGCGTCCAGGGCGTTGTCTCCGCCTGTGCGCCGATGGTGCGCGCCGTGAGGACGTCTTCTGGGAGCCGCGCGAATATGAATGGTGCGAAGCTGACCCGCCAGAAGTATATGCACAGCGGTTGCGCAATCTGCTCGAACAGGCGGTTGCTGCACGCCTGCCGGTCAACCAGGACGTGGGGGTCTTCCTCTCTGGCGGCATCGACAGCAGCCTGGTCACTGCGCTGGCAGCACGGTTGCACGACCGACCGGTACGCACGTATGCGATCAATTTTGGCGATGAATACCCCAACGAACTGGCGTACTCCGGTCTGGTCGCTGCACACTGCCGTACAACGCATACTGTGCTCACATTCGATGGAAAGACTGTCGCCGACCATCTGGCGGAAACCGTTGCCCTGCTCGACTGTCCGGTCGGCGACCCGCTCACCACGCCCAACCTGCTCCTGGCGCGCGCCGCAGCGCGTGATGGTCTGGCGGTGATCCTGAACGGCGAAGGCGGCGATCCGGTGTTTGGCGGTCCCAAGAACCTGCCGATGCTGATGTTCGAGTTCCACCGCGATGATCCAGACCCGGCGGCGCGGGCACGCGCCTATTTGCGCTCGTATCAGAAGTGCTACGGCGAACTGGATCGGTTGCTCACCCCCGATGTGCTGGAAGCGTTGCGTGATGCGCCATCGCTGGAGCGCCACGTGCAACCGTACCTCGAGTCGCCGCGCATGACCTCGTTCCTGAACCGTCTGCTGTACACCAACCTGCGCACGAAAGGCGCGCACCACATTCTGCCGAAAGTCGAGCGCCTGACCGCAGCCAGTGGTGTCGAAGGGCGTTCGCCGCTGTTTGACCCGCACCTGATCGATGCTGCATTTGCGACACCGCCTGCTTTGAAACTCCACGGTTTGCAGGAAAAATGGATCCTGAAGCTCGCAGTGCGCGATCTTCTTCCGGAGACCATTCTGAACCGTCCCAAGAGCGGTATGTTGATGCCGGTGCAGTACTGGCTGCACGGTCCGTTGCGCGAGATGGCGAACGACCTGTTGCTGGGATCACAGGCGCAGGCGCGGGGTCTCTTTCGTGAACAGACGGTGCGTGTCTGGATGCAGGGCAGGGGTCTGATCTGGCGGCGTCACGGTCAATTCATCTGGTTGCTGCTCACGCTGGAACTGTGGTTGCGCGCATATCGATTGTAGCAGGATCGTGGAACTTCTCCGGCATCCCGATAGCGTTGCGGGTGACCTGTTCGAAGCCTTCACCGCCCATGGTTTGATCTACGGAACGGGGGAGGCATATCCGTCGTTGATTACACCTTCGTCGTGCGTGCTCGACGGCGCTGAAACTGCGGCAATAACCGCTGATCTTGCGCTGATCTGGCGCTTCTACCGCACCTGGAACGATCTGTACCGCGCGTCGCTGGCGGGTGAAGAGCCGCGCTGGATTGCCGATCTGTGCGAATATGGACTTCGTCCCGAAGAAGTTCAGGCGCAGCGTATCACGCTTGCCGCCGGTCTCGAACCACGTTTCTGTCGGGTGGACTATATCGCAATCGGTGCAACGCGGGCGATTGCCGAAGTGCAGTGGAAATCGGGCGGGGTCGGTCTCTTCTTCGGGATTCATGACATCTGCGCCGGTGTCGCATCGGCAACCGCTGTGCGTGCTGGCGATCTGGTGCAGGGGTTACGCGCGCTGATCCTGCGCTGCGGCAATGGTGAACCGGTTGCTGTCAATGCTGTTCGTTCGGTCTGGCTACGCGGTGAGCACTACCTGCGACGCGTTTGCGACCATCAGGGCATGCGCTATATCGTTTTCGACCGACGCGAAGGGATGCGGCGGATTGTCGAGCGGAGCGGCAATGTCATGGTGACCGACGGCGGGAAACTGCTGCGGATCGATTTCCTGTATGCTCAGGAATTGTTACCGGCGATCGCGCCGCCGATGATTGTGCGCCTGGCGCGCGCCGCCGCTGATGGCAGGCTCTGGATCGAAACGCCGATCAACTATGTGTACCGTCAGAAGTGGGGAATGGCGCTGCCATTTATGCCTGCCTATGCGCACCTGTTCGATGCACGGCTACGCGCATTGTTTGGTGCAGTCGTCCTGGTGCATCCCCGAACAATCGATCTCTCTCCGCTCGCCGATGGCGCACCTGAAGGGATCGCGCGTCAGTTATGTTCGATCCGCACCCTGGACGACCTTGCCCATCTGTCGACCGCCGCGCGGCGCATGCTGGTGTTGAAGTGCGGTGCGGGCATCGGGGCATACTACAGCCAGGGACGTGGCGTGCTGCGTCTCAACGGTTCGCGCAGCGCAGCCCAAAAAACGCTGGCATTTGTGAAAGAACGGCTGGCGCAGGGGGAACCGTGGATTATCCAGCGCTATGTTGATGTGACCTATCCGCTGGACGTATGCCCGCCATGGGCGCTGCACGCATTGCAGCCCATCGACGCCCACGCCCGTTTTATGGTCTACGCAACCGTCGATCCAGCCGGATCGCCACAGATGATCGGCGGGTTGGGCAACTTCAGCAGCGATTGGAAGGTCAGCGGCAGATCGGCGCGTATCGACGAACACGGGCGCATCGTGGGCGCAGCGTTCAATGATATGCGTTGGGTTGGAGGTGAGGAGTAGGAATCTTTCCCGCACAACGTTCAACGTTGCAGGTTGAACGTTCAACCTTCACCCGTCAACCTTTCCTGACGCCACGCTTCATACTCGCGGCGACCTTCGTCGCTCAGCGGATAGTAGACTTGGGGTGAGCCGCCCTGCGCCAGTTTCATGCGACTGAAATCTTCCCACTCCGCGTGATGACGCGCTACCCGCACCACTTCGCTCGCCAGTTGTTGCGGCACAACCACTGCCCCATCGTCGTCGGCAATAATAATGTCACCCGGCAGCGTCAGCGCCCGTCCGCATGCCACCGGTACATTGAAGCCCCACGGCATCAGACCGCCCTGAGTGGTGTAGTTCGGTGTGAACCCGACCGACCACAACGGCACATCGAGTTCCCGAATGCGCGCCCAATCGCGCACGCACCCGTCGACAACCATGCCTGCACCGCCGCGCCCTTTGAAGTACGTCGTCAACATCTCACCCACGCAACCGGTGGACAGATCGCCGAACGCCTGCACAACCAGCACATCACCCGGCTCAATCGTCTCAAACACCTGCCATAGCGCACTGCTCTTCTCGGCGTGTTCCGCGCCCATGCCCGAAGGAATATCCTCGCGCTGCGGCATGAACTGGAGTGTCACCGCCGGACCGACGACCCTGCGACCGGGAGTGCGCGGCAGTGGACCATGGATGAACGCGGAGCGGATCCCCATGGCATAGAGCGTTGCGCATGCCGCCGCGCTGCTCACATCACGCAACTGCTCGATCAGCGCCCGCTCAGGGCGCACAATGCGCCCCTGAACCGGCAGGGTGATGTCGGCGGGGGGCAGCCGATCAACGCTGACAATCTCGTTGGGAATCATTCCATCCTCCTGGCGCGTCAGCAACCTGCGCATGGTTGCGCCATTATACCGCCATCTCCATCTCTGCATCGTACACATGCCAGACGATGCGGCAGGCGACGGCGAATCCGCACGACTCAAACAGGCGCTGCGCCGGGGTATTCCAGCTCCCAACGCTGAGCAGCGCCTGCGCGATCCCGATCGCGCGCATGGTTCGTAACGCCAGCAGCAGCAGCGCGCGCCCTGCGCCCCGTCGTCGGTACGCGGGATGCACGCCGATCAGGTCAATCCAGGCAGCACTGAATCCAGGTCGCGTATTTTCCTCCGCGCAGACCGAACAGCGACAGAATGCCGCCAGCGCACCGTCCGGCGCAACAGCCGCCAGATCGAGCCGCGGATCGTATGCCGGGCTGCGCATCCACGCCACCCGTTCTGCCACCGTTTCGGATGCAGTTGCGAATGCGGCGTGATGAAGATCGACCAGCGCAGGCGCTTCGGACTCACCGGCGACGGTGCGCAGCGTGAAACCGGGAGGAATGGAAGGATCGGCAATCGGTTGATGGAGCCAGCGGCGCATACGGATCATATGCCACTCCTCGAGACGCAGACCGGCGCGCGCCAGCAATGCCATGCGGTGATGGTCGTCATCACGCACAGGAACGCAGAGGACGGTGCGCTCGCCGCACTGTTCCGCAAGAGTGCGCGCCCGTTCAGTCGCCCAGGTGAGCGCATGCATCTCAAGCGTTTCGTCGCCAGCCTGTGGCAAAGCGTGGTACAGGAAGATGTTACCCTCCCAGATCATTGCGAAAGCGACAGGACGTTCACGATCATCGACCCACACCCGTGCATCGTTCGAGATGCCGGGTTGTGCACTGAGCCGCGCGCGGATGTCGTGAACGGGGGGCCAGGGATCGGTGGGCGCTTCGGCGCGGCACGTGAGGATCAGGTCTATCACCCCCTCAAGATCGTCGGGGTGACGATACGGATGGCTCGCAGGCGGCTTCATTGTCGCCTCCTTTCACGAACGATCCTGTTCGACGTTGAACCGGTGTTATGTTCAGTATACCTGTTTTTGGAGGCTGGCGGGGTGGCGGTTTGTTTATGCGGGGGTAAGAGGCGAGCCGGGTTGCGGGTTGAACGTTGAACGTTGAACGTTGAACGTTGAACGTTGAACGTTGAACGTTGAACGTTGAGCGTTGAACGTTGAACGTTGAACGTTGAACGTTGAACGTTACGGTTATGTGGTGCTCTTCGATTCAAGCCGCCTGGTTGACGAATCGCCATTCACGCCAACCATACCTCAATCCATGCATCCCTGCCACTATGCTACGCTGATGATGACATCGTGCGTTATTCCTGTAACAACACGGGCAATTGTCAGGAAAGGTTTCTCCAATGCTCGTCAATCGCACAGCCGCGAAACCGCAGACCCATCGGTGGGTGTATCCGCTGACATATCTGCTGTTGCTGATTATCTTCTTCCTGCCGCTCTCCACCGAAAAACCGTATGCGCCGCAGGAAACCTCGAATGTCATCAGGGAACTCCTGTTCGTCACCAACAATCCGGCGCCGTACACCCTGCTGGCGCCGTTGTTTCACCTTGCCACCATCGGGTTGATCGTGCTGATTGCGCTGCGTCCTGCCTCTGCCGGTCGCGCCCTGGCAGCGTATATGGGGGTGAATTACCTGGTGATCGGGTGGGTTCAGTCGCAGGGTGTTACCGAGTCCTACGGCTATGTCGTGCACACGGGCAACCTGGTTGCGTGCGCACTGCTGGGAGTGATGTGGCTGGCGGTGTCCTTTCAGAACCGTCTCAACATTTCGTTCAACAACCTGGATTGGCGCCACTATCTGTTGCTGCCGCTTGCGCTGCTGGCATTCTGGTCGCCAGCTGCGGTCATCGACGGTGTCGTGTACCCCGACTTCAATCCGATCCTGTTGCTCACCTCACCGGCATATGGTCTCTCGTACTGCCTGACGACGCCGGTCTTTCTGTTTTTGCTGATCGTTGCGTTACCGAACGTTCCGCCGCTTGCCTATCGCATCACCGCATTCAACGCACTGCCCTACGGTCTCGTCAATATGATGTCGTGGTTCGATCCGGCAGTGTGGTGGATGGGGGTGTTGCACATACCATTGCTGGCATTGTCGATTGTCGCGCTCATTCTGGTGCGGCGTCAGGCGCCGGTTGCCTGACCTGCTCCTCACGTGCGCATGATGCGCATTTCTATCTCTCTGTTGTTCAGATACCACTCAGTGTTGTCGAAACGCAACCATAGGTTAAGAAGCGACGACACTATGTCGGATCAGGTTCAGATAGGGTATACTATACCTTGAACGGAGCAGTCCGTTCGCGTCTGGTGTGCCGCTGACGACGGTGTCTGCGCACATGTGCAATACCTCTCAACACGCGTGGGCGTCCGTGTCGTGTGCGGCAGCGGGCGCAACGGCGCGTGTTTTTTTTCTCCAGACGGCACAGCACGATGCCACGCGCCGATTGCCAGCGAGGAAGGAGGAATCGCTATGGCAGCGGAACTGACGATCAGTTGCATCAAGGCTGATGTCGGCGGATTTGTCGGGCATTCGGCGATCCATCCGGCGTTGCAGGACGAAGCCGGGCGGCAACTGGAGATCGCGCGTCGTCGCGGTATGTTGATCGATTTCCACGTCACTGCGTGCGGTGATGACCTGGGGTTGCTGATGACCCATCGTCTGGGGATCGACAACCATGAGGTCCATCGGCTTGCCTGGGATGTATTCGATATCTGCACCCGTGTGGCGAAGGAACTGAAACTGTACGGCGCCGGACAGGACCTGCTGAAGGATGCATTTTCCGGCAACGTGCGCGGGATGGGTCCGGGGATCGCCGAAATGACGATTGTCGAGCGTCCATCGGAGCCGATCATTGTCTTCTTCGCCGACAAAACCAGCGCAGGGGCGTGGAACCTGCCGCTTTTCCGCATGTTCGCCGATCCGTTCAACACGGCGGGTCTGGTGATTTCACCGGCGATGCACGACGGGTTTCGCTTCCGCGTGCTGGATGTCAGGAAGGGCACGACGATCACCCTCAGCACGCCGGAAGAGATGTACGACCTGCTGGTCTTCATTGGCGCACCGGGGCGCTACGTCGTCGAACGTGTGACGGCGAAGAGCACCGGCGCGATTGGTGCGGTTTCGTCAACGCAACGACTGGCGCTGATTGCCGGGCGCTATGTCGGGAAGGACGACCCGGTGTGCATCGTGCGGGCGCAGGGCGAGTTCCCGGCGGTCGGCGAGGTGCTGGAGCCATTCACCATGCCGCACATCGTCGAGGGGTGGATGCGCGGATCGCACTACGGTCCGCTGATGCCGTGTCGTGTGGGAGACGCCCATCCGGGGCGCTTTGACGGACCGCCGCGGGTCATTGCGTTAGGGTTCCAGATCGCCGAGGGACAGTTGATCGGACCGCGGGATATGTTCGATGATCCCAGTTTTGATGAGGCGCGTCATTTGTGCAACGTCATCGCCGATCATCTGCGCCGTCATGGACCGTTCGAGCCGCATCGTCTGCCGATGGAAGAAATGGAGTACACCACGCTTCCAGAGGTGATGAAAAAACTGGCAGACCGCTGGCAACCGGTGAATGGTCATGCGGTGAGCGGCGAAGTGGTGGAGACGTTGCCCGCCAGCGTTGCATCGTGATTGAAAGGAGGGGGCAATGCCGATCTGTGACTGGAGACATGCTGAGGAGCGTGCCGCGCACCTGATCGATGATCGTCAACATTACGTGGAAGGGGCGATCATCGACTGGCTGATCCGCACTGGACAGTGGGATCCGCAGGCAGAAGAAAAGATCCGCGCCTGGCTCGAACGTCAGGCGGCGGAACTGGCTGAGCAGCAGCGGCAGGCGCGCAGTTAAACATCGAAGATCAACGCATCTTCTGTGCCGTGCGGCGACTCGGCCAGGATGTCACCTGTCGGGCTGACAACCATTGCGCCGCCGAATGATGCTTCGGGCTGCGTGGGGTCTTCCAGTGCATTGACGATCAACGCCGTCACCTGCAGGGTTCTGACGGCATCCGCGTATGCCTGACGCTCCTCACGCAGCCAGCGCTCCGTGTCGGGGGATGTTCCATCGAAACTGCGCGCCAGCGGAACAACCACAATGTCTGCGCGGGCGCCGAGCATCGTCCGGGCACGCTCATCGAACAGATCGCCGCATATCAGGATCGCCAGCCTGCCAGCCGCCGTATCCACGATGTGAATGTCGTCACCGGCGGCAAGGGGAGGCTGTTCGCTCATCTTGCGCTGAACAAGCGCCAGACGACCGGATGGTTCCACCAGGACGGCGGAACTATACCACCCTTCCGCCGCGCGCTCCAGCATCCCAAAGCAGATGGCGCAGCGATACGCCCTCGCCAGCGCCGCAACTATCGACGTCGTCTCACCGGGTATCGGCCTGGCATACTGTTCGAGATCGTGTGGCTCATACAGATACCCGGTGAATGCGCATTCCGGCAAACAGATCAGATCGGGAGCATACTGCGCCACTTCTGCCAGTCGTCGCCGGAAATGCTGCATATTCACCGAAGGATTTCGAGGCTCGATTTTCAGTGGAAGAAGACACGCACGCATTGTTCTCACTTCTCAGAGCGTGATCAAAAACTAACATCTCGGATAGAGCCGATTCAGGAGCATTGCGATAGAACCGAGATAAAGAAAGGCTTCGCTTGATTCTGGGTTGCGGTTGCGGCGAATAATTATTCGCCGCTCCAACCTCCAACCGATTGCGTCCCGCCCACGCAATCGAGCGTTCCACCACCCATCGCTTCGGAATGACCGCACATCCCGTTTGTCCAGGCGGTTTTTCAATAACATTCAGGCGTATCGCCGTGTTCTGTTGCAGCCATTCATCTAACCCTTGTTTGTATCCCTCATCCACGCGAATCTCGCGCATCCGGGGAAATGAGTGATGATGCGCGGCGAGAAGCCACTCGGCGCCTTCAGTATCCGAACTATCGGCGGGATGGACCAACACGCGCACCAAGAACCCATTGGTGTCAACCCAGAATTGCCGTTTGCGCCCATTGACCTTTTTTTCCCCCATCGTAGCCGCGCTCTCCGCCTGCTTCGGTCGTCTTGACGGATTGGGAGTCCAGAACGCTGATGGACGGCTCCGGGTCGCGATTCAACGCTTGTCGCGCCAGTTTGCGCAGCGTATCATTGATTTTGATGAATGTTCCGTCACGATTCCATTTGTCGAAATAGGAGCGAACGGAGCTCATCGGCGGAAAATCTTTTGGAAGCATGCGCCATTGGCAACCGGTGCGATTTTTGTAGAGCAGCGCGTTGACGATCGCGCGGCGATCAATTTCGGTCGGACGCCCGCCGCCATGCGACGGCGCGGTGACGAGTGGCGCGATAGCGGCCCACTGTTCATCGGTCAGATCGGTCGCATACCTGGTTGGAGAGGATCGAAGCGCACGTCGTGGCATACGAGATTGCTCCTCATCAGAACGGCATGGTCGCCATCATGATACCACAAATCCGGTTTTCTGATCGCCCTCTCACTTCTCACTTCTCACTTCTCACCTCTCAATCCTCACCTGCGCAATCTCCATCCACTGCGCCCCCGGTATGTCGAGCAGACCCCAACCGAACTCACCGCGCGGTGTGGCGATCAGCCACTGGTTATCGACCCACGCGACGAAGCCAAGCCGACCGCGTGGCGCGCAGTCGGTTTCGTGAACGACCTGACCATCGATCAAAAAACGCGCGCCGCCGGTCAACCATTCAAGGGTGAAGGTGCGGAACGTGTCGTCCGGCGGCGGGATGGTCGCCTCGCTGACCGAAAGCGCCCGCTGCACATGATGCCAGAGGCGCTCGTAGATGCCGGGCAGACGATTTGCCAGCATCACCAGCGGCGCAACCGGCGCCCAGCGCAACGCCCGGCGCGTGGTTGCGTCGATTGTCGCAACTTTCCATCCAAAACCTGGAACGCCATATGCCAGCGGCATATTGGCAGGCGGCGAAGCGTAGAAGAACCAGATCGCCGCAGGCAAGACCGGTAACACTTTCCCGATCGGCGAAATGGGCGCATTCCAGAAGCCGAACCCCGCCGTTCCCCGAACCGGCGTCCCGACTCGCGCGACCACCGTCAGGCGCAGCGGCGCGTGCCAGGGGAAGCGATGGCGCGGCAGACCGGTGTAATCGTCGATCTGGGCATTTGCGTAGCGCCGCGTCGTCGCGCCAGCGACCACAAAACGCATACCCTCAGGAGTCAGAACCAGGCGACCGCCGCCAGTCTGCGTGAGTCGCCAGCCAGGTTGTGGACGGGGGCGAAATGTTTCGTTCATAGGACGTTCTGGCGCTGGTTGTCTATAGCATTGTTCGCAAAGGTTGAACCCAATGGACGGGGTGGAAAACTCCTGGGAATGGTGCGCCCCACATGATGACCGAAATAAGTTTCGGTCTACGCTGCGCTGCCCCATCACGACTTGCGGGAGCAACATCCCCACACGATGACCGAAATAATGGTCTTTGAGTAAATAATCCGCTACAGCCCGCGCAGGCGGGCTTCGCCCTGGATAGCCGAGGGCTTCAGCCCGACGGCACAAGGCGCATACCGGATTTAATTCTCAATCTCCATAATTTCGGTCTACGCTGCGCTGCCCCATCACGACTGGCGGGAGCAGCATCCCCACATGATGACCGAAATAAATTTCGGTCTACGCTGTATGGACGTTGTCATTGTACGATGACGTTACCCGATCTCTGGCAAAAAACTGCGCCCCCAGAAGCATCTGGGGACGCAGCCGCGCCACGGTCGCGGGGGCGCGTGCAGGCGCCTGCATGTCTATTGTCGGCAGCGACTATAACCATTCGATAACCATCCTGCGTCGTAGAGTGCGTCTTTGTGGTCCTAAAGATTGTCGATCTGAATCGGTTCGACCGGATCGGCGGGTTCAAATCCCAGGATGCGCGCGTAGAAGTACAACTCGGCTTCCAGCGCCCGGATGATCGTCTCTGCCTTGCGGAAGCCATGCTGTTCGCCTTCGAATGCCAGGTATGCAACCGGTATCCCTTTTGTGCGCAGGGCTGCCGCCATTCGTTCGGACTGATCCGGCGGCACGACTCTGTCTTCCAGTCCTTGCAGAAAGATGACCGGGCAGTTGAGTTGTTCGATATGGTGGATCGGCGAACGCGCGTGGTAGAGATCGATGCGTTCAGGATACGGTCCGATCAGGCGGTCGAGGTAACGCGACTCGAATTTGTGCGTATCACGCGCCAGCGCCTCCAGGTCGCTGACGCCGTAGTAACTGGCGCCAGCCTTGAACACCCGGCGGAAGGTGAGCGCCGCCAGGGTCGTGTAGCCGCCGGCGCTGCCGCCAGCAATGATCAATCGCGCTGGATCGGCGAGACCCTGCGCCGCCAGGTATGTTGCTGCGTTGCAGCAATCATCCACATCAACGACTCCCCAGCGTCCGTCGAGACGCTGACGGTACGCACGACCGAACCCGGTGCTGCCGCCGTAGTTGACATCCATTACCGCAATGCCGCGACTCGTCCAGAACTGAATGCCGACATCGAACGACGCCGATGTTGCGCCGGTCGGTCCGCCATGGCTCAAAACGAGCAAAGGCGGCTTTTCACCTTCCGGCGCACGAAAGTCGCGGTTGTGCGGCGGATAATAGAAGCCGAACGCAGTCACGCCGCCTTCGGTGGGAAATTCCACCACCTGCGGCGTCGAGATATAGCCGGGATCGATCTGGATATCCATCGAACGGCGAATAGTCATCAGTGCATCGCTCGCCAGATCGAGCATTACCAGCGTCGAGGGCGTGTTCGATGAAGCGCCGATGAAGACAACCCTGCCATTGGCGGCGCGAGGACCGCTGAAACCAAAGTCGCTGAATGGCAGAGTGAGCGGCGTCAGCATTCCGCTCTGCGTGTCGAGCGTCGCCATCTTCTGCTCACCGCGCTCGATATACGTGCATACCAGTCGTCCCGCCGATTCGACGGCATAGGTGCGTGCACTGAAGACCCAGAGCGGCAGACCGAACTCGGCTTCCATCGGGCAGAGCGCCTCGACATTGCCAGCGTGCCAGCGGTAGAGGTTCCACCATCCGGTACGTTCGGCAACGAAATAGAGCGCGCCGTCGGGTCCCCACTCAGGCTGAAAAGCGGCATCGTCCGGTCCACCCGCGATCCGTTCGGCAGTTCCCGGTGAGCCATCCTCGCGCAATGGCGCAACCCACAGTTCGGCAGCGTCCCACGGCATGTTCGGGTGGTTCCAGGAGAGCCACGCCAGCCAGGTTCCATCCGGGCTGAGACGCGGATGGGCATAGAAATCCGAACCTGCGACCAGAACCTGCTGCCCGGTTGTTCCGTCGAGTGGAACGGCAACAATCGCATTGACCGCCTCGCCATCGCCGGAATGATCCTCGCGCACGCAGATCAGACGGTTCCGCCCGCGATCGACAGTCATATCCGCATAGCGCAACGGCGCTTCAGGAGTAACGGGGGTTGGCGTTTCACCCGCTTGCTGGCGGTAGACCCGGTGATCGGCAAAGTTACTGAAATAGACGACCCCCTGATCAACTGTGTATGGTGCGCCGCCATATTCGTGGACGCGGGTGCGCACGTTGAAGCCGGGCGGGGTCACATCGGCAATCGTTCCATTGGCGGCGCGCCGCACAATGACCACCCGACCGCCTTCAGCCGGTCGCCCTTCGAGCCAGTAGATGTCGTCGCCGTCGAGAGCAACGTCGTTCAACGAAACGCCCGATGTTGCCACCAGCGCAGCAGTGATCGGCGAGCGCCACGAACCGTATGGCGCGATCTGCGAATGGGACATTGATGTTTCTCCCGTTCATAAACCGAGAATGACGGACAGCGCGTGCGCTATCTATTGCATATGTGGCTCATCCAGATGACCAGGAACTTTGATGATTCGCCGCTTGTCAATGACCCGAATCTGCTCACAAAGCACAACCGAGTCCTGGGTCAAGCCACCGATGCCTGCGGGAACGAATACAATGGGAAGGCAAAAGCGCACGACGGATTTTTGTCGTGAACGGTGCAATGATGGTATGTGGACTGACGGCGTTAGCACGGTCATTTTGCAACACGACAACAGGGCGCACGCCAGCCTGTTCTGTACCCGTCACTGGATTGAGATCACACAAAACCACGTCACCGCGCGTGATGATCACCACTGGATTTCTCCTCGTGCCAGGCGATTCTCGTAGTCTTCGAGATTGGGCAAGTAATCAGCGAAGCCCGACTCGGAAAGCGTGAGCGCATCGGTAAAGTGAATCCACAGTTGCCAGCGAGTGCTATCCTGTCTCACCAGCAAAAAGTCGATGAAATCGTTCACTTCCTGCACAAGTGACTCGGGCAACTGACGAATCTTTGGTGACAGTCGTATCATACACATTCATATGTTTCTACCTTTCTATCAGACGCTGAGTCTGACCACTGACAGATTGAATGTTTCCATTTGCTTGACCGATAGGGTGCGACGCACGTCGTTCAAGTATATCATCTGTACAGGCTCTTAAGTCGCGGCTTTGATACTGCGCAGGCGATAGAGCAGTTCACCGGCTTTTGGCACGAGGAGCCATCCGTCCGCCTCGCGCCCTGCCCATTCGGCGGGGTTGATCGTCGCGGGGTCGCAGTAGCCGACATGATGGGCGGCGCAGCGTTCTGGCGAGATGCCGGTCGCCAGCGTTACCCGGATACGCGGGCGCTCACCCCGCTCCGGGTCGTACTCCCCGCTGCCGGCGAGATGGGTGCTGTGCGCCAGGACGCTCCAGGGGTAATGGCGGAAGCGATCCCACTGCCGGACAAAGTAGTCGCGCACGTGGTACCCGATTTCTGCCAGCGTTGCGCCGTGGGTCGCACTGAATTCGGTGATGTGCGGCGCGTAGATGATGATCTCGCCCCCGTCGGCAACCACCGGCTCGAGTTTGTACATGCCCTTGGCGGCAGTCCACATATCCCGGTACATTTCTGGTACGATCGACAATACCCGCCGGAAGGGGCGATCAACGTAGCGGATATGCACCTGCGCCGAGAGATGGGCAGCAGCCTGCCAGGCTTCTTCCGGCGTCCCGCTGAAGATGCCGCAGAGCCGTCCATTCTCCGGCGCCACGACAACCGCAATGCACCATTTCGGGGTCGGCACGAGCGCAGCCGCGCGGTCGATCAGGCGGCGCACCGGCGTTGCGCCTGGCACGCCAATAATGGCGTAACTGGTGATCAACGCGCCGAGCCAGTGCGATACGTCGATTACCTCACGACCGCTGATGCCGGGGAACAGATATTTGTTGCCGCCGGAGAACCCGACGACCTCGTGGGGAAACACGGGTCCACAGATCACCAGATGGTCGTACTCCAGCGCCTTCCGGTTGATCCGCACCTCGACCGGTACAGCCAGCAGTCCGTTGCTCAACGCTTCGATCTCAGCAGCGTCGATGACGCCGACCGGGATGCATGTGGCGGGGTCTGACCATTCGTGGTTGAAGACGCGGACGCCGCGGAAGGTTGTTTCCCATTCGCCGGGCATTACTCCGAGATGCCGGTTGATCTGTGCAGGGGTCATTGGCTGGTGTGTGCCGAGCGCTATCAGTACGTCGAGGGCGGCGACGCGGGGGGCAAGGGCTGCGTGGATGCAGCGAAACAACAGCGGCAGTGGTACGGTGCGAGTTCCGTCCGGTACGATGAGCAACACCCGTCGCCCATCGACAGCGATAGGATCCAGCCCTTCGTGCACGGCAGCAGCAACCTCATCATCACTGAGGAAACGGGCTGCATCGCCGGATCCATAGACTTTTTCCGGCAGATCGATGGGTGTGGCGTTCCGGTTTGGTGCGTGCATGGTCGTCCCTGTTTGATGTTCAGATGAGTGCAACGTTCAACCTTCAACGTGCAACCTTACAACGTGCAACCTTCAACGTGCAACCTTCAACGTGCAACCTTCAACGTGCAACCTTCAACGTGCAACTTTTGACCTTCAACGTCCAACCCTACAACCGCCCAAGGTGCTATAATCAAAGCCATGTCGATACGCACCCGGTTGACAGTTTCATACGTCGGCTTTTTTGCGATTGCGTTACTGGCGCTGCATGTTGGATTGTACCTGATCGTGCGCAGCGCGCTGTTGAACAGCGTCGATAATGAGTTGCGCCTCGGCGTCGAAGTGCTGCGGCGAGGTTTCGCCGAGAGCAATCAGACGCCATACGGCTACTTCCGTGATGATCAGTTGCGCGCCATTCTGTTGCGCCAGCCGCCGGTGCGCGACTTCGAAGCGACCAGTCTGTACGTCCAGTTTTTCGATACCGACGGCGATCTTGTCGGTCGTTCACCGAACATTGGCGATGGTGAACTGGCGACGGCGCTTGCTCTCGACCGGCAGCGCTTTGCCAGCGTGCTCGAAGGCGGCGAGCAGATTACGACCATTGAACACGGGAACATTCATGTCCGTGAGTTAATGGCGCCACTGTGGTTCTTCAATCCGGTCACTCGCCGCGAGGAGGTCGTCGGCGTTCTCCAGGTCGCGCGCTCAATGGCGGAGACCCAACATGCGTTGCAACTCCTCTTCTATGCGCTGACCTTCGGTGGTGTGATCGTCCTGCTGGCGGCAGCACGCGGCGGCGCGTGGTTGACGCGCGCTGCATTTCGTCCGATTGACGAGATTGCTCAGACGGCGCAGAGTATTGTGCGCGCCGAAGATCTGAGCCGGCGTATTCCAGTGCCGCCAGCCGCCGATGAGTTACAGCGTCTGACGATTACAGTCAATGATCTGCTGGCGCGGATGGAGGAACTTTTCAATACGCAGCGTCGTTTCATTGCCGATGTGTCCCACGAGTTGCGCACGCCGTTGACGGCGATGCAGGGCAATCTTGAAGTGCTGGCGCGCGGCGCGGCGCGCGACCCGCAGTTGCTGAACGAGTCGCTCGATGATATGCGCCGTGAGGTTGCCCGGTTGATCCGTATGGTCAATGATCTGCTTTTGCTCGCGCGGAGCGATGCCGGTATTCAGATCCGTCGCGATCCTGTCGAACTCGATACGCTGCTCCTTGAAACGTATCGTGAGTTGCGTCTGCTGGCGGGGCAGGTGCATCTCCGCATCGGCGAGGAGGATCAGGCAGTGGTGACAGGCGACCGTGATCGCATCAAACAGGCGCTGCTCAATCTTGGCGTCAATGCCATTCAACACACGCCGCCCGGCGGCGAAGTGACGTTGAGCCTTACAGTGCGCGACGGGTATGCCGTGTTGAGTGTCGCCGATACAGGATACGGCATTGCGCCGCAGGATCTGCCGCACATCTTTGATCGTTTCTATCGTGCGGATCGTTCCCGCAGTCGCAACGGCGGCGGAGCGGGACTGGGATTGTCAATCGTTCGTTCAGTAGTTGAGGCGCATAGCGGGCAGGTACTGGTGACCAGCGAACCGGGCAGGGGAAGCGTCTTTACGATGCTGTTGCCGCTTGCGGTTCAACCGGATCGAACACCCCCGCTCGAGATCAACCCCGCCCCTGAAACTGCCCCCCAAACGGTCGATGCCGCATGAACCCTGCGATGATCATCGTCTTCGGCATCCTGACGCTGACGGTCATCCTGTTTGCCAGTGATCGTCTGCGTCTGGATGTGGTTGCACTGATGGCGGTGCTGCTGCTGCTCCTGACCGGCATTCTGACGCCCGCCGAAGCCCTTGCCGGGTTTTCTGATCCGATTGTGCTGATTATCGCCGGGTTGTTTATTGTCGGCGCGGGCCTGTTTCGGACCGGCGTCGCCGATGCGCTGGGGCAGCAACTGGTGCGGCTTGCAGGCACGGGTGAAGCGCGTCTGATCGTTGCGATCATGCTGATCGTCGCCTTTCTCTCAGCATTCTTGAGCTCGACCGGCACGGTTGCCGTCTTTCTGCCAGTGGTCGTCAGCCTGGCGCAGCGCACGGGCATCAGCCCGACGAAACTGCTCCTGCCCCTCGCCTATGCTTCGCTGATCGGCGGCATGCTGACATTGATCGGTACGCCGCCCAACATTGTCGTCAGCAATCAACTCCAGTCCGCTGGCATGACGCCCTTCGGCTTCTTTTCGTTCACGCCGGTTGGCGCAGTGATGCTGATGATAGGAATCGCGTATATGGCGACAGTTGGGCGTCGGTTGCTGCCAGAACGCGCCCATCTATCGGGTGCGTCGCGTGATGGAAAAACACTGATTGACCCGGCTACCCTGCTGGCGCTGTACGATCTTCCCGGCAAACTGGCGCGGGTGCAGGTCGAACCAGCCTCGCCGCTGGTCGGGCAGACGCTGGCGCAGGCGAATCTGCGGGCGCGCTATCGCGTGAATGTGGTCGATGTCGAGCCGCCAGCGTCGCAGGGAATGATCGCCTCGCCACAGGTTGCACGCTCCGAGATAACGCTCAAGCCGATGGATGTGCTGCTGGTCAAAGGATCAGCGGACGATGTTGCACGTCTGGCGAAGGATCTGCAGGTGCGCGTGCTTGCGACCGGCGTCAACCCGGATGACCTGATCACCGAAGAAACCGGGATCGTCGAACTGGTGCTGACGCCGCGGTCGCGGTTGATCGGTCACACGTTGCGCGAAGTGCGCTTTCAGGATGCGTATCAGGTGCTGGTGCTGGCGATCCTGCGGATGGGTGCGCCGCTCGATGCACCGACGTCGCAGGTGGAACTGCGCTTCGGCGACACTCTTCTGGTGCAGGGCGACTGGGAACGGATCGCATCTCTCCTCGATGAACGCAACGATTTTGTGGTTGTCGGCGAGATGCGCCGTCCGCCCGTCAGACGCGCGCTGACCCGACGCGCTCCGATTGCGCTGGCGATCATGATCGGCATGCTGCTCCTCATTTCATTTGAGGTGATGCCGATGGTCACTGCGGTGCTGCTGGCTGCCGTGGCAATGGTGCTGACCGGCTGCCTGTCGATGGATGAGGGGTATCGGGCGATCAACTGGGAGAGTGTGGTGCTGATCGCTGGCATGCTGCCGATGGCGACTGCGCTCGACAAAACAGGCGGTATGAGTCTTGTTGCGAGCGGGTTGACTGCGACTCTCGGCGCGGTGAGTCCGCTGGCGTTGATGGCAGGTCTCTTTATACTCACGGCGATCTTTAGCCAGTTCATCTCAAATACCGCCACCACGGTGCTGATGGCGCCGATTGCATTGCAGGCAGCGATCGAATCTGGCGTATCGCCGTATCCGCTGCTCATGGTTGTTGCGCTTGCAGCTTCGACCGCCTTCGCCACCCCGGTGGCATCACCGGTCAACACGCTGGTGCTGGGACCGGGCGATTACCGTTTTACCGATTTCGTGCGAGTAGGGACGCCACTGCTAGTGGTGATGCTGATCGCGTCGCTGCTGGTAGTGCCGGTGCTGTTTCCGTTGTAGTTGAAATTGCTCAAGGAAGGGCTGGTGCACGCCCTGATCGGGCAAAAGTTCTATGGCTGGGGCTACGATGCGGTCGGTATTCTGTACGACATCGTGGTGAACAAAAAGACCTATCCGCCCTTCGTGGACACCGGTTTCGATCTGGTGCGCACGCCGGAAGAGGCGGATCGGTTCTTGAAGAAATGGGAGACGGGAAACTGGAAGGACTGATGCTCCGTCGCCGATCATAGATGCTCCCCCGGAGGCAACCCGTCGGGTTGCCTCTTGCTTTTACACGGTTTCAAGGATCACGGTGCATCCTGATGCCAACTCCATCAGCAGAGACGCCCGTAATCTCCTATAATGGCTTTCTTGATTGAGGACCCGCAGGTTGATGCGTTGTGTTGACAGAAAGGGACGTTGATGAATCGCCACGACATCCGTTTGCTCCAGGCGGTGCGACTCTATCCTTCGGTGACGATCACGTCGCCGACCCATCGCACAACACCCGACAACAAGCAGGACCCGATTCGCGTGCGGAATCTGGTGACCGAGGCGACCAATCGGTTGCTCGCTGAGTTTTCCAGGCGCGATGTCGAGCCGCTGCTTTCCCGTTTGGAGGCGCTGGTCAATGATATCGATTACCGCTACACCCTCGATGGACTGGCGCTGTTCGTCAATCGCGATATTGGCCGTCAATTCATTCTGCCGTTTACGCTGCCGGAGCGTGTTGTGGTTGATGAAACGTTCTGGACGCGCAGCCTGGTGTTTGCACTCAATCGCACGCCACGCTACTGGGTGCTGGCGCTCAGTGAACAACCGACGCGCCTGTTTGAGGGGGTGCGTGAGCATCTGCAGGAGATCACCGGGGAAGGTTTCCCGATGACACATACCGGTCCAGGCGGAGAGCGCGGATTGCCGAATGACCCTGCGATCAATCGTTCAGCGTACCGTGATGAGCGACACCGCCAGTTTTTCCGCCAGGTCAGCGCGGCGCTGACGCCCTTCATCACGGATGACCCGTTGCCGCTGGCGCTGGTCGGCATTGATCGATATATTGCCTTCTTTCGTGAAGTGTCGCCGCATGCTGGCGCCGTGATAACGACACTGACCGGCAGTCACGATAAGACGCCAGCGCAAGAACTCGGGAAACTGGTGTGGCCCCTGGTCGAACAGAACCTGGCTGTCCTCCGCGCCGGGGCGCTGAAGGAACTCGAAGCAGCAGTCGGTGCGCAGAAGTATGCCTCGACAATTGGCGAGGTCTGGCGGTTTGCCCACGAAGGGCGCGTAAGCGTGCTCCTCGTTGAAGAAAACTATCATCAACCGGCGCGGATCGCCGCTGATGGCGTCACACTGACGCTGGTAGATGACCCGACGCTGCCGGACGTTGTGGATGATGCAGTGGATGAGATCATCTCGCTCGTGCTGGAAAAGGGTGGGCGCGTGGTTTTCGTGGATGATGGCGCGTTGCCCCAACACCAGCGTATTGCGGTGATACTCCGATACTAATCGTCGCATGCTGCGGCGTGAACATGTCCATGATCTGCCTGACTATCAGTGATGAGATTGTTCCGGCGATTTACAGCCTGAACATCAAACAGCGCTTCGGCGATGTGGGATGTGTGCTGAGTTGTGGCGATCTTCCCTACTACTACCTGGAGTTCATCGTCACGATGCTGTGTGTGCCGTGCTATTACGTGAAAGGCAATCACGACACGGTTGAAATCCGTGAGAACGGCGATGTGCTGACCGAACCGTGCGGTTGTGTTTCGCTGGAGACCACGTGCGTGGTGCACGAAGGGACGCTGATCGGTGGGTTGGGAGGAAGCGTGCGGTACAATCAGGAACCGGGCCCGCAGTACACCGAGGTTGAAATGTTGACCCGCATCTGGCGCATGGCGCCGCAGTTGATCGTCAACCGGTTGCGCTATGGGCGCTATCTCGATGTGCTGCTGACCCACGCGCCGCCGCTCGGAATCCACAATGGTCCTGATCGTCCGCATCGCGGGTTTCGCGCATTTTTGTTCTTTATGGACATGTTCGCGCCGCGCTATCTCATTCACGGTCATGTGCACCGTTCGTATGGTGTGCGTGAACCGTGGCAGACGCGCTACCGTCGCACACTGGTCATTAACACAGCCGGATATCGTCTGGTATCGATCGAAATATCGAAAGCAGTGATGTCGTGAGTCCACTGAACACATTTTCCCAAAACGAAGGATTGCATCAGTTCGAAGAGGCGCGTCGTAAGGCGTTCATTGCCGGTATTTTTGATACATTACTCCGACAATCGGGCAACATGTTATCACTCGACGAAGTGCGCGCCCGCCTGAAGGTGCGTGGTCAGCGTTTCCTGGGATTACAGACCGTTCCTGTTGATCGAATTATCGGTAGCGAAGGACGTTATCTCGATTTTGATCGGCGTTTTTTGCCGCGTTCCGGCAAACTCAAGCGACGTTGGGCGAAAATCCACGCACTTGCCCGGCAGATGGCGACGCTTCCGCCGGTCGATCTGTACAAGATCGGCGATGCCTATTTTGTGCGCGATGGCAATCATCGTGTGTCGGTTGCACGGCAGATCGGGCAGAAGGAGATCGATGCGTATGTGACCGAGTTGCTGGTTGATGTCCCGCTTGGACCGGACGACTCGGTGTGCGATCTGTTGCTCAAGGAGGAATACAGCGATTTTCTGGAGTGGACGGAACTGCACCTGCTTCGTCCCGATCAACGCATCGAGTTCAGCGAACCGGGCGGGTATCTTGATCTGGTGCAGCATATCAACGCGCATCGCTACTTTATGGGTCTGGAACAGCAGCGCGAGATTTCACGGGCAGAAGCTGTCGCCGACTGGTACGATACAGTGTATATGCCGGTGGTGCAGGCTATTCGTCAGCACCGGGCGCTGGACTATTTTCCAGGGCGTACCGAAGCCGATCTGTACCGCTGGATCGCTGCGCATCGCTGGACGCTTCTTGAGCAGACCGGGAGTGATCCGGGACCAGAACGGGCCACGCGCCACTATCTCGATCATTATCTGCGCACCCACCCGCTCGATGCGCTGCACGCCATCGTTCATAATCTTATGGGTCGTCTGAGTAGAACGCATGAATCCCACTGACATCCTGACAACCTTGCAGGCAGCTGGTCGTCCGCTCAGCGATCTGGTCGGTGTGCCGCAGCGCGGAATCGGGCGGCTGGCGACGGCGCGCCTGTTGGCGGATAAGGCGACGCGCGATCAGATCGTTCTTTTCGAGCCAGCGCTGGCGCCGTTCCTGCGACGGATCGTGCGCGGTGTTGATATCCATCCCTGGTATTGCGAACCTTCCCGCTACCTGGTGGTGCTGCCGCCGGGATGGAGCGCTGGAGCGGATGTGCGCGCTGAACAGGCATGGGAATATCTGGCGCAGCGTTGTCCGCCGCTCCATCGTCATCTTGCGTCGGCAGCAACCCGTAAAACGTGCGATGTGGCGTGGTGGGAATTCCCAGACTGCGACCTGACACCCTTTGCGCAGGCGCGCATCGTCTGGCCCGCCGCCAGTGTGACACAACGGTATGCGCTCACCGATCCTGGTTGTCTGGTCGGTCCCGGCGCCTGTCACATCCCCGCGTCCCTGTTTCTGCTGGGGGTGCTGATGAGTCGTCTGGGGTGGCTGGCAGTAACGGCGATGGGGCGGGTTGGGCGGGTCTACCGGCTGGCGCCGGAGCAGATCGGACGTATACCAATACCGGAGGCGACGGAAAACGAGCGTGCGGCGATTGAAGCGCTGGTGCAACGGATCGTTGACCTGACCCGCGAACGGGTTGCGCTGGAGCGCCAGTTTACCCGACGGCTGTTGAGGGATTTTGGACCTCCCGGCGCGACGCCGGGCGCGCGTCTGGAACGCTGGTGGGAACTGGATTTTGCGGCGCTGCGCCAGGCAGTTGCAGCGCGCTTCGGCGGCGACATCCCGGCGCGTTTCCGAGAACAATGGCAGGCGCAGCACGCCGACGCCATTGTCCGGCGCGCTGCGCTCAGCGACGCCCGCGCCCTTGCCGAAGCGACGTTGAATGCGCGGGTGGCGCTGCTGTATGGGGTTGATCCGCAGGGCACAATGATGTTGTGATGTCATTTGCCTCTTTTTGCGAGAAAAGGTTATACTATCACGAACTCATTGTGATTGTTGAATAATCTGGCAAAGATGAATATCGACTTTCTCGACGCGTATCTCCGGCATTGGGAGGATGCCGAGGTGCTCTTTGGTTCGGAGCGCTGGGCGAACGCTGACCATCTCTACGGACTGGCAGCAGAGTGCGGACTGAAACGTCTCATGATCGCCTTTGGTATGCCGGTGACAACCGATGGCGATCCTCAACACCGGAATGATCGCGTTCATGCGGATCAGGTCTGGATACGCTACGAAACGTACCGTTCAGGTCACGGTTCCGGCAGTGGCTACGCCCTGCCATCACCGAATCCATTCAATAACTGGCATGTTTCTCAGCGTTATGCCGCGCAGACGAACTTCACCCAAAGCCACGTTAACGCTCACCGTATCGGTGCGGACCTTGTTCGCAAACTGATTCAGCAGGCTCAGATAGATGGTTTGGTATGACGACCTTTGACCAGATTGTGCCAGCGCTCACTGAGATGCTACGCGATCAACGCGAAGCGCTCTCCAGGATCGGCCCGTTGATCGTCAATCGCGATCTCAATGGTCGCGTGCGATTAATTGTGAACGAAGAGGTGCAATCGAACCCCGAATTGATGAAACACATACGCGCGTTGACCCGTCAGATGGCGGAACGCCTTGGTCGCCACACCTTTCCGTCGGATCAAGCGGTGCTCTTTGATGCACATATCGATGCGATTCGTGAAGAGTTGCCGGGATTCACGCTCGAAGGGCTGGACAACATCTGGGTTGTTGATCGGCTTGTGACCGAAAGTAACTGGGCTGCCATTTCACCGGTAGCAGGGGGTGCGCCGCGCGTGGTCTTTTTTTCCCTCAAGGGCGGGGTTGGACGCTCGACAGCCATGGCGGTATCAGCCTGGGCGCTCGCCCAGGAAGGATATCGTGTCCTGGCGCTTGATCTCGATCTTGAGTCGCCGGGTCTCTCGTCGGCGCTGCTGCCTGAACATCGCCATCCAGAGTACGGCATCACCGATTGGTTGGTCGAAGATCTGGTGGATAACGGCGGAGCGGTGTTTGAAGGGATGGTAGCGATCAGTCCTTTATCACGTGACGGCGACATTTATGTCGTACCGGCGCACGGTAAAGATCCAGGTGAATACATTCCAAAACTTGGCCGCGTCTGGATGCCCAGGGTCGATCCCAAGGGCCGGCGTGAGATCTGGTCGCTGCGCCTCCGGCGTTTGATCGATAATCTGGAGCGGCGCTACCATCCAGATGTTATCCTGATCGACTCGCGCGCTGGCATCGATGAGGCGGCATCAGCCTGTATCACCGATCTTGGCGCTCATCTGGCGCTTCTCTTTGCAGTCGATAGTGAACAAACGTGGTCAGGCTATCGTATTCTGTTTCGTCACTGGCGAATTGCCGGAGTTGCGCGTACCATCCGTGAACGGTTACAGGTCGTCGGTGCGATGGTTCCTGAGAGCAATCGCGTAGCGTATCTCGAACGGTTCCGCGAACGCGCCTGGTTTCTCTTTGTCGAAGATCTCTATGATCAGGTTTTACCCGAAGCCGAGCCAATGGGACCCTGGAGTTTCGATCTGGCCGACGAAAACGCCCCCCATACTCCCTGGGTGATTCGCTGGCATCCTGAGTGGATGGCAATCCGTTCGCTGCACGATCACGTGTCAGCCATCGACGCAGCAGGAGTCGATCTGATCTTCGGACACCTTATTGACAATCTGCGGGTGTTTATCAGTAGCCAGAATCAGTCATGAGCAATGTTCAGTTCATCCGACAGGCGCTCGTGGAGGCTCTCCCCATAGCCACGTCGAGTTATGGCGAAGAACCCCATCCCGGCCACATGTACGTTCCGTCGGCGCATGTCAAGGCGCTTCGATTGGAGTGCAACCTGGTCATCGGCGCCCGGGGCGTCAGAAAATCGTTCTGGACGGCGGCGCTGCATGCGCGAACGTTACGCGCCTTACTCGGTCAATCGGTGCGCGAACTTGAAAGCACCGATGTGCGCATTGGATTCTCGGTTGCACCATTGCTTGACGCATATCCCGATAGCGATATTTTCAGGGCGCTTATCAAACAGCATGCCGCCTATGATATCTGGCGTGCAGTGATCGCACGCTGGCTGGCGGAGATAACTCCAGCAACTCTGCCTCGCACTACCTGGGAGGAAACAGTCCGGTGGGCTTCCAGTCATCCCGAGGCGATTGCGAAAATGGTGCAGGATGCGAATATGCGTCTGGAGGCGGAGCAACGCTACGGATTGATTGTTTTCGATGCGCTTGACCGTACCAGTAACGACTGGCGGACAATGGATGCCATCGTGCGTGATCTGCTGCGTGTGGTTCTGTGGCTCAAATCCTATGCGCGTCTTCATGCGAAGGTCTTCCTGCGCGAAGATCAGTTTGATCGCACGGTGACAGACTTTCCCGATGCATCAAAATTGCGTGCGACAATGTCCGAATTGACATGGGCGCCGCACGATCTGCACGGTCTTCTCTGGCAAATGCTTTGCAATGCACCAGATGAGTACGGAAAGACGTTGCGAGCGGTGTATAGCAGCGTTGTTGGAACTCCGCCTCTCTGGCACGATAACGTCTGGCGCCTCGCCGAAGACGTAAAGCGCGAGGGAGAAAAACAACGTCTCTTGTTCGAGAAACTGGCAGGGAAGTGGATGGGCAGTGATCACCGGCGTGGCGTTCCCTACGTCTGGTCAGTGAGCCACCTGGCCGATGGACGTCGACGCACATCGCCGCGTTCGTTTCTTGCAGCAATCCGTGCTGCTGCGGAAGACTCTCGTGAACGCTACCCGGATCATGCATATGCTCTTCACTATGAAAGCATCAAGCGCGGCGTGCAGCGTGCATCCCAGATACGCGTCGATGAACTGGCTGAGGACTACCCATGGGTCACGAAACTTATGGCGCCTTTGCGCGGCTTGACCGTACCATGTTCGTTTAGCGTCATCGAAGGACGTTGGAACGAATACTTTCCGCATGGACCGGACGAGATCAGGAGTACACGCCTTCCGCCTCAGCACGCGGAGCAGGGATGGAGGGGGGTGTGCAACGATCTGGAGCGACTGGGTATCTTTGAGCGGATGCACGATATGCGTATTAATATGCCCGACCTGTACCGCGTTGGCTTTGGATTGGGCCGTCGTGGCGGCGTGAAACCTATTCGACAACCCTGATCCGCATAGGAAGAAGCGGGCACAGGCGCCGTTTTCGGCAGACGAACTGCGACCTCACCTGCCCTCCAAAACACGCCTTAACTGCCCGCCAAAACACGCTTCCGGGAACAATGGCAGGCGCAGCACGCCGACGCCATTGTCCGGCGCGCTGCGCTCACCGACGCCCGCGCCCTTGCCGAAGCGACGATGGATGCGCGGGTGGCGCTGCTGTATGGGGTTGATCTACCTTGAAGCAGCGTTGCGCACTGCTTCGGCAACCAGCGGATCACTGATACTCAAGCCGTAGATCGCAATCAACCCGATGGCGCCAGCAACCAGCAGGTAGTAGAGTGTCGGGATCGCCGTCTTGCGCAGCGTTGCCCCTTCCTGACCCAGCAGCCCCACCGTTGCCGAGGCGGCAACCACATTGTGGATGGCGATCATATTGCCAGCCGCCGCACCCACCGATTGCAGCGCCACAATCGCTGCGCCGGAGATCAGCAGGCGCTCGGCGACACCGTGCTGGAAGAGACTGAACATCAGGTTGCTGACAGTGTTGCTGCCGGAGATGAACGCTCCGAGCGCGCCGATCGTCGGCGCGAAGAGAGGCCAGATACCGCCCACATTAACCGCAACCCACTCAGCCATGCTGATCGGCATGCTTGCGATGCCCAGCGCATTGACCCCCGAATTGATATAGACGCGCACCATCGGTACGGTGAAGATCAGCACAAAGCCTGCACCCAGAATAACCTTGCTCGAATCGCTGATTGCCGCCTGGAGTTCACTGCGACTCATCCGGTGAATGAAGAAGGTGATCAGCACCACCGTGATCAGGATCGATGCTGGCAGATAGAGCGGTGTTGTCGAGGCCGTAATCCCGGTGTCGAAGATGTTGCTCCATTCGATCTTCAGCACTGATCGCAGCGTGGAACCGATCGGCAGTTGCGGCAGACGGGTCAGCACCAGGAAGAGCGCCACCAGCAAATACGGCGTCCATGCCAGCCAGGTGCTCATCGTCTTCTTGCCCGTCAGATCATCGAGTTTCATCTCAATTCGACCAAGCCACTCCGGTTGCCACTCGCTCGCCGGTGCAAAATCCCAGGTATCCTTCGGCAGCAGAAACCGGCGTCGCGCCGCCGCAACGACAATCGCCAGCCCCACCAGCGCGCCCAGGAGTGACGGAAACTCCGGACCCAGCAGGATGCCGGTAAGGGTGTAGGGAACGGTAAACGCCAGACCGCTGAATATGGCGAACGGGGCCATCGACAATCCTTCCGTCCACGATTTATTCTTGCCAAAGAAACGGGTCATCATCACGACCATCAGCAGCGGCATGAGCGTGCCGGTTATGCCATGAATGACTGCGGCGCGCACCGTAATGAGGCGCAGATAGTCGCTGAACGTCAGCCCGACTGCGGCAAGTTGTGCGCTCAATTCAGGCGTCTCCAGCCCGCCGCGTACTCCGACCAGGATTGGAGTTCCCACCGCGCCGAACGTCACCGGGGTGCTCTGCACCATCATCCCGATCATCACTGCCGCCATTGCCGGGAAACCGAGCGCAACCATCAGCGGCGCAGCAATTGCGGCTGGCGTGCCGAATCCCGACGCCCCTTCGATGAACGAACCGAACAGCCAGCCGATGATGATCGCCTGCACCCGCCGGTCATCGCTGATCCTGCTGAACCCATTTCGGATAACCGTCACGGCGCCAGAATGCTTGAGCGTGTTGAGGAGCAGAATAGCGCCAAAAATGATCAGGAGAATATCAAGCGTAATGAACAACCCCTGAATGGTCGAGGCGATCACCCGCAGCGGCGAGACCTGCCAGGCAAAGAGGGCGATCAGGACAGCAATCACGTAGACGACCGGCATCGCCCGCCGTGCGGGCCAGCGCAAACCGACGAGGAGAACCGCTGCGATCAGAATTGGACTGAATGCCAGCAACGCCTGAAGTCCGAGACTCATGGAACCATACCTCCCGCTCAACGTCGAACAGTGCACAGCAACTGTGCACACGAAATCCGCCCGGCGCCTGCCGGGTATGCCACGTTCGTGGTGGTTGTATCGGATCGAAACTTTGTGGCGTCGGGTGCATCATATCAGGAGATGCGACCGATATTTGATAATAGTTGTCAACAGGTTATAACGGGTTGATAACTTTTCTGGATAGTGCGGCGCAGGTGTCCGATGGTTGAGGAGGCGAGGTCTTTCGGTTCGTTCAGCGTGCGATGCACCGCAGAGTCGCGCACTGTCTGCTCTTCGTCCAGGTCGAGATATACAGTGTCATTCCCGGCGAGCAGTTAGAGTGTATTCGTGTCCTGCGCGTGACCGTTGGGACTATCATCGGCTTGTTGGCGGCTGGTCATAGCATAGAGGAGGTTCTCGAGGACTACCCTTACCTGGAAGAAGCCGATATTCGCGCGGCTTTGCACTATGCCGCCTGGCGCGTGGAAGAAATCGAACTCCCTCTGGGTGCATGAAAATCCTGCTTGACATGAACCTCTCCCCTCGATGGGTGGAAACGCTCCAAGCCGAGGGGTGGGAAACGTTACACTGGTCGCACGTGGGCGATCCACGCGCAAGCGATGATGTTATTGTGGGATGGGCACGCCAGCATGGTTTCGTCGTTTGCACTCACCCGACCTTCACCAGATGGTACTGTTTGCGTCCTTTGCGCAGCACGATGAACTGCCCGTCGATGCTGTCGTTCAGTGTCAGGCGCCGCCCGACATCGGGGCACTGGATGTTATTGACATAAATACCGCCACCCTCAATCGTGCGACGTGCATCGCTCTTCGATGTGGCGATGCCGCAGCGCAGCAACACATCAATCAGGGGGAAGCCGTCACCCTCGAAGTCCTGGCGCGGGAGTGTGGTTGATGGCACGTCCTCGAATATGTCGATCACATCACCGGCGCTAAGGCGTGCCAGTGACCCGCCGAACAGCGCCTGCGACGCTTCTTCGGCGCGCGCCAGCGCCGTTTCGCCGTGCACCATGCGCGTCACTTCACGCGCCAGGCGCTGTTGCGCCGTGCGGCGCTCCGGCTGGCTCGCCGTGATCCGCTCCAGTTCCTCGATTTCATCGGCGCTCAACCAGGTGAAGTACCGCAGATACTTCCCGACATCCGCATCATCGACGTTATACCAGAACTGGTAGAAGCGATAGGGCGATGTGCGCTTCGGATCGAGCCACACGGCGCCCGATTCGGTCTTGCCGAATTTGGTGCCGTCGGCTTTGGTCACCAGCGGGTACACCAGACCATACGCCTTCTGACCGAGGGTGCGGCGGATCAGTTCGATGCCAGCGGTGATATTCCCCCACTGATCGCTGCCGCCTGCCTGGAGTTTGCAGCCGTAGTGCTCGAAGAGGTAGGCGAAATCATACGCCTGAAGCAGCATATAACTGAACTCGGTGAACGAAATGCCGGTTTCGCTCGTCATCCGCGAGCGCACCGAGTCCTTCGCCAGCATGTAGTTGACCGTCAGGTGTTTGCCGACGTCGCGCAAAAAATCCATCAACGACAGGCGCGTCAACCAGTCGGCATTGTTGAGCAGCAGAGCGGAGTGATCACCGGCGTTGAAGTCGAGGAATTGCGCGAGTTGACCTTTGATGGCTTCGACGTTCGCAGCAACCTGTTCTTTGCTGAGGAGGGGGCGTTCCTGCGTTTTGCCGCTCGGATCGCCGATCAGCCCGGTGCCGCCGCCAGCCAGCGCAATGGGCGTGTGCCCCCAACGCTGGAAGCGCGCCAGCGTCAGCAGCGGCAGCAGGTGCCCGATGTGCAGGCTATCGGCGCTGGGATCGAAACCGATGTAGAGCGTGACGCGCTCCCGCGTCAGCAGTTCGTCAAGACCATCGCTGCTTTCGTACAGCAACCCGCGCCAGCGTAGTTCGTCAAGGATTGTGGTCATAGGAACTGAGAACCGAGAACTGAGAACCGGGAACCGATAGCCGATAGCCGATAGCCGATAGCCGATAGCCGAGAACTGAGCACCAGGAACTGAGAACCAGGAACTGAGAACTGAGAACCGAATCGTATCATCCAAACCTACCGACTGATCGGGCTTCCCACCTGCCTGACGTTCAACGTTCAACCTTCAACGTCCACCCCTCAATCCTCGATCGTCACTCGCAACCTTCAACCTTCAACCCCCAACCTTCAACCTTCAACCTTACAACCTTCAACCTTCAACGTCCACCCCTCAACCCTCGATCTCCACTCACAACGTTCAACCTTCAACCTTCAACCCCCAACCTTCAACCTTACAACCTTCAACCTTCAACGTTCACCCCTCAACCCTCGATTGCCACTCGCAACCTTCAACCTTCAACCCCCAACCTTCAACCCCCAACCTTCAACCTTCAACCCTACAACCTTCAACCTTCAACGTTCACCCCTCAACCCTCTCGCCCCTCACTGTTAGCATACCAGCAATGCCGCTGATCGTCAAAAGTGAATGAATATTCCCCTGGTCGTCATTGATTTTGACTGGATCAGCGACGAAAGATGCAGTATACTTGGAGATTAACAGGCACAAGGAGGTGCTTCGATGACGTGTCTCGAACGCCTGAGCGCGTATCTGCGCGAGAACTGCGTTTCGTACACGATCCGCCATCATCCTGCCGCGTATACCGCTTTCGCCATCGCAGCCAGCGAACACATTCCGCCGCATACCTTCGCCAAGGTCGTCATGGTCTTCATTGACGGACGGATGGCGATGCTTGTCGTGCCTGCCGATACTCGCGCCGATCTGGCGCGTCTTGCCGGTGTGATCGGCGCGCATGAGATCTGTCTGGCGGATGAACGCGAATTTGCGCCGCTCTTTCCCGATTGCGAACCCGGCGCAATGCCGCCGTTCGGCAACCTGTACGGTCTGCCGGTGTATCTTGATCGCGATCTTGCTGAATGCGAAACGATCATGTTCCAGGCTGGCACACACCAGGATGCAATCAGTATGCGGAGTGAGGACTTCATCCGGCTCGCGCGTCCGTTTATCGCATCGTTTGAGCGCGATACACGTATGCTGGCGGGTCATTTCTGATTCGGAATCCGGTTCGTAAGGAGGGAAGCCATGTCTGAGAGTGTGTACAAGGTCATCGAACTGGTCGGCACAAGCCCTGAGTCGTGGGAAAAGGCGGCGGCGAATGCTATCGAGACTGCTTCGCGCCATCTGCAAGATCTGCGGGTGGGTGAGGTGGTTCAGATGGACATTCATCTGGAGGATGGCAAGAATCTTGTCTATCGCACCAAACTGAGATTGTCGTTCAAGTATCACGAGGATCTCTGAGCGGGTGAAGCAACCGGTCCTGGTCGTAGCGCTCGCATATGATATGTGATGTCGTTCTCCCCCTGCATCGCCTTCTCGCTCGTGGGAACTACGTCGTGCAGGGGGAGAAGTTTATCACCGGAAGGGGGATTTTCCGGGCGCAATAGGGTTATTGCGCACTGGCGCTTTTTCCGCCTCACGCAGCCATCCTCAGACGGGAGGCGCGTGACAGCAGAGACCGTGTGGACAGCCGTCATCAAGACTGTCGCCGTGCGTGGCGCCGCCGGTATATCGACTATGCGTCGATGCTGGTCGGTGACCATCCTGTCATGTTGCCTGCTGGACTCTGCTCAGGTTTGTGTTACAATATGCCAGCATTCTGACAGGCATCTGATAAAGTATTGACACGAACTCTATCGACATCATCCAGGGAGGACGTGGATGTCTACTGTTGAACTGGATGCACTTATCGACCGTCTTCTGCCGCGTGTTCTTGCTGATCGCGACCTTGGCGACGGTCGTGTCTTCACACGTCTGCACCTTCAGCACCTCTGGGCGCTGAGCTGTCTCCACGCCGGTCAGTGCTACGATGAATCCCTTCTCATCAGCCGTCTTACCAGGCGCCTGCCGCGGCACGTTGCTCTGAGCCACGATCTGAGCACCGCAATGGTTGCTGCACAACGCTGATATGACTATCGACGAAACTACCCCCCTTCCATCGAGCGATGAGGCGTTGCGTGGCGCTGTGCGCTTTGTTGCCCTGGCGAACCTGGCGTATTTTGGTGTGGAGTTTGCCATTGCCCTTGCAATCGGCTCGGTTGCGCTCTTTGCCGATAGCATCGATTTCCTCGAAGATACGGCGCTCAATCTGCTCATCCTCATCGGTCTGGGTTGGTCGGCTGTCTGGCGTGGGCGCCTGGGCATGATCCTGGCAGGCATTCTTTTGATCCCCAGCCTGGCAACGGTCTGGAAGGCGTGGGAGAAATTTCTCCGTCCTGTGCCACCTGATCCTGTGTGGCTTGCGGTGGCAGGTGTGGGTGCGCTGGCAGTCAACCTCACCTGCGCCCTCGTGCTTGCGCGTCATCGACAGCATCAGGGGAGTCTAATTAAGGCGGCTTTCTTCTCTGCGCGCAATGATGCGCTGGCGAATGTTGCTATCGTTGTGGCGGGGATTGCAACAACGCTGGTTCTTTCCGGTTGGCCCGATCTGATCGTGGGGCTGGGGATATTGGTGATTAATGCCGATGCTGCCCGTAAGGTCTGGATTGCTGCGCGATGTGAAGTGCGTTTGGCAGAAGAGACTGGAAACTGAGGATGGAACACTGCGGAACGCTCTATGACGATGAACCTCTGTCCACTGCTTCATGCGAGAGTTCCACTGCCGGTACTGCGATGCACATAACCGATCCGTCACTGCCAGTGCGTTCCAGCCAGATCTGCCCGCCGAGAGCCTCGACGTCACGACGCGCCAGGCTCAGTCCGAGCCCTGCGCCGGGTTGATCTGCCAGCGCACGGGTGCGGCGCCCGCGATAAAACGCATTGAACAGCAAGTCCTGCTCTTCGGGTGGAATGCCTGGACCCTGATCTTCGATAGTGATAACGGCAAGACCATCACGCAGGGATGCCGTGATCGTCACCGTTCCAGCGTCACTGTATCGGATGGCGTTATCGACGACTTCGTGCAGTGCATGACGAAGCGTGGTGACGTCACCCCATACTGCAAGTCCTTCAGGCGCCTGGACGTGCAGGTGAAGCCCTTTTGCGCGCACTGCTGGCATGAATGTTTCGGCAATTTCTTCGAGCAAAGGAAGGAGTTCGATCGATGACGAGGCGCGATGCAGGCGCTCTTCTGTTTCTTCGAGCGCGTGATCCATCAGCAGCACCCGGTCGACCAGCGTCTCGAGTTGCAGGATGCTGTTGCGTACAACGTGGATGAGTTCGCGCATCAGTTCCGGTTGGCGCGTCAGCAGTTGCAGTGCCAGAGAAAGGCTCGTGACCGGCGTGCGCAGTTCGTGACCGACGTGCTCAATGAATTCGTCCTTCAGTTTATCGAGCCGACGCAGTTGATTGTTCAGGCGCGCAATTTCGGTGTATGCGCGAGTATTCTCGAGTGCGCTGGCGACCGCCGGCGCCAGCGTGACGAGCAGGCTGATCGTCTGGGGTGAGTATCCGCGTCGACTCATCGACCAGCCGCATCCGTAGATCCCCACCAGGCGACTGCCGATGCGAAGCGGAAATGCAAGCCCTACGCCCTGCGCCACGAAGGGTTTGACCCATTCATCGTCAGAGTGTGCTGGAATGCGCACATACTCACCGCAGCGCCGCAGTTTGTTCACACTCGCTCCCTGCGCCAGCAGGGTTGCACCGGGAAAATGTTTCTCCTGACCAAGCGCGACAAACACATGGTCATCCGGCGGTTCGAGCATCCAGAGCGTTGCGCTGTACAATCGCAATCGACCTGGCAGATCATCGATGAGGAGCGCGCGCAATGCGTCCGGCTCGATGGTGCGGCTGAGTGCAGCGCTGAACTCACGCAGGATTTCTTCGCTATCCTGCCAGCGCAGGCGCAGGAGATGGTTGCTGATTATCACCAACCGTCGTCGCAACGGAACGACGGCAACTGCCAGCCCGACCGACGCCAGCATATGCAGGGTTGCGTGATCCCGGATCCCGAACTGCGATAACAGGATAAGCAGTCCAAGGTACAGAAAGACCAGCAGGAGCGCCAGGCTCACGTTCACCAGCACCATGCCAAGCAATCGCGCCCGTAGATAAGTGTCCACCAATGTGGATTTTTGTCCCACGGTGATCTCCTACTGCGCAGTTATCCGCATGAAGAGAACGTTACTACAGTATGTCGGAGGTACGTGGAGGAGTGAAAAAGGTCAATCTGTCGCCATTGTGAGCGACATATAGCCGATAACCGATAGCCGATAATCGATAGCCGGGTTGAGAAAGGTCAGTCTGCCGCCTGCACAACAGACCGCCTAGACTTTCCAGCCGGGACTGCCCTTGACCACTTCCGATACCGGTCGGCGCACGCGGGCCTGGTCGTCGTCGCTGGCGGAGCGACGTGACGCGGCGGCCATCGCATCCGCGAACGTTTACAGCTTTGTTACGACCCATATCTTCCATCGTGCGGCGTCTTCTGGTATTGTACCAGCGTAGCGCATCCGGGGAGCGTCTGTGATGTCCATACAGGTCGGAACGGATGCACGAAAGGGGGATGCCGGCGATGCATCAGGTCATCCGGCGAATGCCGGGGTCGCATCAATCGGGGACGACAGTGCGCCATGCGCGGGGCGTCATCGGCGTCCGGCGCGTATGGGCGCACGAATGCGGCGCAGAAGCCGTCGAAGCGCTGGCGCTGGTCGCCGCGCTCATTGCGCTGCTGGCGCTTCTCAGCCTGGTCGTGCGCGACCGGGCGGCCGCGATCGGCGCTGCGGCGACGGCGACGCTCGCGGGCTGGCTGGCAGGCGCGCCGGGTGCGGCGTCGGTCGGCGGGACGCCGGGCATCACGCCGCTGACGGTAACGGCGCCGCCCCATACCGTCGTGAGCCTGCCGCAGCTGCTGGTGCAGACGACGGACGCCGCACCGTGGGCGACGTGGGGGATCGGGATCGCGGGCGGTCTGCTGTCGGCTGCCGCAGCGTGGCGGACGGCGACCGGCGGAGCGCTGCAACCGGACGCCGGGGCGTGGCTTCGTCTGGTCGGCGCGGCAGTCGACTGGCTCATCCGGCAGGGCGCAGGGCTGGTCATCGGTTTCTGCGAGGGGGTCGTCGACACGATAGCCGGACTGGTCACCCTGGTCGTCGATGTGGTCAAACTCATTGCGGGCGATGAGGCCACGCGCCGCACATACGGCGCGCTGCTGGAGGCGCTGGCGCGCGACCCGCTCGGAACCCTCGCAGGCATTTTTGAGGCGATAATCGCGCCGATCAAGACCGACTGGCAGGCGGGGCGCTACGGGGAAGCGATCGGCAGAGCGGTGTTTGAGCTTTTGCCGGCAATCCTCGCCATTGTTACCGGGGGCGGGAGCGCTGCGGGGTATGCGGCGAAGGCGGGGAACGCGGGCAAAGCGGCGGACGCGCTGGCGGACGCCGGGCGGATCGTGAGTCACGTTGACGACGTTGGGCGGATTGTAGAGCGAGTGGACGATGCGGCCAGAGGGGTGGACGCGCTGGCGGATACCGGGCGGACGGCGGGGACGGCAGCCGGGAAGGCGGCGAGCCATGCTGATGACGCCGCAGACCTGGCCCGATCAGCAACCAGGATTTCCGAGAACCTGGCTCAGGAAGCAGCTCAGCGCACCCTCCCTCTTGGTTTCAGGAACGCCGATAAGTTCGCCCAATTTGGCGCTCGACTAAAACAAGGATTGCAAAATGCAGGGTACGGAGATGTTCAGGCAGCCTTCCGTGGTAGTTCCGTCACTGGCGTAAGCTTCAAGACAGGTGCACCCTTCGACGTCGGACGCGTGAGTGACTTTGATCTCGCTTTGGCGAGTTCCACTCTCCTGCAGCGCGCTAAAGAACTCGGCATCGGGCTTCGGGGCGGCGGAACACGGACCGTGCCGCTCAAAGACAAACACCTTAAAATGCTGGGGCTCTTGGATTTACAACAAGAACTTAATGAGATGGCTGGGAGACCTGTGACCTTTATGATCTACGAGTCCATCGAGTCCATCGCACAAAGGGGTCCTTACATCATCGTGCGCTAATCATAAACCGTTCAGGCCAACTCGCAGGCAAGCCGAGAAAATCCTGCGCCGGGTCAAGCGCTGGCGATTGAGCAGCCATACAAATCCCGACAGGTTGTGCCCTGGAGTTGGTCATTCTGTGCAGTATCCGATACAAGCTCGATTGCGGATGGACATCAACGCTTGCCCTTTGCTTTACAAGTTGGATGCGGCTTTTGTCCCGACCGATTATACAAAACTCTCACGACTTCTCTCGGTCAAAGGAGGAAGCATGAAGACGTATGACCTCTATGGATTCGACCACGATGACCTGGAGGCGGCGCGGGTGGCTGTCGAGCAGGCGCTCGGCGTCCAACTAGCGCCACACGAAAGCTTACATCGGGGAGATTACTATCGGCTTGATACAGTAGGTGAGGAAAACTTCGAACTACAGAGGAATTTCGACCCGTTCTACGAGGAAGTGGTGGAAGACGAATTTCCTGAGATTAGTATTCTCCTTTACGTCAACGGAACAGAGCGGCCAGAAGAGCTTGAGCGGATACTGACCGCCAGGATTCCGAATCTAAGGCTCCTGAGGCGGGAGACCCTTTAGCGGCTGCGATGATAGTGGTGTGTACCGACCGTGCGCCGATATGCGCAACTGCACTGGCAGCGGCGGAACGCCAGCGGGTTGATGTAGTATCATAGCCGATACGATGATCTGGCGACCGGGCGGGCGGCGGACGCGCTGGCGGACGCCGGGCGGACGGCGGGGACGGCAGCGGGGAAGGCGGCGAGCCATGCCGATGACGCCGCCGGACTGGCAGGACGAATCAGAATCACCCCTGACGACGTAGATCCCCTCAGGCTGCGCACGCTGGAAGCCAGACAAAGAGCTTTGGGAACAGAGCCTCGTGGTGGGCGTTATCGCCCTCATGAGGGTGAAGTCGGTGCTATAATTGAGGACTGGTTTGGAGGGCTGCGACGTAGCCCCGATCCAGAAGCGGATTGGATTGGAACAAGCGGTTCTTATGAAGGCAAGACTTTTGATCTTATCGGACTTCCGCGAGGCGCCAGCGCTTTCCATTCGGATAACATGGAGAACTTTCTCCCTGCGGTAGATATGCATTTCTTGAAGTCTGTCGACTATATCGTCCTTGATGTACGATTTATGACCCCAGCTCAAAAAGAGACGGTACTAAGGCATATTAATGCACAATGGGCGTCAGAGAAGTCTCGCTTGATACTCGTGGAGTAAGATATGAGTGTGCTACTGCCTACAGGAAGACTTTGGGCGGCTAATCGATGGATAACTCGCACGTTTCTTGAAGATGCCATGTTATTCATAGATGCCGCTCCCTCATTAGAAAGCAAGATAAAGTTTTGTATCGACACAGAACTTTACGATTTATACCTCGAGAGTGTCGATTTATCCGTGTTAGAAGAATTCAGATCGCTGGTCGGGAAGGTCATAGATTATCGCTCAAGAGTGGGTGGAAGCGACTTTTACCTCCCTGACTACTTTCCAATGTACATGTCCAAATTGACTGAACTGGGACGGCTGGTAGAAGAAGCCCGTAATGAATTAACTTATCGGTTAAGAGGAGGTCGTGCACAATCATGAGACGCTTTAGGCAAAAGACGTTACTTGCAAGGACTTATATTGATTTATGATATACCTCCTGGAATTATGACCAGGATGACGCCATGCTATTCGTTGTGCGGATGAATGTGCCAAAGCTAGGGCGATCTGGCAGTTAAGTCGCTATGAAATATAAACACTTACTCACGGAAATTGATCGAGACATCAGGACTATAGGACGGACGCTGCAACCCGGATGTACTAGAGACCAGCTCGATCAACTTATACAAAAAGTGCAAAATGAATTAGGTGCGAAACTTCCTGAAGGTTATATAGAGTTCCTTTCCTACACCGATGGATTATTGTATAACGGTCTGATGATATATGCGTCGAACGAATCTTTTCTTCAAGGAAGGCAAGATTTGTCTGTTTGGGGTATTATCGAAGCGAATATCTTGCATCGAAGCGACCCTTTTTATAATGACTTCCTGGTTTTTGGGCAGGGAAACATGGATTACTATACCCTCCACCTGCCTGATGACTCATATCGCATTATTGATCGTGTTCCCGGGAATGTCATAGATATTCTTCCATCCTTCGATGACCTTATAGTGCAAGCTATTGAAGACCATTTATAGGCTATTCCGCCGGTGTACGCAGTGGCATGGCAGTTCCCGCAATCGAGACAGCGCGCCCTTCAGATGGTCTGGCGCGATCTTCACAGCGCTTATCCCACCCGGCTTCCCGGCGCTGAGCCGGCAGCAGCGAATGGGACAGGCGCCGTCGCTCTCTGGCACGCATTATAACCGTACCCGAATCGTCTTACAGCAGTTCTCAGATACATTGACCGTCGTCCAGGTCTGCCGTGTCACGCGAGACGCCCCGTTTTCGGCAAAGCGTAGACCGAAATTCATTTCGGTCACCGTGTCGGGAGCGCGATTCTGGGAGCGTTCAACTCTGTCCAATTGGTTCAACCTCTATGGGAACTGCTATAATCTCGAACGGACGCACGTTGCACCGCACCCTGTTCCCCTCCACCGTGACCGGTCCGGTCTCGCGCAACCTCCACCGCCGACTCCACCGGTCGCCCGAAGTCGAGGCAGACCTGACCGCGCTGGTTGTGCGCTTCGTACATGCGCACAATCAACCCATCGCCGTCGTCCGCAGTTTTGATCGTTTCGACCCCTTCGACCGTTGCGCGCAGCGGTCCGTCTTCGACCACGCGCCACTCGCTGATGTCGTGGATCGGGTACGGTTTTTCGAGATAGAACGGATCGATATCCCAGGCATCCCAGAACATCGGGCGGTCTTCGTACAGGACGAGCTGGTTGCCGCTGGCGCCTTCAGCAATGATTTCACGCTCATAGCGTGCATCGTAGAGCGATCCAATTTCGCCATGTGTATCGAACTCGATGCGAAACTCGTCGGACGCCAGATACTCGCAACGGACGGTGCGACGCTTTGGCAGTTGCTGGCCATTGCGACGCAGATGTGTCAGTTGATCGCGGCGCGTGGCGACGACGCGGGCATCGAGGCGGCGCTGGCAGCGCTGGGGTGTTCCTGCCGCTCCAGCGCCGACGGTCGCCCGGCGCGCGTGTGGCTGGCGGACCTCTGCGACCGGATGCTGCAGGCAGCGGAGGCGATCCAGCACCGGTAATCGTCCAGGCGGATGCGTTCGGCGAGTGGGTGCGTCGCCTGGGCTGAGCATAGACCGGAGGGCGCTGCTCTGGACTACTTTATAGCAGTTCTCAGATACGTTGACCCCTGTCCGGATCTGCTGTGTCGTGTAAGGCGCCCGTTTCCGTCAGAGCGTAGACCGAAATTTATTTCGGTCACCGTGGTGTTTGGTAGCGCGATTCTGGGAGTGTTCAACCCCGTCCAATTGGTTCAACCTCTATGGGAACTGCTATAATGCTCAGTGAGGAGAATGACTGTGCAGAGGTATACATGCCTGGTGTGTGGGTTTTCGGAGCTGGATCAACCCCCTTGGGATCCACATACAGGGGCGCCCGGTTTTGATATTTGCCCGTGCTGCGGATGTGAATCTGGATATGACGATGCAACGATTCAGGCGAAGGAAAAGTACCGTAAAGAATGGATCAGGCAGGGCGCCATATGGTTCGAACCGAAGTTGAAACCAGATGAATGGGACCTGAGTGAGCAATTACGTCGAATTGGGGTAGATCTCGATAGCGTCATGAAGCAGTAGCCCGCAGCGCTATTAGAGCCTATCCGAAAAACTGGCGCACCTCTTCGCTTGTGGCGTGATCGCCTTGCGTTCCGCACCAGTGCCCCATGTGATGACCGAAATAAATTTCGGTCTACACCTCGCTGGACACGGGCGCCTCGTGTTGTCGGGCTGATGAAGATTGAGAGTTTATTCCGCTATACCGCGCTAGCCGTGGGGCTGAACCCCTCGGCTATGCGAGGTGAAGCCCGCCTGCGCGGGCTATACCGAATTATTTATTCAAAGACCATAAGCCCCAGGCTCTCCAGGGCGAGGTCCGCCTGTGCGGGCTATATCGGATTATTTATTCAAGGACCATCAGGTCGCCCGGATGCAGTCATACACGACATCCAGGCGACCCGCAGATTGAGCGATGCCCGTCTTTCTGCTACCAGGCAGCGCGGAGGATGGCGAGCGCATCCTCGTATTCGACCGGGCGCGGATTGCTCATGATCGCGCCATCCATTAATGTGCCTTCCGCGAGGGCGGGCAACGCATCCTCTGGCACACCGACATCACGCAGGCGCGTGGGCAAGCCGCAATCGGCGGCAAGTTTGGCGACGGCGGCAATTCCGTCCGCAATGACATCCTCTTCAGAACGCCCACCGGCATTGACGCCCATTGCCCGCGCGATTCGGACCATGCGGTTGGGAACGACCGGAGCGTTGAACCGCATGCCGTGCGGTAGCAGGATTGAATTGGCGGTGCCGTGATGCACGTGATAGGCAGCGCCAACAGTATGCGACGCGGCGTGGATGATACCGGTGTTGACGCCGATACCTGTTGTTGAAAATGCAATGCCAGCAATTGCCGCTGCGATCAGCATGTTTCCACGCGCCTCCATATCTTCGCCATTGTGCGTGGCAGCGCGCAGATAGTTGGAAATCATATCGATAGCCTGGATCGCCAGACTATCGGTGATCGGGTTGGCGCCAACGCCGACGAACGTCTCAATCGCATGGCTGAGGGCATCCATGCCGGTGGCTGCCGTCAGGCGCGGCGGCAGGGTGCGCGTCATCTCCGGATCAAGAATGGCCAGTTCCGGTCCCAGGTACGGGCTGAGGAAGAAGAGTTTCTGTTCCGCCTGCTCATCGCGAATAACAGCGACCGGCGTTACCTCACTACCGGTGCCGGCAGTCGTTGGAATGGCAATCATGGGGAAGAGTGGGCGTGTAAGCAGGTTTGCGCCCTGATAATCGTACAGCGTTCCACCTTCGGTCAAGAGGATGCGCATCGCTTTGGCGGTATCAATGGCAGAACCGCCACCCACGGCGATCAACACATCGGCGCCAGCATCACGAGCAACTGCCGCTCCCTGCTCGACCGTCGCCACCGATGAGTCGGGAGGGACATCGGTAAACGCGCCGGCGACCGTGATCGAGCCTTCCAACCCTTCGCGCACCCGGTCGAGCAGCCCGGCCTGCACAACGCCGGGATCGGCGACGAGCAGCGCGCGCTGGACGCCAAGTTGAACAACCTCATTGGCAAAATCGCGCGCCAGACCGATCTTGTACATCAATCGGGTGCGCATATGGTACTCGAAAAAGTCGATCATAATCACTCCTCCTGAAGCCCTTCGCGAACACGACGAAGCAAGGCGCGGCACTCGACCGCATGCTCTGCCAGGGCATCATCGCCGCGGGCGCGAGCGCCAGCGGCGAGTTCGAGCAGTGCAGTTTGCGCCGCATCCGTCAGCAATGCAGGGTACTCGCCCACCACCGCTGCCAGGGCGTCGGCTTCACCGCCAGCGCGCAGCAGGGCGTGGATCGCCTGATACAACCCTTCCTCTCCGGTCATTTCGGTGCGCAGGCAGGTAAGTGCGTCACGTCGGAGTTCAATCACCTGCGCCAGATGTTCGTTTCCTTCGTCCAATGCACTCTCGACCCGTCCTGCCAGTTCATCATCGACCCACGGCTCGAGCAGCGCCGGGTAGGTCGAGACGGTTTCGCGCAAAGCGTGTGGACTATCAGCGCGCAGGAATGCTTCATACGCCTGTTCTGCCAGGCGGTGTTCACCCGTCGTCGATCCGGATGGATGGGGAGGAGAGGCGGCATATGCATCATTCTGGCGTTCAGCGGGCATCGCGCTGGCGCGGAAATCGTGCAACAGCGCGCGAACCTCCATCAGCGCGCGGGCAATATCATGATCCCCCTGCGTATGCGCCGCAGCGATGAGGTGTTCGATGAGCGCATCGGCATCAGGTGTTCGTATCTCCGGATGGCGCTCGATGATTGCAACTGCTTCCGCGGGAGTATCGGCGGCGAGCAACGCTTCAATCGTGCCAATCATCGAATCGGCTGTCAGAGACGTCGGTCGGATGTCATCGACTGGAGGGGGAGGCGATGGTTCTGTCGTGCGTTCCATCGCTTCCGACGCTCGCGGAGCGAACCGTCGTCCACGGCGCAGCATTGCGCGACGCACACCACTGGCTTCGACTTCTACCTGCACATCGCTGAGATACGGCAGGCGCCGCTCCTCGGGAAGACTGCCAATCAGCACGTACAGCAGTTCCTGCGCCCGTTCACGCCACACATGCTCCGGTGCATCGGCTGGCGCCGCAAAATAGACGCGCCGACCCCCCGGATCGTGTACCAGGAGCGGACCGCCGGCGTCCGCCTGGTGACCGCACTGCGGGCATGTGACCACATTCAACGCGCCCGACAGCAGCATCTCCGCCAGATCGGGGCGTTCGCCGGCATCGATGATCGTCCAGATCTCCGCCGCGAAAGGCGTGCGGCAGACAGGGCAGATCAGCGAAGCAAATTCGGCGTAAGAGATCGACATACCGGTGAACAGGCGACAGAAGCCAGGCGCTAGAAAAGAACCGGTCGCCCGAACCTCTGTCGCCTCCGTTGTCTCAACCGCAGAACGATTGACCGTCAAGCACCGGCGGATGGCGTACCTGCCGTTTCCATGGCTGGCGCGCCGGACTGTTTGGCTTTTTCTTCCTCGATCAGCACGCGGCGCAGCACCTTGCCGACCATCGTCTTGGGCAGTTCGGCGCGGAACTCCACCTCACGCGGCACCTTGTACGGTGCGAGTTGCTGCTTGCAGTACTCGCGGATCTCGTCGGCAGTCGCCGTCTCACCTGGCTTCAACACAATGAACGCCTTGATCGTATCGTCGCCGCGAGCTGGATTGGGAATACCGACAACCACTGCTTCGAGCACTTTGGGATGCGTGAAGAGCACTTCCTCGACATCGCGCGGCAGGACTTTGTATCCCGACGCGATCATCATATCCTTCTTGCGATCCACGATATAGAAGTACCCTTCCTCATCGACCTTGCAAATATCGCCGGTGCGCAGCCAGCCATCGGGCGTAAACGTGGCTTCCGTTTCTTCAGGGCGATTCCAGTACCCCTTCATCACCATCGGACCCTTGACGACCAGTTCGCCCTCTTTGTCGGATCCGAACGGAATATCCTCACCTGTTTCCAGATCGATGATCTTGGCATCAACATCCGGCAGCGGGATGCCGATCGACCCCTTCTTGCGCTTGCCGAACACCGGGTTGCAGTGTGAAACCGGCGAAAGTTCAGTCATACCGAAGCCCTCCACCAGGCGTCCGCCGGTGATCTGACCGAACTTCTCCTGAATTTCAATCGGCAGCGGCGCGGAACCGCTGATACAGGCTTTGATCGACTTCAGGTCGTACTCATTGATGCGCGGATGATTGACGATGCGGATGTACATCGCCGGGACGCCGGGAAAGAGCGTTGAGCGCTCGCGCTGCATCACGTCCATCACGTGGTCGAGTTCACGCGGGTTGGGCACAATCGTCAACTCACCACCCAGGTACAGACCGTAGATCATCGCCACTGTCATGCCATATACGTGGAAGAACGGAATGGCACACATCATCTTCTCGGCGCCGTAATCCGTCTTCGTCAGCCACGAAGCCACCTGTACCGTATTTGCCACCAGATTGCGGTGGGTGAGCATTGCCGCTTTGGGCAGACCAGTGGTGCCGCCGGTGTACTGAAGCAGGGCAATATCTTCCGGGAGCACCTCGACGGCGGGCGGATTCGGTCCGTAGCGTTCGAGCAGATGCTGGAACAGATACACGCTGGAGTCGCGCGAGACATCGACCCAATCCGGCTGCTTACTCTGTTTGGCGTGCACCAGGAAGCGTGACAGCGGACCGAGCGTATCGTAGATATGGGCGACAATGACGCGCTTGACCGGCGTTTCGCTGCGGATCTCCTGCAGGCGGGGGTAGAACAGGTTCAGCAGCACGATCGTTTCTGAACCGCTATCGACGAGTTGATGCTTCAGTTCACGGGCGGTGTACGTTGGATTGTTGTTGACGATAATGGCGCCGATGCGCATTGCCGCGAAGAACGCAATAACGTAGTGCGGCGAGTTGGGCAACATCAGCGCGACGCGGTCGCCTTTCCGAACCCCCAGTTGATAGAGAGCATTGGCAAAGCGGTCGACCATCTCGCTGAGCTTCTGGTACGTCATCTTCCCGCCAACGGTGTACAGACCGCGCGCCAGGTAGCTCAGCACAAAATTCGTGGCGGTGTTATACGGATACTTCCTCGTACTCTCTGCCAGAAAGTGGTTCAGGGTGACGTTGGGGATTTCGACAGAACGCGGCACATTCGGCTCATAACTCGCGAACCAGGGTCGATCCATGTTGTTGTTCATCATTCATGCTCCTTTGCATGGCGTCAGGCGGCGCACCAGACCCCACGAAATCACACAATCCCTTCACATGAGCGCCGTCGAGCGAACATCCATCACGCTACGCTGCCAGCCAGCGCGCCAGATCACACAAACGACACATCCCTTCATCCACCTCAGCGCCGTCAAACGAACATCCATCCTGCGCTGCTGCCAGGTGCGGTCGCCTGGCAGCGCTGACGCATCCCTGATGAAAATCCGCGACGTCAGACGTCGTCGCGCAGCCAGCCGCGCTCACGCGCGATGAACTTAATTGTGGCATCGTCGGGCGGGTAGAGACCGGCAGCCTGATAGGCGTATGCCAGCAACGCTGCACCGCCAATCATGCCGATGCCCAGACCGATAAGAAATGCTAGTGCGCCCACAACGTTGCGCATGGTCGGAACTCCTCTCGCAGTCCAATCTTTCCCCTGCACGTCTGAAAACAGGTGCAACGGTATGATACCGCACAGCGCGCCATTGCGTCAACTCTCTTTCGGACGCGGCGCGTCATTGTGTGTTGATGGCGTGCTGCTGTGCTATAATGGACATGTACTCGATCCCGACTCACTGGAGAGTCGACGATGCACAGAACAGGCGCCAGCGCCGCTATTCCCGATCTCCCGATCCCAACCGGCGCATCTTCTCCACGAGGACGGGTTATCGCCCCCATAGATGGTGAAAGTGGAGGTGCGTCATGCTTGCCAGAGCCTATGTGCTGATCGAAGTCGAAGCCGGTCAGGTCGGTTCGGTGCTTGCTACCCTGCGCTCGATTAAGGGCATCACGCTCGCCGATCCGGTCACCGGTCCATACGATGTGATCGTGACGATCGAAGTGCCAGACCAGCGCGATATCGGGCGCCTGGTGATGAATGAACTGCATGGCATTCCAGGGATCAAGCGCACCGTGACGTGCCTGGCGATCTAACGCACAGGTCGCATACGGTTCAGTTTGCCGGAGGGCGCCGGGAGAGGCGGTCTTCCCGTTCAGGGGAAATGGATGTCTGCACCTGTTCGATGTGCGGTTCGATAGGGTGGTACTGTGCCCCGGCTCAACGGAAAACCAGAGTTTGCCGTCATTGGTCTTGGACGGTTTGGCAGCAGCCTGGCGCTTACGCTGGCAGAACGCGGGTTTAGCGTGCTGGGCATTGATCGCGACCGCTCCATCGTGCAGGCGCTCGCCGACCGGTTGACGCAAACTGTTGCGCTCGATTCGACTGATGAGCAGGCGCTGCGTGCGGTCGATATCCCTTCGTTCGATACGGTCGTCGTCGCTATCGGATCGAATTTCGAGGCGAACCTGCTGACGACGGTCGCGGTCAAGTCGCTCGGCGTGCCACACGTTATCTGCAAGGCGACGACAGATCGCCAGCGGACGATTCTGTTGCGGGTTGGCGCCGATCGTGTCATCCTGCCGGAACACGAGGCGGGTTGTCGTCTGGCGCAGGAACTCGCCGCTCCTGGCATGGTTGATCAAATTGCGCTGGGTGTCGAGCATAGCATTACCGAGTTGCGCGTTCCGTCGTCGTTCGTCGGGCATACGTTGCGCGAATGCGATTTACGCCGCCGCTACGGGGTGACGGTGCTGGCAGTCAAGCGCGGCGAACATCTGACCGTCTTCCCCGCGCCGGATTTTACCTTTGCGTCGGGCGATCTGCTGGCGGTCATTGGTGAGAACAGCAGCATCACACGCATCGCTGAACTGAAATGAGGCTTGCGCCACGTCCATCGGTGCGCTCACCCGCCCGACCGCGTCCTATGCCCGCTGCCCTGCGGCTGGTCATTGGTCTGGCAGTGCTGGTAGCTGCCGGCACGTCGATCCTCATGCTGCCGTGGATGGGCACAGAACGCCCACTTACCTGGAACGAAGCCCTGTTTACTGCGGTCTCGGCACTGAGCGTCACCGGTCTTTCGATCATTACTCCCGTCCATGATCTCAGTCTTGCCGGTCAGATTGTGCTGCTGCTGCTGATCCAGATCGGCGGCGTCGGCTTTATGGTCGTGGCAGTGATCGTCTTTCAGGTGCTGGGACGACGCATTACGCTGACCGATCGCCTGGCGCTGACCGACTCGATGGGATTGCTGGTTCCGGGCGCGATTGTGCAACTGGTGCGGCGCGTCTTGCTGACAGTGCTGCTGCTCGAAGCGATTGGCGCAGCCCTGCTCTGGATCCACTGGCGCGATATGCTGGGACCGGAGCGCGCCCTGCTGTATGCTATCTTTCACGCTGTTTCGGCATTTTGCAATGCCGGTTTCGACCTGTTCACCGGTTTGCCAGACTACCCTTACGGTATTCCGAATGATAGCATCACGCTGGCAATCCTGGGATCACTGATTTTCCTCGGTGGGTTGGGCATCCCGGTGCTGGCGGAATTGCTCACCTTCTGGCGTATACGATTTTCGCTCCACACACGCATTACGTTGACAGTCGTCATTATTCTGGTTTCAATTGGTGCAGGAGGATTGTTCCTGACAGAACAGCAATCCGGTCATCTTCTGGAACGCGAGCCGCTCGACCGTCAGATTGCACTCGCACTGTTTCAGTCGATTTCAACCCGAACTGCTGGCTTCAGTGCACTCCAACCACTCGATGAACTGTCGCCTGCCGGTCGATTGCTGACCATTGTCCTGATGTTTATCGGTTGTGCGCCAGCATCGATGGGCGGCGGCATCACCACCGGCACCTTCGCCGTTCTCATGCTGGCGGTTGGCGCCTATGCGCGCGGTCTGGCGTCACCGCAGATCGGCGGGCGCACCCTGGCGCCGCAAACGGTGCGCAAAGCCGCCGCTATTCTGACCGTTTCGCTGCTGGTGGTGCTGACGGCGACCTGGTTGATCCTGGCGACGCACGAAGCAACGCTCGATGATGCCCTGTTCGAGGTCGTGTCGGCGTTCGCTACCTGTGGTCTGTCGTTGACATTGACCAGCGAGTTAAACCTGTTCGGTCAACTGGTGATTTGTGTGATGATGTTCTGGGGACGCCTGGGTGCGTTGACGCTCGTGGTGGCGCTGGCAAACCAGCGTCCGCAACTGGTGGCGTACCCCGAAGAACAGGTGTTGATCGGATGAAGGTTGATCCACTGCTACGTAGAGAAGACGAAGGCGTTGAGCAGCAGGGTCAGTCCGATCAACAGCAGCGAGGTGATTGCTACCGCAATGGCCTGTGCAACACTCAGCGGCAGCGACTGGAGCGATGGTTGAGCGGCAATGCGCGTATTCTCCGTTGATTGAAGCATACGTTCCCCTCCTGTTTTCTTTTTTCGTTTTATATAGCATAGCAATCATCCTGCGGCAGCGAAAGAGAACGGCATCCCGCTCGATACGGGAAAAAATACCCGTTGTGCATTGTTACGCACATGGCTCTTAAGGGTCACCGAAGCGTAACGCCACCAAATGCTCTGTGCGGTACCATGCCAGATCGTAAGCCCGGAAGCGTGCATCGGTATGTTCGTCCGATGCAGGAGTGACAGTGATGGAACGGTCGGTATTCATTGCCGCTGGACTGTTTGTTCTGTCGGTTGTTTCAGGCATGCTGGGATTGGGCGTCGCTTTTGCTGCGGTGCCATTTCTCGGCTTATTTATGAACGACCTGGTTCACGAAGTGCAGCCGTTGAGCCTGTTTTTGAATGGGGTCACTGCTTTATTCTCTGCATTTGGTTTCGCACGCAGTCGTCTGGTGGCATGGCGGGAAGCGCTATTGCTGGCGCTGGTCACAACGCTGTTTGCGCCGCTGGGATCCTGGATGGCGCAGTTTACCGCACAGTCGTGGCTGTGGGGACTGTACCTGCTGGCGGTGCTCTATCTTGCCTGGCGCATGTTTCAACCAGAGAAAGGAAATCGCCCTGCCGACAGTGATACCGTAACGCCGCGTCGCTTTTCGCTTGCGCTTCTCCTCGCCATCCCGATCTCGATCCTGGCAGGTTTGCTGGGGGTTGGTCCAGGATTCCTGTTGATGCCGACGCTGATCATCGCAGGTTTTGCACCCAAGCGAGCTGCGGGGATCAATGCAGTCGCCGTCACACCGCCGTCGTTCTCGGCGCTTGTACCGCACCTTTCGACCATGGTGATCGACATGCGCCTGGCTGCCATCCTGGTCGTTGTGGGTGCAACTGGAGCATTCATCGGCGCCCGGCTCACCAGCCGATTCGTCTCAGGTCCGCGGCTCAAGCAGGTGTTTGCCGTGCTGATTGTGGTGGTGACGGCGTATAAACTGGCGACGCTTGTGCAATAGCAGGCGCAGGATGCACCTTCTGCAACGGTGAGCCAGGGATTGCCGCAGATCGATCATGGTTCTGTGCGTTGGCTGCCTGTGCGCTGGCGGATGTAGGTCAATGGCGGCGTCCCAAAATGTTGCCGGAACACCCGGCTGAAGTGGCTGAGATCGTGAAATCCCCATCGTGTAGCAACGTCACGAAGACAACCCCGATCACCGCCACGTAGCAGCAACTCGCTGCGGATCGCTTCCAGGCGGCGGATCATGATCCACTGAGCGACGGTTGTGCCAGTAGCAGTGAAGAGGGAGTGCAGGTAGCGGACTGAAATGCCGAAACTGCTGGCGATGGTGCGCGGACAGAGTTGATCGTCGTCGAGATAGCGTTCGATATAGGCATAGATCGCGTTGAGTAATTCACGGCGATGAGCGGACAGGCCGACACGAACCGTCTGCTCGCTGCGAAGCCATACAACAATCGCGTCAAAGGCGCAATCGCCCAGGATCTGGCGTTGTTCTTGGCTCAACAACGGCGCCTGGGCGATGAGGACAACCAGCAGAGTAAAGCAAATTGCTCCGCTCCCCTGAGCGAAGGACAGGGGTCGTCGGTCGAGATTTGCGATGCTGCCAAGCCGTGCTATGAGCGCCTCTGCCGGAAGTCGAACGATGAGTGCGCGACCAGGAGCACGTGGCGTAACGACGAATGTAGCGCTTTCTCGCCATAGCCGTGCTGTGCCGGGGATCAATGTATTGCTCTGTGGTGGCAAAGCATCGGTTGGGTCCCCTGCCTCAAACCGGTTGGGCGACTGGCGGAGCGGTTCAACCAGGGGCATCTGAGGCAATCTGGCTGGCGTCTCACCGACGTGATCCGCATCACCGCACCTGACGTGCAGCGAAGATGATGCGATTGGCCTCTCTCCTATCGGTTTGTTGTGGATGGATAACTGAGGTTGTTCATTCCCGCTGTGCGCAGGATCTGGGATTCTGGCGAGTGTGGTTGCGTCCTGTCCTGCGATAGTAATATCTACTGTGCCGCCATCAGCCAGCACGAGTGTCAGGTGCTGTTCGGATGCCAGCGTGGGCGCGAACTGCACCGCTTTCTCCTGCCTTGTCAGTTCAACAGCCCCGTAGCGCCACAGGGCAGGCTCCACAACGTTGTGTCGCTCCACGTCGTATCCCTAATGCTGACCATCTGTTTGCGCTGGCGGAGTGTTCGCAAACAGGCAAGAAACAGTTCGCTCTCAGTCATCCATGGTGGAGGGATTTCCACCATAATACCATATATCTCCGCCTTCCTGAGTGGCATATCCCGCGCGGTGAGCAAAGGAGCGCACAGCATGAGCAACGGCATGGGGAACCGTCCGCGCATCCTGGCGATTGATGCCGGGGGCACAATGACCGACACCTTCATCATTAATGAACGTGGCGAGTTTGTCGTTGGCAAGGCCCAAACCACCCCGTATGATGAGTCGATTGGCTTCCTCAACTCGGCGCGTGATGCGCTGCACTACTGGGGGATGGGGGTTGAAGAAGCCTTCAGTGCTATGGTCAGCGGGATCTATTCAGGTACCGCGATGCTCAATCGCCTGCTCGAACGCAAAGGTCGCACCGTCGGTCTGATCGTCACCGCTGGCATGGAAGACTACCTGCGCATGGAACGGGCTATTCAAACCTATCTTGGCTACTCCTACTCAGATCGCCTGCACATTGTGACCCACCATCACAACCCGCCGCTTGTGCCACGCAAGCGAATCTTTGGCGTGCGTGAGCGGGTTGATGTGTTCGGCAAGGTTGCCATTCCGCTGTACGAACACGAAGCGCGCGCGGCGGCGGAGCAGTTGCTGGCAATGGGGGTGGATTCGATCGTGGTTAATTTCATCTACTCCTTCAAAAATCCTGCCCACGAGCAGCGCGTGCGTGAGATCGCTGAGGAGGTGATGGCTGCAGAAGGACGGCAAGTCCCGATCTATCTGTCATCAGAACTGTACCCCCTGCGGGCCGATTTTCCGCGACTGAACGCAACGCTCCTCGAAGCCTACGCAGCCGAGCCTTCACGTGAGCAGTTGCAGCGGGTGCGTCAGGTCACGCGCGATCACGGCGCCCGGTTTGATCTGCGGGTGATGGCCAGCCACGGCGGCACGATATCAATCGATGCGCGCGAACTGGCGCGCACACTCATCTCTGGACCAATTGGCGGAGTGATCGGTGCGAAGTACCTGGCGGAGCGGATCGGTGTGCATAACGTCGCCTGCACCGATATCGGCGGCACATCGTTCGATATTGCGCTGATTACCGATGGCGAATTCCAGATCAAGAATGTGCCAGACGTTGCGCGCTTTCTGTTGAACATTCCTCTCGTGCAGATTGACTCAGTTGGCGCAGGCACCGGCTCATTTGTGCGGGTCAATCCGGGCAACCGGCGGATCGAGATCGGTCCTGACAGCGCCGGGGCGCGAGTAGGGATGTGCTATCCCGAAGGCGGCGTGGATACGGTGACGATTACGGATTGCAATGTGGTGCTAGGCTACCTCAACCCGGACAACTTCCTTGGCGGCGAAATCAAGCTTGACCGCCAGCGTGCAATCGCAGCAGTGCGCCAACAGATTGCCGAACCTCTTGGTCTTGATGTGTACGCCGCAGCGTCCGGCGTGGTGGAATTGTTCGAGGATAGCCTGAAGAATAACCTGCTGGGACGCATTATTGGGAAAGGGTATGGACCCGAAAATTACACGCTGCTCTCCTATGGCGGGGGAGGACCGCTGCACGTAGGCGGATACTCTGCGGGTCTCAACTTTGAAGATGTGCTCATCCCTTCCTGGGCGCCCGGCTTTTCCGCCTTTGGGTGCGCCTGTGGCGACTTTGAGTATCGCTACGATCGCTCAATTGACCTGCCGATCTTCCCTGGCATCGACGATGCAACCCGAATGCAACTAGGCAATGCAATCAATGCTGCGTGGGACGCTCTGGCGGATCAGGTGGCTGCCGAGTTTGCCAAGAGCGGTATTCCGCGCGAGCAGATCCGCTTTAAGCCAGCGATTCGCATGCAGTACTACGGGCAACTCAACGATCTGGAGTTTCGCTCGCCGGTTCAGCGGATCGAGGAACCGGGCGACATTTTGCAACTGGTGCGTGCATTCGAAGATCTCTACGCCAAGATCTACTACAACGCTGCGCGCACACCCCAATTTGGCTACCTGGCGACGCGGGCGATCATGACCGGCTCGGTGGATGTGGAGAAGCCTGCTCTGCCGCATCGCGTCGAGACCGGGCCTGATCCCGATCCGGAAGCTCAGGTTGGCATGCGTGATGTCTACTGGAAAGGATCCTGGATTTCAACGCCGATCTTTGCTATGGACCGGCTGCACGCCGGCAACCGGATCGTCGGTCCGGCGATTATCGAAGCGCCCGCCTGTACTCTGGTGGTTCCGCCTGATCGATGGGTATGGCTCGATCGGAACGATATATTCCATATGCGGAAGGTGTGACGTGCAGGATACGCGCAGGTTCTTGCAATGTTGTCGAGGGAGACACGACTCATGACTGCTACAACTGAGATCGCCCGTGCCGGAATTGGTTGGGGGGGGCGTCCACTCCGTGCGATGCTGGAGGAGAGTGAGCGCCTTTTCGCAGAGACCGGTCGTTACTATGGCATCGAGCGCCTGACGCTCAAGGAAGAGGATCCGATTCGCTATGAAAAACTCTTCTCGCGCCTACGTGGGGGTATGGTGAATGCACGCGAGACAGCGTTGAACATCTCGGCATCACCGATTGTCCGTGAGATCGGTGAGTTGTGCTTTGCGCTCTACACACCCGAAGGTGACAGTATTACACTCTCGACCGGCATCATGGTTCACGTGCATACTATGTCTGATGCCATCAAGTGGATGATTCGCAACAACTACGAAGAAAATCCGGGCATCGAAGATGGTGATATCTTCTGTAACAACGATGCTTTCGTCGGGGATGTCCATAATGCTGATGTGCAGGACATCCTGCCGATCTTCTGGGAAGGTGAACTGATCGGTTGGGCTGCCGGGGTGACCCACGTCATTGACGTGGGAGCGCCATTACCCTCCGGCATGCCGATGGGTCCGATCCATCGCTACGAGGATGGCTTTATGCTCTCGGCGCAGAAGGTTGGCTCGAAGAACCGCCTGCACCGCGATTACGAGTTGCGCTGCCAGACGGCAGTAAGACTGCCCTTCTATTGGATGCTTGATCAACAGACCCGTATTGCGGGTTGCCAGATGATCAAAGAGGCGGTCCATCGCGTGATTCGTGAAGAGGGGATCGAGACCTACAAGCGCTTTATCCGTGAGGTTATCGAGGATGGACGCCGTTCTTTCATCCAGCGTGTCAGGGAGTTGACCGTTCCAGGTAAATACAGTGTGCCAAGCTTTATGGATGTGACCTTTGGCGGCGAGGCAGGTCGGTTGCCGCCAGAGGCTGCCAGAGATACGCTGATGCACGCTCCGCTGGAGGTTGAGATCGGTCCTAAAGGCGAATTCAAGGTGAGTTTTGAAGGAGCAAGCAAGTGGGGCTACCACTCGTTCAATGCTCCGCCGAGCGCCATGCAGGGCGGGTTGTGGGTTCTGCTGACCCAGACGCTGGTTCCGAATGACAAGGTCAACGATGGCGCCTACTTCGCTATTCAGAACAATCTCCCCTACGGTTCGTGGGCAAACCCCGACAATAAGTTCTGTTCGGTGAGCATTGCCTGGGTGTATCTCATCCCTGGATATTCGGGGATCTTTCGGGCGCTGAGCATGGCTTATGTGGGTCGGGGTTACCTCGAAGAGGTGATCGCCGGGCATCCCGGCACGTGGAACATGACCCAGGGCGGCGGTCCTAACCACTACGGACAGCAAGGCGGTTGGACTAACTTCGAGATGAGTTCGTGCGGCACCTCGGCGCGCTATGTTATGGATGGGGAGGATACCTGCGCGGCGATGTGGAATCCCGAAGGCGACATGGGCGATGTCGAAGCCTGGGAGATTCTCGAACCGCTGCTCTACCTGGGGCGACGGATCCGTCCTAATTCCGCCGGTCCGGGCAAATTCCGCGGCGGTAGCGGTTTCGAGTCGATCCGTATGGTGTATAACACGCCCAACCAGGTACTCTACAACCTTGGTGAGGGCAATGTCTTCCTTGGAACGGGTCTCTTTGGCGGCTACCCGGCTTTTGCAGGCTATCGTCAGAGCATCAAGCGCACCGATATGGCTCGTCGCATCGCTCATCAACTCCCCTACCCGGTCAGCGATGAGGACCCTGAGAATAGCCAGATGGTGGCTCATGTCGAGGGGGTGCTGGAGCGCGACAAGCGCACCATTCATCTGCCCGATCCACACGCCGAGTATGACCTCTATCTGAGTGTGTTGCGTGGCGGCAATGGTCTTGGAGATGTGCTGGAGCGGGATCCGATGGCGGTCGTGCGTGACCTGAATGAGGGATACCTGCTGCCCCGTTTCGCTACCAGCACCTATGGCGTGGTGGCGTTCCAGAATGCTGCAGGTGAGTGGGAACTGGATGCCGAAGCCACTGCCGAACGACGTGCAGCGATGCGACGTGAGCGGATCGAGCAAAGTATGCCAGTGGAGGAGTGGATCGCTCAACAACGAGCCAGAGTCGTTCAGAAGGACTTCATCGAACCCGTGCGCCAGATGTACCAGGAGAGTATGAGTCTCAGCCCGACCTGGGCTGCGCATTTCCGCTCTTTCTGGGGTCTGGATGCTGACTGGTCGCTGTAACCATATGGAGGCGTTTTATGACGCACTATGATAAATCGACGATTGCCGATCTGGTCGATGGCAGGTTAGAATGGTCGCAACTCAAGGCGATGATGAGCAATTTCAAGGACCCTGATCGCTTCGATAAGTACATCGCCGTGTTGCAGGAACGGGTGCCGTGGGACGATCAGATCCTGCTGCCTCTCGGTCCGCACCTGTTCATTGTACGTAAGGCTGATGGAAGCATCGTCACCAAGAGTCGCAGCGGCTATGAGTTTGGTGACTACCGCCAGAACTGGAAACTCAAGGCGCGCATCCGTGTGCGTGATACTGATGCAAGTCTTCAGGAACTCTACCCGGCGATGATGCACTGCACACCGGGCTGGATGGAGTTGCGCGAGTATATTGACCCGCTTGATGGCACTCTACTCGAAGTCGAAGCAGTGCCTCCCGGCTATCCGGTGGTACATAGCTTCCAGCCCGATCTGGAGACATTCTATCGGGAGTGGTTGGGGCGCAGTCTGTAGAATCCGGGCGTGTACGATGCAATGAAGCGCTGGCGCTCGATTGCCGGGATTCACAATATGGAGCGCCTTCCCGTGGATAGACCCGGATCGTCCTGCATCTATCCACGGGCTTGCTCTTCCGGTACGAGTCGTTTCCGTGTCGTAGCCAGTATCAGGCAGTCTACTCGACGGAAGAATCGATTATGGATACTTCACTCTATACGCTCCTGGAGCGACAGGCTGCTGCCTGCGGCTCGCGCGTGTATCTCTACTGGCGTGATGAAGAGGTGAGCTACGCTGCGTTTGCCCGTCAGGTGCGCCGGGTAGCTCACGGCTTGCGTGCACTTGGCGTGGATCGTGGCGACAAAGTTGCCCTGTTGCTTGGCAACTGTCCCGAGTTCCTCAGCGTCTTCTTTGCCTGTGCGGCGCTCGGCGCGGTTGCGGTACCGATCAATCCACGTCTGAAGGCGGGAGAAGTACAGTACATCCTTCAGAACTCCGACAGCGTGGCGCTCGTTATTGCAAGCGATCTGCTGTCAATGATCGCCCCCACGCTTGGTGATTGTCCATTGTTGCGCCACGTTGTGATCGTCGGCGCTATCCCGGATATGCCCGTCAGTGTGCCGCTCCATCCCTTCAGCAGTCTCAGCGCCTCGGATGACCGTCCAATAGTTGCATCCGTCAGCCCGGACGATATTGCCAGCATCATTTATACATCCGGTACGACAGGACGCCCAAAGGGAGTTCTGCTCTCCCACGGCAATTATTTGTTCGACGTCTGGTCGTATGCCACGGCGTGCCAGATCAGTGCAGCGGATCGGTTACTCTGCATGCTGCCGCTCTTCCATGTCAACGCACAGGTTGCCAGCGTCCTCTCGGCGTTGCACCAGGGTGGCGCCCTGATTCTGCTGGAAGGCTTTTCGCCACGCGAGTTCCTGCCAGCTCTGGCACGTTACCGCGCTACCAGTTTTAGTGCTGTGCCGACGATTTATGCTATTCTGAACAATCTGCCCGACGCATCGCAGTACGACTTGAGCAATCTACGGGTGTGCATTTGTGGAGCTGCGCCGATGCCGGTAGAAGTGTTCGAGCGTTTTGAGCAGACCTATCGCGCGTTCATCCTGGAGGGGTATGGGTTGAGTGAGGGGACGTGCGTGAGTACGCTCAATCCTCTCGACGGTCGTCCACGCAAGATCGGTTCGATTGGAGTGGCGTTGCCGGGTCAAGAGGTGCGCATCGTGGACGAGCACGGCGTATCGGCACCAGCAGGGACAGTCGGTGAGATCGTCATTCGTGGACCAAACGTTATGCAGGGTTACTACAAAAATCCTGAAGCGACCGCCGCCGCCATCCGTGATGGATGGCTCTATACCGGAGATCTGGGGTTCTGCGATGCTGAGGGCTATTTCTACATCGTTGGACGCAAAAAAGAGATGATCATCCGTGGCGGTGAGAACATCTATCCCAAAGAGATCGAAGAAGTGCTTTATCGCCATCCGGCAGTGGTCGAGGCTGCTGTGGTTGGTCTGCCCGATCCGATCTGGGGAGAACAGGTGGCGGCATTTATTGTTCCCCGTCCTGACAAAGCAGTAAGCACTGAGGAGATTGCCGACTACTGTCGGGCAAACCTGGCAGACTTCAAATGTCCGCGTGTGATCGAGTTCATTGACGCCTTTCCCAAAACGGCGACGGGCAAGATCCAGAAAAACCAGTTGGTCGAGCAATACCGCCAACAATCCGGTTATGATGACACAGACCGATCTTGAGCGAGAGGTTGAGCGCCTGCGTCAGCGCGTTGCTGAGTTAGAGCGTCAGCTGGCTGCACTCAATGCGAGTGATCGTATGGAGGCGCAATACCGCCGACTGGCTGCCAACGTACCGGGAATAGTCTACCAGTTTGTGCGGCGGCCCGACGGTAGTTCCTATTTCCCCTTCGCCCCTGGCGGTGGGAGGGGCGCTTTATTCTTCCGACCGGCGAAGAAAAGTGGATCCAGGGCGCTTCGCGTCCCGAATTACAACCCAATGGCGACATTCTCTGGGATGGCTTGCTCATGGACATTACCGACCGGCGCCGTGCCGAAGAAGCGTTGCAACAGCGCATCTTCGAAGTTGCGCATTTCCACGAGCAGATCCGTGAACTCGGCATCCGCGATGGTCTGACCGGTCTATTCAAGGGACGGTATCTCGAAGGGCAACTTGCCTGTCTTTTTGCCGATCATGACTCGCATAGCACGCTGGCGGTTGCGATGCTCGACATCGATCATCTGAAAGAGATCAACGATAAGTATTCGCGTCAGATCGGCGATGTCGCGCTCCAGACTTTTGCCGATAGTTACAAGAATTATCAGCAGGTGATCCGTGCCGCCGACGACCTGATGTCTGCCGCAAAGCGCCGTGGTCGCAATCGGGTGATGATCGAGCGGTCAGGTTAGCAGTGCGCGTCGCACCGGGATCGCGCTGCTCCTCACGATTTATCCCCAAGCGGACCGGTGCCACGGCGTGGCTGCGATGGCTGAGCGCCAATGCCGCTCAGCGTATGCCGTCGCGTGTCGTAGTGCCCTCTAAGCTCATCGACCATTGTGCCTTTCCACAGCGGCGCGCCGATCATATAGGCGGCACGCCCGATCATGTGCGCGGCGACCGGCGCGGTCAGCAGCAGGAACAGGAGACCGGCAAGCGCGCGCACCGTCACTGCAATATCGGCCGCCGACACCGCCACCGACAGCAGGACGCATCCGGCACCCAGCGATGACGCCTTCGACGCTGCCGACATGCGCAGGAAAATATCCGGCATTCGCACAACGCCGATGCCTGCGACCATAAGAAGCAGCACTCCAATGAGCATCAGGATAATGCTGATGATCTCTTGAATGATGGCAATCACAGGCGTCGCTCCGCATAATACGCAAAGGCTATCGTTCCGATAAAGCCGATCAACCCCACGACCAGCGCTGCGTCGAGAAATGCCGGCTGGGCATTGATCAGCGCGTAGGTGGCAAACATCGCAATCGCAACTGTTCCCATCACATCAAGCGCCACCACGCGATCCGGCAGGGTCGGACCGCGTACCAGGCGAATGACCGGCAGCGCAACCGCGATGCTCAACAGTGGTAACGCAACCCAGAGCGCAATCGTCTGTAACATCAGTTAAACACCTCATACACCAATCGCTCGAAGCCATCTTTTATCTCACGCCGGAACTGCTCCGGGTCGCCGACGTCGATGGTGTGAACGTACAGGCAACTCCGGTCATCGGCGACATCAAGGCTCAACGTGCCCGGCGTCAGGGTGATCAGATTGGCGAGCATCGTGATCTCCGCATCGGTGCGAATGTCGAGCGGGATGGCGACAATGCCGGGGCGGATCTGCTCTTTTGGGGTGAACAGCACTGTTCTGGCCACATTGAGATTCGCCAGAATGATCTGCCACGCCACATACGCAACAAAATAGATCACCTGCGGTACTTTGGTAAAGTAACGTTCGCCCCACAATTGTCGCCGGAGTGACCAGAGAATGGCGTAACCAAGCACAAAGCCAAATGCCAGATCGCCTGGACTGAACTGTCCCGTCAGCGCGCTCCAGGCGATTGCCAGCAAAATGTTCAGCAAGAACATGCCAGTCGCTTTCTACCGTAGCGCGAGCGATGCGCTCTGCACTGCGGCGATATACGCCGAGGGATCGGCTAACTGATTGGCGGCGCCCAGCGCCAGTTCATAGAATGGCTGGGTTGCAAGACCGATCGTAACCGTCACCAGCGCCAGCCCAACTGCTGGCGCAACCATGAATCCCAGATTGCGTGTATTGGGCTGGGTCTGGATCGGCGCCTTTTTCCAGAACGCTTCAGCCCAGATTTTCATCATCGAAAAAATCGTCAGCAGGCTCACCAGGAGCGATACAGCAACGATGATATACTGTTCGACCTGCAATCCAGCCTGCACCAGTATCAACTTCGCCCAGAACCCGGAGAGCGGCGGGAAGCCAGCCAGCGAGAACGCCGGGATCAGGAACAGGATCGCCAGCCAGGGATGCGTTTTGTACACATCGCCAAGGTCTTTCAGTTCATACGAACCGCGCAGGCGATGCACAATGCCGCTGACCAGGAACAGGTTCATCTTCACGATGATGTGGTGCATGATGTAGAAGACTGCGCCTGCCAGCGCCAGGGGGGTGAACAGACCCAACCCCATGATCATGTAGCCGATCTGACTGATAATATGGAACGAGAGCACGCGACGGAACTCATTCTGCGCCACTGCCCCCAACACCCCGGTCACCATGGTCAATCCCGCCAGGATCAGGATAAGCCCGTGGGTGAGTGCGATATCCTGAACGAAGAGCAGCGAGAACACACGAATCAGCGCATAGACGCCAACTTTGGTGAGCAACCCGGCAAAGATCGCCGAAACGGCGATCGGCGGTGTGTGGTACGACGCCGGCAGCCAGGCGAATAACGGGAAAATCGCTGCTTTGATGCCGAATGCCACCAGAAAGAGCATTGCCAGGGTCAGCACGATGCCCTGATGGTTGAGCAGTGACAGTTGGAGCGACAGGTCAGCCATATTCAGGGTGCCGACGGCGCCGTACAGAATGCCCACTGCGCTTAGAAACAGCGCTGAAGAGAGCAGGTTCAGCGTGACATACTTGATCGATCCTTCGAGTTGTGCTCGCTCGCCTCCCAATGCCATCAGCACGAACGACGACATCAGCAGCACCTCGAACCAGACGTACAGGTTGAAGATGTCGCCGGTGAGAAAGGCGCCACAGATCCCCATAAACATGATGTGCAGCAATGGGTAGTAGCCAAAGCGCTCACGCGCCTCGTCCATGCTCCCCAGCGAATAGACCGCGACCGCAAGCGCCGTCAAGCCGGTGATCACGACCATGATGGCGCTGAAGAGATCGGCGACAAACGAAATGCCGAATGGCGCGGGCCAGTTGCCCAGCTGTGTCGCCTGAACGCCATGACGAGCCACGCTGTCTAGCAGTGCGAGACTGGCCGCCAGCAGCAATGCAGCGCCGACGACATTCAGGAAGCGATGAATGTCACGCCGCGACCAGAATAAGAGCATGACAATGCCGGTGATAAACGGGATAAGAACCGGCGAGACGATCAGTATATTCATAAGAGCGCCTGTGTGCACATGTTCAGTCCAGGATCTTTCCCAATTCGTATCAGTGCTCTGTTGTTCTCAGTTCATCAATGTCATCCGCGCCGCAACTCCGATACGCACGGCGGAACAGAACGATGGTAAACGCCTGGACGCCAAAGCCGATGACGATGGCGGTCAGGATCAGCGCCTGCGGCAATGGGTCGGCATACGGTGCGATCGGCGCGGTTGCGCCGGGCGGTACCAGTGGCGGATTGCCGCGCGTCAGATTCGAGACGATGAAGATCAGCAGATTCGCGGCGTATCCGAGGAGCGCCAGCCCCAGAACGATCTTGAAAATGCTGCGGCGCATGATCATGTAAAGCCCGGCTGCATACAACGCACCGATGACGATTGCCCAGATAAACTCCATCGCGCTACTCTCCTTCCACCTCGAAGAGGGTAAATACAATCGTTGCTGCGATGCCAAGCACAACCAGGTAGACACCGACATCGAACAAGAGCGGTGTGCCGACTTTGCCGATCACCGGCAGCGGCTCCTTGTACCAGAGACCGGTCATAAACGGCAGTCCCTGGATGAACGCCAGCAACCCGCTCACGACCGCCACCAGCAACCCGAAGCCCACCAATTGTTTGGGATCAAAACGAAGCGCGCTTTGCGCCTGGGATACGCCATAGGCGGCAGCGTACAGCGTGAATGCGGCGCCTGCCACCAACCCGCCGACGAATCCGCCGCCTGGTTCGTTATGCCCGCGGATGAGCAGAAAGATTGAGAAGATCAGCATCAGCGGGATCAGCAGGCGCGTTGCGGTTGCCAGAATAAGCGAATACATCGGTTCACCTGTTATGCGTCGATCACCTCGGCGCGCTCGCGTGGCACGCCTTCCGTTTTCCCATCGCGCGATCCATCGGTCTCCGCTCGCCGATCCCGTTCAGGCGCCAGAACCAGTTTGAGCAGGGCATAGATGCCGATCGCAGCCACGCCGAGCACGGTGATTTCGCCCATGGTATCGAAACCGCGGAAATCGACCAGAATAACATTGACCACGTTTCGTCCATTTGCCAGTGGTTGACTGTTCTCCGCCATAAAACTGCTCAGGCGCGACTCGGTCGGTTCTGCCAGTGCGATAAGCGTAAGCATCGTCATCAGTGCACCACCGGCAATTGCAAGCGCTGCAGATCGCACTCGTGCACCGACGCTCGAAAGATTGCCGAAGCGTGGCAGGCGGTAGACAACCAGAACGAAGAGAATAGCGCTCAGCGTCTCGACAGCAAACTGGGTAATAGCCAGATCGGGACCGCCGAAGAGCAGAAACGTGAGCGCTGTGCCATACCCGACGAATCCCAGCCCGACAACTGCCGCCATGCGTGACGTTGCACGGAGAACAAAAGTCGTCGCCGAAAGGATGATCAATGCCACAACCAGTTCGTAGACGCGTACGTCAGTCCAGTTCTGTGGTATGGTGATCGTCACCCGACCAACCAGCAGCATCAGGCCGGTCAGGATCAGAGTTGTCGTAATGATCAGTCCGATGTAGAAGCGCAGATAGCCGTTCTGCAAGACGCGGGTCTGTCGTTCTGCCAGTAGAAGCATACCGTTGACCGAGCGGTGATACCAGCTTTCCGCTCCCAGCGCTGCAAGCGGCGCGGTTGCAGCAGCGATGCGCGGGAAGATGCTGCGCGCATAATACAGACCAATGCCAGCGAGCAGGGTGACGCCGCTCAACGCCAGCGCCTGCCCGGCGGCGCCCTCGATGCCAGCCCACAGCACCAGTTCGACCGCTTTCACCTTCCCAAGCACTGATCCGGTTGCGGGTCCGATCAAGAAATTGCCGATCTGTGTCGAGAACAGTCCGGCGCCAAGCCCACCCAGCGCCAGCGCAACCGGACCGAGCCACATGCTCAGCGGCGCTTCGTGCGCATGCTTTGGCGTGTGCACCGGTTGACCGGTGAACACGCGCAACGACACGAAACCGGCGGCAACGACCGTCAGGATGTTCGTCAGAAGCGCAACACCGATCAGGATCGGTTCACTGAGGTTCGCCTTGTACTGCACTTCCTTGGCGATAAAACCAAGCATCGGCGGCAGCCCGGCCATTGAAAGCGCGGCCAGCATGGCAGCGGCGGCGGTGATCGGCATCGCAGTGCGCAAACCTCCCAGCTGCGAAATGTCGCGGGCGCCGGTTTCGTGATCGACCGAACCCGCTACCTGGAAGAGCGCACCCTTGTAGAGGGCATGCCCCAGAGTAAAGACCATCGCCGCTTTGATGGCATCATCCGTTCCGACGCCGATCAGCAGCACCAGCGTACCGAGCGCCGAGACGGTTGTATATGCCAGGATGCGCTTCAGGTCCGTCTGCTGCACTGCCAGAAACGAGCCGACGATCATCGTGGCGCCGCCAAAGAAGGTAAGGAGCAATTGCCATGCTTCCGTCCCGCCAAGCACCGGATTCAGGCGCGCCAGCAGGAACACGCCTGCTTTCACCATCGTTGCCGAGTGCAGGTACGAGCTGACCGGCGTTGGCGCTTCCATCGCCCCTGGAAGCCAGAAGTGGAAGGGAAACTGCGCCGATTTGGTGAACGCGCCAAACAGCACCAGCGCGAGAATGCCGCCGTACAGCGGATGCGCACGCACCACATCGCCCTGCTTCAGCATCTCGCTGAGCTCCAGCGTCCCGGCGATCTGTCCCAGCAGCACGATCCCCGCCAGCAGCGCCAGTCCGCCGATACCCGTGACCAGCAGGCTCTGCAACGCCGCCTTGCGCGCCTTCTCGTATTCGTGCTTGTATCCAATCAGCATGTATGAACTGATCGTCGTCAATTCCCAGAACACAAACAGCGCGATCAGATTGTCGGACGTGACGATGCCGAGCATTGCTGCCATGAAGATCAGCAGCAGCGTTAACATCCGCCCCAGCATCGGGTCATTCGCCAGGTAGCCGCCGGCGTAGATCAATACCAGTGTGCCAATGCCGGTGATCAACAGGGCAAAGAGGAGACTCAAGCCATCGATGCGAAACGACAGGTTGACTCCCAGGCCCGGAACCCAGGCATAACTGAAGCGCAGCGCATCGCCGCCAGCGACTGCCGGAACGAGACTGATGAAATAGATCATCAATGCAAACGGCAACAATGCCGCGAGCCATCCAGCGTGGCGTGGCGCGAATCGGTGCAACCATGGCGCAGCAATTGCGCCGCCAAATCCTGAAAGAACCGCAGTCAGCATGGGTGTCACTCAGAAACAGCACGGGGTCCGAAGCGTTCCGCCCACTCCGGCCCCCGCAATCTCTCGCTTTCGCAAGTATAACATGCTTCGGTGTCGGATCGGCAGGGTACTCTTTCCTGATGTATTTGGTCAACTTTGCCCGACCGGTTGCTTCAGAACAGCGCCCCCAGCCGATGTGTTCCGCCCTAATATCAGGAGTGCCGGGAGATGACCGAAAAGGTCATGTCACCACAGCGATGCAGTGGACACAGCGAGCGATTATAGCAGTTCTCAGAGACGTCGACCCTTGTCCGGGTCTGCCGCATTGCGCGCGGCGCCCGCTTGCGGCGACAGGTGCAGCCCTGTCCAAACGGCCGTGTGAGCGCTGCGCTCCGCCTCTCCGCGCTCTCGGCGTCTCGGCGGTGTATGTACTGTTCACCGCCGAGACGCGGAGCACGCGGAGGGATGGCGCACCGGGCATCTGCTTTCGTTAGCGGGTGGAACCCTGCCCAACAAGACCAATCTTTGCGAGAACTGCTATAAACCTCTGCGCGCCCGGCGTCTCAGCGGTTCGTTTTCGCAGTGGAGTCAATGATCGATTTGGATGGAACGGAAACCGGCTGGACACGCGCAGTACACATGACATTATGGAAACGGGTGCTGTTCTGGATGGGCAAAGATTTCGTGCCGCGTTTTTTCAGAAGCCCCTGAATTGTCGGTTCTTCATTGATCAGTCAATCAACACCTGGTATACTGATGTTGATTGATTGATCGATCAATGAGGATGTCATAACGGTGAAAGACGACAGCGATACGCGCGATCGGCGACGGCGCATTCTCGATGCGGCGTTGCAGGTGTTCGGCGCCAAAGGATTTCAGAAAGCGACCAACCGGGACATCGCCGAAGCAGCGGGCGGCATTTCGCCGGGCCTGATCTACCACTACTTCAAGGACAAACAAGACCTCTTTCTCTGCATGTTGCGTGAGCGCGCCGCAATTATGGCGCTGGTCGATCATCCGCAGCAGTTGATGGATCTGCCGCTCCGTCAGGGGTTGGCCCTGATTGGGCGCTCCTACCTGACGATGATGCGCGTTCCAGAGAATGTCGCCTTGTTTCGTATCGTTCTGGCGGAAACGCTCCACTTCCCGGAAGTTGCAACCATGATCCGGCAGCACTTCGTCGATCGTGTCTTCGGTGTCGTGCGCGCTTACCTGCAGCATCAGATCGATCTCGGACGTCTCCGCCCGCACGATACGGGAGTCAGTGTGCGCACATTCCTTGGCGGCATTCTGATCCATGTGATTGCGCGCGAGGTGCTGCGTCAGCCGGAAGCCCTCCAGATCAGCGATGATCAGATCGTCGCACTGGCAGTTGAGATCTTTCTCCACGGTCTCAGCCTCGAAGCGGAGGAGATGTAATGTTCAAGGCGGTTTCACAAACGTCTTGACTGAAGGTCTGGGAGGCGAGTATGCACCCACGTGCACGAATAATCATTCTGCTCGTCCTGGTCGCCGTGCTCATCGGCGGTGGCTACTGGTTGTTGCAGGAATCGGCGCAGGCGAGGAACGGAACCCTGACCGGCACGGGAACGATTGAAGCGGAAGAAGTGCTGGTGACGGCCGAGATCGCCGGACGTGTGCAGCATCTCTTCGTCGATGAAGGGTCGGAGGTGCGGATCGGGGAGGATCTGGCGCAGATCGACACTGCATTGCTCGAGGCGCAACTGGATCAGGCGAAGGCGGCGGTTGCAGCAGCCGAGGCGAACCTGGCGCAGATCCGTGCCGGAACCCGCAGCGAGGAGATTGCCATCGCTGAGGCGCAGGTCAAACAGGCGGAGGCGGCAGCAAGAGGGGCGGAGCAGGCGTATGAGCATGCACTGGAGATTCTGAACAATCCGCAGGAACTGGAATTGCAACTGGTGCAGGCGCGCGCGCAACGTGATGCGGCGCTGCGAACGCTGGAAAAACTGCGCGCTGGCGTCCGCCAGGAAGATATCGATGCTGCGCGCGCATCGATGCACCTGGCACAGGAAGGGTTACAATCCGCCCGCGACCGCCTCTCCGCTGCGAAAACGCTGGCGGAGGCGCAGGTGGAACAGGCTGCGGCAGCGTTGACCCAGGCGCAGGCGCGGTATGCGCAGGCGAAGACCAACTGGGAGTATGTGCGCGATACGGGTCAGGATGCGTTGATGCCGACCGTGCTGGTCACACTGCCGACCGGTGTGCAACGTCTGCCGAATACCGTAAGTGACGGGGTGCGCGAACAGTACTATGCGCAATTCGTTCAGGCGGAAGCCGCGCTGCGCCAGGCGGAGACGGCGCTCGAACAGGCGTTGGTGCAGGCGGAAGAGGCGCGCCAGGCAGAGGCGGTCGGCGTGCGCCAGGCGGAGTTGCAGGTGAGTATCGCACAGGCGACGCTGGCAAAAGCGGAAGCAGGACCGACCCGTCAGGAGATTGCTGCTGCCGAGACTGCACTCGCAAATGCGCAGCGGTTGCTCGACGTGGTCGAAGCAATGCGCGCCAATCCGCAGCAATTGCGCGCTGCCGTTGATGCTGCGCGCACGCAGCAAGCGATTGCAGAAGCGCAACTGGCGCAGGCGCGGGCGCGGCTTGATCTGGCGCGCAATGGCGCGCGTCCAGAGCAGATCCAGGCGGCGGAAGCGCAACTGGCGCAGGCGCGGGCATCCCTGCATCAGGTGGAGGTGATGATCGACAAGGCAAGGTTGCGCGCACCGCGCACCGGCATCGTCCTGAGCCGCCCGATCCACGAAGGAGAGCAGGTGACCCCCGGCACGCCGTTAATGACCATCGGCGCCCTCGATCCCGTGCGCCTGACGGTGTACATCAGCGAGGCGGATATCGGGCGTGTGCGTCTCGGTCAGGCGGCAGAGGTCACAGTGGACAGTTTTCCAGGTCGAGTCTTTCATGGTACAGTAACATTCATTGCCCAAAGAGCGGAATTTACGCCGCGGAACGTGCAGACGCGCGATGAGCGCGCAACGACGGTGTTCGCGGTACGGATTGAGTTGCCGAATGCTGACTACGCCCTCAAGCCGGGGATGCCAGCGGATGTTGTGCTGGTGGAGAAGGACTGAGAACCGAGAACCAAGAACCAGGAACCGAGAACCGAGAACTGAGAACCAGGAACCGGGAACTGAGAACCAGGGGAGGCAGGAGGAGATGAAGGACGCTGACGATGACACGAGAGTGGTGCAGCGACGCGATTGCGCTATCGCAGGACCGGAAGGTGCGCCTGTCTTTGTGCTGATCCACGGGGCGCGTCTGACGCGCGCTATGTGGCAACCGCAGATCGAGGCGCTCAGTGATACGTTTCGGGTGATTGCCCCTGATCTTCCCGGGCATGGCGCGCTGGCTGGCGTTCCGTTTTCCCTTGATGCAGCAGTGGAGCAGGTCGCCGCAGTCGTCGATGCCATCGTCGGCGAACGTGTGATTGTGTGTGGACTATCGCTGGGCGGATATGTTGCACTGGCGTTTGGCGCGCGTTATCCTTCGCGCGCAACGGCGCTGATCCTGTCGGGATGCGCATTCGCGTTCAATGGTTTTGCCGGTCGCCTGCTGCGTGCGCCATATCTGGCGATTGCGCGTCTGCTGACCGCCAATTTCGCACCTTTGCTGGCGCGCGCCGAAGAGCGCACATTCCGCAAACGCTACCCTCCGGCGCTGGCTGACGCTATTGTGGCGCGTGGGTTCTTTTACCGTTTCTATCCTGAGATCTCAGCTGCGCTGATCGACTTCGATCCGCTGCCGGCGCTCCGCGCGTGCGAATGTCCGGTTTTGTTGCTCAACGGGGCTGCGGATCGCTTCTTCCGGCGTGACGAGCGATTGTATCTGCGCACGCTGCGCGCTGGTCGGGTGCGCCTGATCGAAGGCGCTGCGCATCTGGCGAACCTGGATCAGCCCGAAGCGTACACGCAGGCGCTACGCGACTTTGCAACCGAAATGGCGACTGTTCGATGAATCAGACGTATGCTATCGAAGCAATCGATCTGAGCCGCGCATTCGGTCCGGTGCGCGCCGTTGATCGTCTGAACCTGACCGTCACCGCAGGACGGATCCACGGGTTGCTCGGACCCGATGGCGCAGGGAAAACGACGACGCTGCGGTTGATCTGCGGCGCGCTGCGACCTGATCACGGGCGCGCAATTGTTGCCGGGATCGACGTGACCCGTGACCCGGAAGGGGTAAAGCAGCGCATCGGGTACATGCCGCAACGCTTCAGTCTGTACGGCGATCTGACAGTGCTCGAGAATCTGCGCTTTTATGCCGATGTCTATGGTGTGCCACAGGCAGAACGTCCGGCGCTGCTGAAGCGATTGCTCGGGTTCAGTCGCCTGGCGCCGTTTCAGAACCGCCGCACCGATGCACTTTCTGGCGGCATGCGACAGAAACTGGCGCTGGCGTGTGCGTTGATCCACCGTCCCCAGGTGCTGCTGCTCGACGAACCGACCACCGGCGTTGATCCGGTGTCACGGCGCGAGTTCTGGGATATTCTGCGCGAAGCGGTCTATGCCGACGGTATGACCGTCCTGTTGACCACGCCGTATATGGATGAAGCGGAACGCTGTCATGAGGTGAGCTTTATGCGCGCGGGCGCGCTGCTGGCGCACGGCGCTCCGCACGAATTGCAGCGCCTCGTGCCCGGTGTTGTGCTGGAAGTGCGTGCCGACCCGCGACACGCAGCGGAGGCGGTGCTGCGCATACTGCCTGGCATTCGGGATGTGCACATCTTCGGCGACCGTCTCCACGTTATCGCCGAAACCTCATTCGACGCCGCCGCATTGCGCCAGGCGTTAGGAGATGCTGGCGTCGCACTGCATACCGTCCATCCCGTCATGCCTGGTATGGAGGATGTCTTTCTGCATTTGCAACGAGAAAGGAAGTCGCAATGATACATCGGATACTTGTACCGCTCGATGGATCGGTCACCGCCGAAGCCATTCTGCCATATGCCACGTCACTGGCGCGCGCTACCGACGCATCGCTGCTTCTGCTGCGCATTGTCACTCCTGGCGAGGTCAGTCAATCACTCTTCTGGAAAACCACCATTCCAGCGGAATTGCGCCGTGAGTGGACCGAAGAAGCGCTAACGCGCGCAAATGTCTACCTGGCAAGCGTGGCGGAACGGCTGCGTGCCAGAGGACTGCACGTTGTGTTTGACGTACAACCGGCGGACGACGCCGCTACTGCCATCGTGGCGCGGGCAGAACACGAGCCGGAAGTTCGCCTGATTGCAATGACAACCCACGGCTACGGCGGCGCCCTGCGCTGGGCATTCGGCAGCGTTGCGGCGAAGGTGTTGCATGCCGCGCCGACGCCGTTGCTCGTCGTGCGCTCGAACGGAGGAGAACACCCATCGGTGACTGAAGTTCCCTACCGCACCATCTGCGTGCCTCTCGACGGTTCGCCGCTCGCGGAACAGGCACTGGCTACCGCCCAACCAATTGCCGCGCGGATCGGCGCAACCCTGCTGCTGGTCTGCGTCGTTACAGGCGACGACATTGCCGAAGCGCGCAAGTATCTGGAGGGTGTGGCGGAGCGTCTGCGCGCCAACCGCTTCGACGTGCAGACCCGTGTGGTTGAAGGTATTCCGGCGGATCAGATCATCTATGTCGCACAAACCGAACACGCCGATCTGATCGTCATGGCAACCCACGGGCGCACGGGATTGCGCCAGATCTGGCTCGGCAGCGTGGCGACCAAAGTGGTGCATAGTGCGGAGTTGCCGGTGCTGCTGGTGCGGGCGTATCAGGAAGAAGGCTGATTTCTGTTCGTCGGGCGCGGCGCCAGTGTGCTGGATATGTCTCCTGTGTCGTCAACAGGGGCGAACGGTGCGCTGTTCCACACGTCTGGCAGGGGAAACGGAGCGATCAGGCATGGCGATCAAGACAACCGACTCTTGCGCAGTCATAACCGACCGCCTGACTCGCCGTTTTGGTTCGTTCATCGCGGTCAACGAGGTATCATTCCAGGTGTCGCACGGCGAGGTGTTCGGTTTCTTGGGACCGAACGGTTCGGGCAAAACGACGACTATTCGGATGCTGTGCGGCTTGCTGACGCCGAGCAGCGGCAGCGGGCGCGTGCTGGGTCTCGACATTGCCCGCGATCAGGAGGCGATCCGCCAGCGCATCGGCTACATGTCGCAGAAGTTCAGTCTGTACGGTGATCTGACCGCGCGCGAGAATCTGACATTTTACGCCGAAGTGTACGGTCTTCCGCGCAACGTGCGCGCGGCGCGGATTGATGAGTTGCTCGATCTGTCCGGGCTGCGCGGTCATGACCGGACACTGACATCTGAGCTTCCCGGTGGATGGCGTCAGCGTCTGGCGCTGGCGTGCGCCATCGTTCATCGTCCCCAGGTGTTGTTTCTGGATGAGCCGACCAGCGGTGTCGATCCAGAAGCGCGGCGCGCATTCTGGAAACAGATCTACGATCTGGCGGGAGAAGGAGTGACCGTTTTTGTGACGACCCACTTCATGGATGAAGCCGAACATTGTCATCGCATCGGGCTGATGTATGGCGGTTCGCTCGTCGCGCTCGACGCCCCGATGGCGCTGAAGCAAACGGCAATCAATGGCGCGGTGCTGGAAGTGGAAGGCACGCCGCAGGAACTGGCGCACACCGTAGCGCTGGCGCACCCCGGCGTGCGCGATGTCGCCCCGCATGGCGCGCGTCTCCACGTGCTCGTCGATGACGCCACCGTGCGCATGCCGCAACTCGCCGTCGCCCTCGAATCGGCGCAGGTGCGTGATGTTCGCATCGAACGGATCGAACCTTCGCTCGAAGATGTGTTTGTTGCAATTGTTGATCGTTTTCTGGCAAAAAATGAAACCTCCTCCGACGCGCTCCAATGATGCCATCCTTGCCTTACGAATGTCCTGAACTGTGCGCAGCACCCCCAAAGCGTCAGGAACCAACCGCGAACCGTGGCGCTTCCCCGGAAGCGTGGTAGAATATTCGACACGTGTTCACCTGCGTGCATCGCATAGCGCCTGCGCTGCCCCGTTGCAACGCTGCGGAAGGTTTCCGCCAGACCTTCTGGCAGGGTGGGCACATGCGTTAGCGGGCTGGATGACTATTGAGTTACGATAGTTTTTACTATCAAAATATGGTATACTGACAACAGATACAGTCATGCTGGGAAGCGAGGGAGCATGGGTCTCTTTTCACGTCGCGATGATGCGTTGAGCGAGCAACGCGTGTTGCAGGCGCTGTCAACCGTCCAGGAGCCGGAACTCGGCGGTGATCTGGTATCGCGCAGGATGATCAAAAACCTGGTCATCGACGGCGATACGGTGCGTTTTGCGGTGGAATTGACCACTCCTGCCTGTCCGCTCAAGGATCAGATCCAGCGCGAGTGTGAAGAAGCGCTCGAAAAGATCGCTGGCATCCCGCGTGAACGGGTGAGCATCGAGTTTACCGCTCAGGTGCGACCCCGTGGCGGTATTCCCGAACATGTCGCCATCCCTGGCGTCAGCCATGTCATCGCGGTCTCTGCTGGCAAGGGCGGCGTGGGAAAGTCGACCGTCGCCGTCAACCTGGCGGTGGCGCTCGCGCGTGAGGGCGCACAGGTCGGTTTGCTCGACGCCGATGTGTACGGTCCATCGGTGCCGCTGATGATGGGCGTGCGCTCGCAGCAACCAGAGGCAGTGAGCGGTCCTGATGGCGAGCCGCGTATGCTGCCCGTTGAAGCGCACGGCATCAAGATGATGTCGATCGGTTTTTTGATCGATGACCGGCAACCGGTGATCTGGCGTGGACCCATGGTATCGCAACTGTTGCGGCAGTTCCTCTATCAGGTGCTGTGGGCGCCGCTCGATTATCTGATCATCGATATGCCCCCCGGCACTGGCGACATTGCGCTGACCCTGGCGCAATCGTTGCAGAATGCCGGTCTGACCGGCGTGGTGACGGTCACAACGCCGCAGCAGGTGGCGACTGCCGATGTGCTGAAGAGTATGGAAATGTTTCGCAAAGTGAACGTGCCGCTGCTCGGTATCATCGAGAACATGGCATACTTCGTCGCGCCGGATACCGGAAAGCGCTACGACATCTTCGGGTCGGGCGGTGCGGCACGGTTGGCGGCGCAACTTGGGGTGCCGCTGTTGGGGCAGATTCCCATCGGGTTGAGCATCCGCGAAGGGGGTGATCACGGTCAACCGGCGGTGCTCAGCGACCTGCCGGACGCCTATGCTGATGTCTTTTGCGAGATTGCGCGCAAACTGGCGGCGCGCATCAGCGTTATGGAGTATGCCTAACGCATCGAGGGGGCTATGCAGTACGAAGAGGTACGCCGGGGAACTATCCCGCTCTATACCGCCGATCAGATTCGTCAGGCACGACCACTCTATCCAACCGATGCTCCCGCACACGACTCGTATGGCAGACGGATCGATTATCTGCGCATTTCGCTGACCGACCGCTGCAACATGCGGTGTGTCTACTGCATGCCAGAGATCGGCATGAAGTTCATGCCGCGCCCGGAGTTGTTGACGACCGGTGAATTGCTGCTGGTGGTGCGTGCCGCTGCCAGAGCCGGGTTTCGCAAAATTCGACTGACGGGCGGCGAGCCGACCCTGCGCCCTGATATTGTCGAGATTGTGCGAGAAATCAAGCGCACTCCCGGTATCACCCACGTCGCCATGACAACCAATGCGCTGCGATTGGAAAAACTCGCCGAACCGCTCAGGGAAGCCGGTCTTGACCGCGTCAACATCAGCATCGATACGCTTGATCCGGACAAGTTCCGTCGCATGACGCGCGGTGGTTCGTTCGAAAAGGTGTGGGCTGGCATCGAGGCTGCCGACCGCGCAGGGTTGCATCCGATTAAACTCAACTCGGTCGTAGTACGCGGCATGAACGATGATGAGGTTCCACACCTCGCCGCGCTGACGCTCCGTTACCCGTGGGAGATGCGCTTCATCGAAGTCATGCCGCTGGCTGGCGTGGCAGACCTGGCGCAGCACAGTGTGGTGACGAGCGCCGAACTGATCGAGCGCCTGGAATCGGTCTATGGTCCGCTCGAAGACCTTGGTCTGGCGCCGTCTGACTCGGCGCGACGGTATCGCATTCCCGGCGCACCGGGCAAACTGGGGTTTATCAGTTCGGTGAGTGAGCCGTTCTGCGCAACATGCAATCGCATGCGCCTGACTTCCGATGGACGATTGCATCTCTGTCTGTTGCGCGATCAGGAAGTCGATCTGCGCGCAGCGATCCGTGGCGGCGCAACGCTGGACGAGATCGAGCAGATCATCCGTCATGCGGTGGCGCTCAAACCCTGGGGGCACGGACTGCCCGAAGGCGTGCTGCCGACCCTGCGCGGGATGTCGGAACTGGGGGGATAAGTTCGTTTAGATATTGTGTTTCTTGCGTAACTCTGGTATACTCCAGCACGAATAGATATGCGGGTTGTGCTGGCAGTGCGATGGCGACCAGGAGTGTCGCCCGGTGATACACAGACAGGCATTATTCTTCGTGACAGTCAGGAGGCGCACACATTATGGCAACCATTGAGCAGGACGTGGTTCAGCATCATGAGAACGAATTCCCGCCGGTGCTCGAAATTACGGAAGGCGCATCGCTTCGCCTGCAAAGCATGATGAAGGAGCGCAACCTGGAAGGGTATGGTCTGCGCGTCTTCGTCTCCGGCGGCGGGTGCTCCGGTTTGCAGTACGGGATGACATTCGACAACGAGGAGCGCTTTGGCGATACGGTGTGGAATGCCCACGGCTTGCGGATTATGGTCGATCCGATCAGCGCACGCTATCTGATGGGCGCCACAATCTCGTACCAGCAGGATAACATGCTGGCAGGCGCGTTCAAGATCGATAACCCGAACGCGGTTTCGAGCTGTGGCTGCGGTCACTCGTTCCGCACCCGCGATCAGCAGGGCGCCGATGATGAGTACGACGGCTACAGCGGTGGCGGCGGTTGCTGCAGCGGTCACTAGGCATCCTTTCTTGCCCGGTTTTTCGAGGTATGGAGGCGTTGCGTCGCAACGCCTCTCCTTGTTGTGATGGCGAACATCTATGCGATCCTTTATGCAGCGGTCGTATCGCGACCTTACCACCGATCAGGTCAAAGCAAAACTCGACCGGGGGGAGCCGTTTCGCTTCATTGATGTGCGTGAAGCCGAAGAGTACGCGCTTGCACGTATTGAGGGCGCAGAACTCTTGCCGCTCAGTCGCGCCGCTGAATGGATCGGAACGCTCGATCCCGATCAGGAGTATGTCTTTTTTTGCCATCATGGGCTGCGTAGCGCGTATGTGGCGGAATATGTCGCTTCCACGCTTGGGTTCGCGCGCGTTGCGAATATGATCGGCGGCATCGAGGAATGGTCGCTGCGTATCGATCCATCTGTGCCGCGCTACTGACAGGAATAGACGAAACAGGCGCTATGGACCACTATCTCGAAGGTATTCGCCTGTTCAACGCAGGGGAATACTGGCACGCGCACGAAGAATGGGAATGGTGCTGGCGTCGGTCGTCCGAACCGGAGGCGACCTTCTATAAAGGCATCATTCAGGCGGCTGCGGCGCTTGAGAAGTGGAAGCGCGGTCAACCGCGCGGTATGCGCCTCAACTATGCGAAGAGTCGCCCCAAACTCGTGGCGGTCAGCCCTTCGATGCGCGGTCTTGATGTTGCAGATCTGATCGCCGCAATGGATCGGTTCGTGGCTATGGGCGGTCCACCAGCGCCGACGCCACGGATCGTTCTCGATCCGCCCACCGCCGCTGCGCTCGAAGCGCATATTCAGACACTCCAGGCGGACCCGCACCATGGATGATGAACTGTTGCCGTCACTGCGCTGCCCGACATGCGCCGGTGCGCTCGATCTGCGCGACCGACGCTGCGATACCGGAGGTGAGATTATCTCCGGCGCGCTGCACTGCGCCTGCGGTGCAGTCTACCCCATTCGCGACGGTATTGCCGATTTTCTCGGTCCGCCCCGACCACCCACGATTGCGCAACTGACGAATGAACTTCCTGCGACCGCCTGGGCATACGAACGTCTCTGGCGTCCATTCGCGCTGACGTTGCTGAGCGGCGAGTCGTTTCCGTACCAGCGCGAATTGACGCTGGTGACCGATTGGGTCGATGCAGCGCGTGGTGGATTGGTGATCGATGTCGCCTGTTCCAATGGACTGTATGCGCGCGCGCTGGCGCGGGCGATGCGTCCGTTCACCGGTCACGTCGTCGGGATCGATCATGCGCTGCCGATGCTTCGTGAAGCGCGCCAGCGTGCGCGCGCCGCCGGAGTGCGGGTGTCGTATCTGCGCGCCTCAGCGCAGGCGTTGCCGTTTGCCAGCAACGTCGCTCAGGGCGTGACGATTGGCGGCTCGCTCAATGAAATCGGCGATCTCGCCGCCTGTCTTCGTGAGGTGCGTCGCGTGCTGGTTGACGATGGTCGCTTTGTGGCAATGACCCTGCTGGCGGCGCAAGGAGTGGTCGGGCGCGCGGTGCAAATGGCGCTTGCTCCTGGCGGCATCGCGTTCTGGTCGCGTGAGGAGTTGCTGACGCAGTTTCGCACCGCCGGTTTGCGTCTGGAACGCTCTGAACAGTACGGCATCGTGATCTTTACACAGTGCAGCAGGGGCAGAGGTGACTGATGGCGAAAGCGACGCTGCTGTTTATCGGGACTGATGATGGACTGGTGCTGCTCAGCGATCCTGCCGGTCAGGGTCGCTGGTTGCGCAGTGCGCACCAGTTGCAGGGCAGCGTTGTGCAGTCGGTATGGGTCGATCCTTCTCATCCATTGATCACGCTCGCTATCGCCGACAGGCGTGTGCTGCGCAGCAGCGATGGCGGTCAAACCTGGCAGACAGTTCGGCTCGAAAGCGACCTGACCGCGACCGCCGCTCTGTACGGCGCTCCGCGTCGTCCGGCGCTCGTGTATCTCCTGGCAGACGACGTCCTGCTTGAGAGTCGTGATGCTGGCGTAACCTGGCGCGCGATTGCGCTGCCCGGACAGTGCAACGGATGTGCGATTGATGGCGCCGGGCGCCTTGTGGTTGCATCGGGCAATCAGGTGTTCATCGATGGTGATCAGAGCGCACAATGGACACTGCCCGGCTCACCGCTTCCCGGTGTCATTCGTATGCTGGTAACGCCTCCTGGTGGCGCAGGTGCGCTCTGTGCGCTTGCTGGCGGGGTTGTGTATGTCTTTGCGCAGGATGCCTGGCATCGCGTCGAGAATCTTCCGGGTGAAGCGGCAACCTGCGCTGTGCTGGCGGGCGCTGCGCCGACTCTGCTGGCAGCCCTGACGGACGGCGGCATCGTGCGTGGTACGCTGCATGCCTGGGAACCGGCAATTGTGGCGCTCCCCTGGGAGAGCGCCACGACCGTCCTGTCTCCCGCCGGGTATCACATGGATACCGTATTTGCTTCGTCTGCACATGGAGATGTTGCGATCAGCGTGGATCGCGGTCGCTCCTGGACGGTGGTGCGCCGTGGTCTGGCGCCTGTGCGGAGTATTGCCGCCGCCCGACTCGCGTAACGGTACAATGTTGCTGTGCAAGGCTTTGACAAGAGGTGTGCGTTGTGCTACTCTACAGTCTGGAACGAATCAGAAAACTTAACAATTACCGGGGGCTGATACAGCAATGGCGCAACCTCCATCGCTTGGGCAGCTGTCGACCGCGCCCGTTTTCAACACCAAAGCCGTTGCGCGCGAAACCGGCGTACCGCCCGACACATTTCGCGCCTGGGAGCGGCGCTACGGCATTCCGTGCCCGCAGCGCACGCCGGGTGGTCATCGCCTGTACTCAGAGCGCGACATCGCCATCATCCGCTGGTTGCGCGACCGCACTGCGGAAGGGGTGAACATCAGTCACGCCATCATGCTGCTCACCAGTGTGACCGACCAGCCGCCGTCGCATATCGAGATGGATGCGACGCGGGCAATTGAGCAGATGGCGGAGGAACTCATTACCGCGCTGACAACATTCGATGCGCAGAACGCCGAACGGGTGGTTTCCGAGGCATTCGCGCTGTATCCATTCGAGAAGGTGTTGCTGGAACTCATTCAGCCGACGATGGTCGAAGTCGGTGAGCGCTGGCACCGCGGCGAGATTAATGTCGCAGCGGAGCACTTTGCCACCGAGTTCGTGCGGCGCAAGCTGGCAAGCCTGCTGAATGTGTTCGAGAACCAGGTGCAGCGCGATACGATTGTTGTGGGGTGCGCTCCGCAGGAATTGCACGACGTGGGGATCATGTTCGCCAGCCTCTTCCTGGTGCGGCGTGGCTGGCACGTTGTGTACCTGGGGGCGCAGGTGCCGCTCGCCGACCTGCTCGAAACCATTCGTAAGGTCAAACCGAAACTCGTCTGTCTCTCGGCATCAACGCTCGAAACGGCGATGAATCTGCTCGAAGTGGCGCGGGCGGTTCGGCGCGAGTTTCCTGACGTGCATTTCGGGTACGGCGGACGGATCTTCAATGTCAATCCGGAACTCTGTGCCGCCATTCCAGGCGTCTTTCTCGGGCAGGATGCACGTGAACTGGTTCAAACGGTCAGTGCGCTCATGTCGAGTAATGGTACATCCACCCCCCCTCAACGTTCGTAGATACCGATAGAACGTGCCTGACAGCGACAAGCGCAAACGGCGCTATAATGTCGCATAGAATACGCTGCTCTGAGTAAACAATCGGCCAGCACGCCATGGCGAGGTGCGCGCGTGTTTCTGGTTTGGTGGCAGAGTGTGCCTGCAAACGCTGCACGCGGCATGCGCTGCGGGCAGCGTCTGGCAGGCTTTGGCTCTGAATCGCGCGTCGTGCGGTGGCAGCGCCTGTAACCGGGCAGCGCATCATGGGAAGAAGGCTCATCTGCACGCGAGGGGGTCATGGCATCGCTCCAGCATTCTGCCAGCATACCGGTTCAGGCATTCGGCGAGCGTGAGGCGCCAATCCGCGATGCCGCAGCCCTGCTCGCCAGTCTCCGGCATCTGGTCGAACCGGATGAGATCGGGCTGGGCGTGCATCCTGTCGATGCACTCCCACCGTTGTCACTCGACGCAGCCTATCGGCAGTGTGTCGAGATCACGCGCATCAATTCGCGCAGTTTCTATCTGAGTTCGCAATTGCTGCCGTTCGAGAAGCGCCTGGCGGTACGGGCGCTCTATGCGTTCTGCCGCACCAGCGACGATACGGTTGATCGAGCGACCGACGACCCGGCGCGCGCGCTGGCGCAATGGGTGGCGCGTGTGCATGCGCCGCATCCCCCCGCCGATCATCCGGTGCTGCTGGCATGGGATGATACGGTGCGACGGTATGCCATCCCGCAATCCCTTGTCGATGAATTGCTCGCCGGTATTGCGATGGATCTCACCTTCCATCGATATGAGACGTTCGATGATCTCTGGCTCTACTGCTACCGTGTCGCGTCGGTTGTTGGCTTGCTCTCGATGCATATCATCGGTTATCGCGATGGCGCCGCTCCCTACGCTGTGAAACTGGGTGTGGCGCTTCAATTGACGAATATTCTGCGCGATGTTGGCGAAGATGCGCAGCGCGGGCGGATCTATCTGCCGCAGGAGGATTTGCGGCGCTTTGATCTGACCGATGATGATATTCTTCAGGGACGGCGCGACGAACGCTTCCGTGCTTTGATGCGTTTCGAGATCGAGCGTACCCATGCGCTGTACGATGAAGCCTGGCCCGGTATCGCCCTGCTCGATCCGGATGGTCGCATGGCGATCGCGGCGGCGGCGGAGATTTATCGCGGCATCCTGCCGCGCATTGTTGCGAATGACTACGACGTGTTCCAGAAACGCGCCTATGTTCCGCTCGCAGGCAAACTGGCTATCCTCTGGCGCACGTACCGCAGACTCAACCGCCTGATCAGAGATAGCCGGTAGTCGGTTCGTTCTACCGGCGTCAATCTTCCGCCCAACCCCGAACTTCACGGTGCGTCTCTGCAACCGGTGGTGTGCGTGCACGTGCACCATTGGCTATAATACATATCGCTGACGGGTGTTCCGGCAGCGTCTGGAAAGGTGGACATGTCGGTACAGAGATCGGTTCTTGTGACCGGGGCGACCGGTCTGATCGGCAAGGCGCTCTGCCGCCGCCTGATTGCGCGCGGCGACCGTGTGGTGGTGTTTACCCGCAACCCTGCAACTGCGCGCACCATCATGCCAGGCGCTGCGCAGTATGTCGCCTGGGACGCAAAGCCCGGCGATTGGGAAGCAGCGCTGGAGACTGTCGATGCAGTCGTGCATCTGGCAGGCGCGTCGATTGCCGGTCGCCGCTGGACGCCAGCCTACAAGCGCGAAATCCTTGAGAGTCGCACCCTCAGCACACGCGCGCTGGTTGATGCTATGGCGCGCGCTCGACAACGGCCATCGGTGTTTGTATGCGCCTCCGGTATCGACTACTACGGTCCACGCGGCGATGAGCCGGTCGATGAAAGCGCTCCGCCCGGGCGCAATTTTCTTGCACAGGTATGCGTGGCATGGGAAGGGGAAGCGTGTCGCGCCGCCGACCTTGGTGTGCGCACGGTCATGATCCGCACCGGCATTGTGCTGGATCGGCGCGAGGGGGCACTGGCGCGATTGCTGCTGCCGTTTCAATTGTTCGTCGGCGGTCCCATCCTTCCAGGAACGCAGTGGTGGTCGTGGATCCATCTCGATGATGAGGTTGGTCTGATTCTGCGCTGCATCGACGATGAGCGCGCCAGCGGTCCCTTCAACGGTGTCGCGCCGGAGCCGCAGCGCAACCGCGATTTCAGTGCAACGCTGGGACGGGTGCTTGGCCGACCGTCGTGGTTGCCATTGCCCGGATTTGTGCTCCGCCTGATTCTCGGCGAAATGGCACCCGCATTGCTCATTGAACGCCAGCGTGCCGTACCGTCAAAAGCGCTGGCGCTTGGGTATCAGTTTGCGTATCCGACATTAGAACCGGCGTTGCGCGCGGCGCTTGCGCGTTCGTCGTAGGAGATAAGACACCATGCGCCTTACTCTGATGCTTGCCGCAGTGCTGGCAGCGCTCGTGATGACATCCGCGTGCGCGCTGCCATCGATTGAATTGCCCCGCCCGGTGGTCAACGATCCGACCGCCGTGCCAACTGCTGTGGTGCAAACGCAGGCGACCCCTCCGCCTGCCACGCCGTCGGCGCCGCTGGCCACATCCGTGCCGCTGCCCACACGGTCGCCGATCCCGACGCTCCCGCCGGAACTGACCAATCCGCTGGCGGCTGAACAGGAGGCGCTGATCGCCCTCTATCGACGGGTGAACCCGGCAGTCGTCAGCATCGAAGTTGTTGTTGATCATCCGCCGGTCGGCGGATCGCCATTCAATGTCCCCATCAGTCAGGGGTCTGGCTTTCTCTTCGACGATCAGGGGCATATCGTCACCAACAACCACGTTGTTGAAAACGGAGCGAAGTTTCAAGTGCGCTTCTCCGACGGCACGATCCTGCTGGCGCGCCTGATCGGTGGCGATCTGGGGAGCGATCTGGCTGTGCTGAAGGTAGACGAGTTGCCGCCGGGAACGGCGCCGTTGCCCCTGGCCGACTCCCGTACTGTTGAGGTTGGTCAGCGCGCAATTGCGATCGGAAATCCGTTTGGCTTGCGCAACACGCTGACGGTTGGCGTTGTCAGCGGTATTGGTCGCAGTCTCAGCGGTCCAGCGAGCAGCGGCGGCGGAAGGTTCCGCATTCCGAACATCATCCAGACCGACGCAGCGATCAATCCGGGCAACTCCGGCGGTCCGTTACTCAACATTTATGGCGAGGTCATCGGCGTCAATACCGCCATCAGCAGCGGCTCAGGGGCGTTCGAGGGCGTCGGGTATGCAGTGCCGTCCAACGCGGTCAGTCGTGTGGTTCCGGCGCTCATCCGTGACGGGCGCTACGATCATCCGTGGATGGGGATCGGCATGCGCGATGTTGATCCGATCCTGGCGGAGCAGTTGAATCTGCCAGTGCGTCAGGGTGTGTTGATCACCGAAGTCGTTCCCGACAGCCCGGCGGCGCGCGCCGGGTTGCGCAGCGGCTCGCAGGTGGTGACGATCGGCGGGCGCGAGGTGCGGGTCGGCGGCGATATTATCATTGCCATCAACGCGCAACCGGTGCGCAACAGCGATGAACTTGTCAGTTACCTGGAACTCGAAACGTCGGTGGGCGATACGGTGGTGATGACCGTGCAACGCGGCGACCGCCAGGAACAGATTGAAATGACCCTCGGCGCTCGCCCGCGTGAGTGATTATGCCGGAACATTCCACGTCGCTTCCACCTGGAGCGCCCGCGCCAGGAGTTGCTTGTAGGTGCGTCGCGGGATTTCGATGAGTCCGAACTGGAGCAGGTGCGGCGATCCGAGGAATTGGGAGTCGAGCAGCACATACCCCCCGCGCCGCAGTCGCTCGACCAGATGCACCAACGCGACTTTGCTGGCGTCGCGTTCGCGGCTGAACATACTTTCGCCTGCAAACAACCCGCGAATGGCGACGCCATACAAGCCGCCGACCAGTCGCCCCTCGCGCCAGGCTTCGACGCTGTGCGCCAGCCCCATCCGGTGGAGCGCAGTATAGGCTTCGATCATCTCCTCCGAAATCCATGTGCTCTCGCGCCCCGGCGCTGGCGCGGCGCATGCGCGCATCACGTCGGTGAATGCGGTATCGGTGCGGATGGTGAATACGCCCTTGCGCACCGTGCGTGCCAGGCGATGCGGCACGTGAAAGGCGTCGAGCGGGAGAATGGCGCGAGGATGCGGATCGTACCACGTGATGACGCCACGTTCGTCCGCCATAGGGAAAATTCCCTGACAGTACCCCGCGATCAGCATCTCTGGGGTGAGCATAGCGGTAATAGCAGGTCACGAGTCCACTGCAAAAGACTATTTCACCGCAGAGTCGCAGTGTTCGCAGAGGAAGATGCCATAGCGAGTCGCTCCAATGCATCATGCTTCGCCACGCATATTTTTGAAGTTCTCTGCGCTCTCAGCGTCTCAGCGGTGCGTTTTTGCAGTAAAGTCAGGTCACATTTCGACGAAGTACGATTTACACGCAGCAGCCAGCAGTTCGCGCGACATGGTCGGCGGTACGCCGAGGAATCGGGCATAATCGATCACCTGATCGATCAGGTCGCGCGGATGCACAGCGCGCAGTTCCAGTTTGCGACGCGGATACTCCACTTCCAGCAGGTAGCGCAACCCATCGTCGCTGTAGGGCACATTCTTCGCCTTGCACACGCGGCGCATAATCTCGCGGTACTCAGGCGGCGACGGATTGCCGATCTCGATCTTGTAGCGGATGCGTCGCAGAAATGCTTCATCAACCAGTTGCTTCGGTTCGATGTTGGTCGAGAAAATGATCAACTGATCGAACGGCACCTCGATCTTTTTGCCCGTGTGCAGCGTCAGATAATCAACCCGCTTTTCCAGCGGCACGATCCAGCGGTTGAGCAGGTCACGCGGGCGCATTTGCTGACGACCGAAGTCATCTATCAGGAACAATCCGCCGTTGGCTTTCAATTGAAGCGGCGCTTCATAGAACTTGCTGTACTCATCGTACTCAAGGTCGAGCGAGTCCATGTTCAGTTCGCCGCCGGCAATCACCACCGGACGCTTCGAGAGTACCCAGCGCTGGTCGTAGACGTGTTCCTGACCCTGTGGCAGCGGACGGCGTTCGTGGTGGATTGGATCGAAGACACGAATGATCTGCCCATCGACCATAATGGCGTGAGGAATGGCAATAGAGTCGGAAAGCAGTCGCGCAGTCGCCTCGGCAATTGATGTTTTGCCATTCCCGGCATGACCGAAGAGGAAGATCGAGCGACCGGAGTTGATAGCAGGACCTAACTGCATCAGCAAGGAGTCGTTGATCACCAGGTGCGCGAACGCTTCACGGATTGCCGCTTCGGTGACCATCAATCCCTGGGTGGTGTACTGACGCATCATCACACTGTAATCGTGCAGGTTGACAGGCGCCGGTCCCAGGTATTGCGTGCGCTCGCCGATCTCTTTGGCGCGCGTGATCCCTTTGGTCGTCGCCTGGTAGCGGTACGCTTTTTCTCCCAGGCCGCTGCTCCCCTTCACTTCAGCCATCTGCTCGCGTCGCAGATAGTTCATCGCCTGGTCGAGCACGTTTTCCCACGGCAGGTGCAGCAGTTCCACGAGTTGCACGCCGGTCATCTCACCGACGATGTAGAGTGCGCGGACGATCTGATCGGCAATGAATGAGAGGGATAGCCCGGTTGCTTCGATACTGCGCGGTCGAAGCGGCAGCAGCGGTTTGTCGGGTTCCGCCGGTGCGGTTTGGGATACTATCGGTTGCATACCCTTCCCCTGCGTTGAGCGTGACGGTACAGACATCGGTTGAATCAGTATAGCATGCCCGGCAAGAACGTGAATGCAATGCATTACATCACAGATAATGTCGCACCATCTCGCGCCAGTGCTCGATGCGGTGCGCTTCGCCCTGCCAGATATGGAGCGTGTGTGGAATATCCTTCTCCCACAGCGCCGCGCTGAGGGCGCGATTCGTCCAGATAAACGGGTCCTCCTCGCCAATGACCAGGGTGATCTCCATGCGCCGCAGATGCGCCAGGATGGCGGGATCCTCAAGGCGCGGGATGAAGTGACAGGGGGTGTGAAAATAGATCGTTTCGTCGTAGTAGCCGTCGAAAAGCGCACGAAACGAGCCGATGGCGACCGTCAGATCGTATCGCCCGCTCAGTGCAACGACTTTACTGAACAGGTGCGGGTGGCGGAAAGCGATATTGACGGCATGGTAGGCGCCCAGACTGCACCCGTGCGCAATAACGAAAGGGTTGGGATTGAGTTGTCGTGAGAACGACAAGACCTCTTCGAGTATGTACGATTCGTACTGCACGTGGCGCGCAATGCGCTCGTGCGGCGGTCGGTGAAAAGCATACAGACTTTCGCGATCAATGCTATCGACACAGTAGAGTTGCAGGAATCCCTGTTCGATCGATGGACGTAACGCCTCGACCAATCCCCAGTTTTCGTAATCGTAGAACCGTCCTGTGCGGGTTGGAAAGACCAGCGCCCGCGCCCCTGCATGTCCGATGATCAGCATCTCCATATCCCGCTGCAAGCGGGGACTCCACCAGCAGTAATACTCTCGTTGCACAGGTGTTCACTCGCTCTATATATGGTTCTTCTCTGCCGGCACTCATCGTTGGTCCGCCTGTTTCCGCGTCCTTGCGATCGGTGATGACTCCTCTGCATCTTGCCTGGCGTGGGAATGCGACATTGAACAGGGTGCGCGCCTGCGGGTCTGGTATGCGTCATCGCACGATACCAGCAGTTCGACATCATCTTTCAAGAACAGGAGATGGCTGCGCTCTGCCCGCCCTGATACCCTGTGGCGCGTTCTCCCGAACTGATGTGTTGAAACCTCACCCTAAGGATGTACGATACAGTGGTTAAGGATACATTAAGGACATGTACGGATTTGATTGTGATCGTTTGCATGTTTATCACGTGCAGTACGCTTTGCTATGCTCACGATGCACGCTCGTGATGACGGGCGCGGTTCATCGATCCTTCTCCGCGCCCGCGAGTATGGCGACATATGGGCGCAGAACGTCGCGCCACAACCGGTACCCCGCGGAACTCAGATGTAAGCCGTCTGCATCGAACAGTTCTGCGCGCGGTCGTCCATCCGCGCCCAGCATGGGTGTATAGACATCGACATAATATCCGGCAGGACGCTGCTCCATAAGGAGGCGCGCTTCGGCGTTGACGCGTTTTATCCTCTCGCGCAGATTCCAGCGCGCCAGGCTTGGCTTGATCGACATGTATGCTACGGGGATAGGTCCAAGCGATGCGTCGATCCTGGCGAGCATGGCGCGCAGCGACCGCACCACATCGTCGGGTGTTCGTCCATCGCCAAGATCGTTATCTCCGGCGTATAGCACAATTGCACGGGGTGCGCACGGCGGGACGAGTCGATCAAAGAAGTGAACGCATGCTGCAAGCGTGGAACCGCCAAAGGCGCGATTGACCACGGGCCACGGCGCCATATCGTCGCTCAACGTCGTCCACAGGCGCAGCGATGAACTGCCGTAGAACACAACCGCCCCCGGCTGCGGCGGCGCCTGTTCGTGCAACTGTTCAATCTGACGAACCTCATCTTCGTACCACTCCAATGCCACCTCCCATATACCCAATCTCGACCCGGTCACTCTGTCGCTTCTATGCTCAACTCGCTGCGCCGAACGATGGTTTTCGCTGGTATTATAGTAACAAGGCAAGAAACATACGTCGCGCGGAGACCTCGATTGTGACCGACGCTCACGATGCTTTTCCTGATGAATTGCCGCTCCTGCCATTGCGTGGCATGGTGGTCTTTCCGCCATGCGTCGTGCCGGTCGCCGTAAGTCGTCCGGCATCGATCCGCCTGGTGGACGAGGCAGTCGCATCAGGCAGTCTGGTCGTGGTCAGCGCGCAGCGCGACGATGACCCCGCGCAGTGGTATGCTGTCGGTGCGTCGGCGCTGGTGCATCGCCTGGTGCGCCTGCACGACGGAACGCTCCGTATTGCGCTCCAGGCATTTGATCGCGTCGTCATTGATGGGGTGACGCAGCAGGAACCGTACCTGCGCGTGCAGGCGCACCGTTTGCCGGATCGTCTCGATAACCCCGATATGACCACCCATATGCATGAGGCGCTGGCGCGGGCGCGTGAACTGCTCAACGCGCTGCCACCCAACGAGGAGTTGCGCGCTCAACTGGAATCCACCGATGATCCGCGGCATCTTGCAGCGTTGATGGCGTCGATGCTGCTGGTGCGCGCCACCCTTGCCGAACGCCAGGAACTGCTGGAACTGACCGACGTGGGTGAGCGTCTGGCGCGGATAGGCGCATTGCTGGCGCAGGAACTGGCGATCCTGCGCGGTCATTTGAGAATGTAGTATGCGCCGCGCTTGTCGCCGACGCGCAGCAGCAACCCGCGTTCGACGAGGTCGGCCAGGTCGCGCCGCAACGTTTCAGCAGAAACATCAGGCGTCAGTTCCTGCATGTCGCGGTTGGTAATGCGTTGATGCGCCGCAAGGAACAGCAGCGCCGCGATCTGTCGCTCGTTGAGCCCCATGCGCCGCCAGGCGGCGACATCGGCGCCGCCTGCATCGGCGCGGTCATCTCCGGTATGCCCATACAGCGTCACCATAAACCCGGCGGCAGTTTCGCGGAACTCCGGCGGCGGCAGCCCGGCGTCCGCCATCTGGCGCAGCATGCGGTCGATACCATAGCCGAGACGTTCGATCAACCCCAGGTCCGCCAGCGCCTGCACCAGCGTTTCGTTGCGACTGAAGCGCTCGTCGACCAGGTTGTGCACTGTGACGTGCCCCGGCAGTCGCCCCGGCGAATAGCATTCCAGACGGTCGCTGAACAGCATGATCCGGATGGAGTCGCCGCGGATGGTGTAATCGCGGTGCGCCAGTGCATTGATCAGCGCCTCGCGCACCGCCCCCAGCGGAAACTGCGTCCAGTCCTCCCGTTCCAGCCCGACCATCCGACTGCCGCGCCGCATATGCTCAACGATCCAGCGCTCGGCGCGGCGCGCCGTCTCGGGCAGCGTGTCGCGGATGTCTTCACGCAGGAACTCATCGCTCATCTCGCGCCCCTGGTAGCGCACCAGCGTCACTTCCGCCTGCGGAAACCAGCGCTCGACCTCGATGCCAAAGAGAAGTAGACCGGCATTGGTTGGGATCAGGTCAGGCGTCCCCTTCGCCGGATCGGTCCGTTGCACCAGGCAACCACGTCGCACCAGGAAGGCAAGCGGGTCGGCTTCGGCGATTGGACCGACACGACGCGCATATGCCGCGATCTTGTCCGGGTCGAGATCGGCGAGGGTCGCGTTTGCCGGGGTCATCCGATCCCAACTGGTTTCACCACGTTCGATCAAAAGGTGTCGCAGCATATCAGGAGGAAGTGGCGCATTCGTGGGACCTTCTCGTCGTAGATAGGTTCCATTGACGCTGTAGACATGCGGCAGCCCTGAAGGAACGGTAACCACCAGCAGCGTTGCACCGTTACAGGTGACAACCGCTGGCAGGGGCAGCACCAGCGGCGGCGTGCATGCCAGCGCTGCGTCGAGCACCATCGTGCGTGCGGCATCGGCGTCTGCCACCCCTTCCACCTGTCGCCCGCGCATACCGATGACCACCGTTCCGCCTGAACCATTCGCCATTGCCGCCAGCGTCTGTGCCAGGTCACCGGGGCGCGTATTCGCCCGCACGAACGCCAGATGCCGATCCTCCGGTTGCGTGAGCAGATCGGCGATTGCCCGTTCCTGAACATCCATGGCTCGCCCTGTGCCCTTCCTGCGTCGAACTGGCATGATTGTAGCACAAGATTGCGATCGCGTCTTGCACACTTCGCATGTATGTGCTATAGTGGAACTATGAAACCGCCATCGTTCGATCAGTTTGTGACATTCATGTACGTTCGCGATCTGCACATCAGCGCCGCATTCTACGAGAACCTGCTCGGTTTGCCGCTGGCGCTCGATCAGGGTTCCTGTCGCATCTACCGCGTTGCTGGCGATGCTTTTCTTGGGATCTGTCAACGGAGCGACGCTGGTGATCCATCGCCTTCCCGTGCGCTTATCCTGACCCTGGTGACGCACGATGTTGACGAATGGCATCGCTATCTGGCGGAGCGCGGCGTTGTTGTAGAAAAACCTCCTCAGTACAATCCTGTCTACAATATCTACCACTGCTTTCTGCGCGATCCGGATGGCTACCTGGTCGAGATTCAGCGGTTTCTCGATCCGGCATGGCCCGCTGGCATGGGAAAGCAATGAATGCCGCCGGATGCGATTGCTGCAGATGGTCTTCTCTATAGAAGAGGGTGACGTCGCCAGGTAACCCGACACCACGAAGCGCCGCCTGCTGAAGGAAGCGGTATGCCAGACACGCGAACGCACGACATCATCACTGTTGCGACCGGCGCTCTTCTGGCGCCTGCCGCCTATGTCCTGCTGGAGTCGGGCGGTCGTGACGATGCGGCGGCTGGCGCAGCCGTGCTGACCGGCGCTCACCTGATCTCCGGTCTCCTCTTTTCTCCCGATCTCGACATTGACTCGGCCATCGACAATCGCTGGGGTTTCTTCTTCTGGATATGGCGCCCGTACATGTGGATTATTCCGCACCGTCACTTCTGGAGTCACAGCCTGGTTCTCGCGCCGCTGCTGCGCCTGGTCTATTTCTATCTTGTCACGCTGCTGATCGTCGTGTGGGGGGCGTGGATCCTGGGGAGGATCGGTGTTGGTGTTCCCGATCTGCACGCGCAGGCATCGGCGTGGCTCTTCGACGCGATGCGGCGCAACCCGGATATGGTGCGCCTGTTCATTTTCGGTTTCATCAGTGGAAGTGCGGCGCACACCATCGCCGACTGGCTTGTGACCGGGGGAAAGCGCTATATGCGCATGGCAGGCATTCGCCTGCGCCGCGACTATCGCAACCACGATCTAAAATAGAGGGGACCCTCGCCAGGTCCCCCTCGTGCGCGTTTTAGATGACCGGTCCCCTTCCCGTCAGCAGCAGAGTGACGAAGAGCATAATGGCGATCACGCCGCACACCAGCAGTGCGCCGATTATCGCGTGACGCCCCGGCATCGGTATGGGATAGTCGAGCGGTACGTCCTTGCGTGGGGCGCGCCGACTACCGCTCAGTTCGTTCAACCGGTCGGGCTGGCGCTCTTCTGCGGATGGCGCCTGGTTCCCGGTCTCTTCGTTCATTCCAAAGGTGTCAGACGGTCGCCCGGTCGTTACTGTCGCAGTATCATCGAGCACCACCGGTTGGAGGATGAATCGTGGTTGGGAAGGTCGTCTACCGCTTCGCTGCGAGGCGAGTCTGTCCGTGCTGCCTGGCCGGTCGGTCTGCTGATCGTGGCCCTGTGAGTTGATCGATGTCATGGTTGTTCGAGTCCACTCCAATCATCAAAATGCCTTAACCTGAACCCCATACAATAGTACGCTGTCAGGGTTACCGGGTCATTACCAGGTTGGACGACAATATGATTGTTGTGTCAGATATGCCTCATCGGTTTGTGACCTGCTGCTATGCTACAATGTCCATAAACCCTGGCTCTCAGTTCTCAGTTCTCAGTTCTCGGTTCTTGGTTCTCAGTTCTCAATGATGATACACCCCATGCGCTTCTTCGCAACCATCGTCCTGTCTACCGCCCTCACCTTACTGCTGGCAGCATGCGGCGGTGCGCCACCCCCGCCAGCTGCGCTTCCCACGTCGCTGCCGGAAACGCCGACTGCGGCGCCTTCGCCGACGCCGATTCCCCTCCCCACAGCGCTCCCGTCGCCGACGCCGGAAGCGGCGCAGCCGCAACCAACGAGCCTGCCTGAACCGACGCCGCTTCCGTCCTCGTCTCCTGCGCCAGCGACGGTCACGCCGCTCCCGACGCCCGAAACGGCGACTGCTTCACCGCTTCCGCCCACGCCATCACGTCCGTCGGAAGGGTCGTTTACCGGCGCGCTGATCTTCCTGCGTGATGGTGCGCTCTGGCTCTTCGATGCGAATGGTGAGCGCCTGCTTGTTGATCGGGCATACGAGTTCGCTTCTAGCGCTGATGGCAATCTGATCGCAGTCACGCGCGAAACCGATCAGTTCGATATCTGGATCGTGTCGCGTGATGGCAGCGCACTCCGGCGGATCACCAATGATCGTGATATCGAGTCCTCGCTTTCCTGGGCGCCCGATGGGTCGGCGCTGGTTTTTGCCGCTGCCGATGCCAGCGAACCATTGCCGCAACTCTGGCCCGATTGGGCGTTGTGGTGCGGTGCAAGCCAGGTCTCTGTCATTGATCTCGCCAGCGGGCAGCGTCAGACGCTTGCGCGCGGCTGCGACCCGGCAGTGTCGCCCGATGGTCGACGCATTGCATACAGCGCACCTCCGACTGCTCGTGATACGGGAATGGCGGGGGGAGCGCCGGTGTTCGGGAATGCCCTGCGCCTGATCAATCGGCGCGGTGAGAATGGCTGGAACTTTGCCAGTGCCGATGGCGCCGATGCTCCGCTGCCCAACACCGGCATGCTGGTCTACGGACCCGCCTGGTCGCCCGATGGCGCATCGGTGACCTACCATCGGTATCTCGGCATGCAGGTCGAAGTCGATATTAATCTGAGCGAGATCGGCGGGTCGTTTGAGGGCAAGGGGCGTCCATTCGCCGAGGGAGCAGGATGGTTGTTGCCGGTGCGCTTTGCGTCGGATGGACGGCGCGCGGCGATTATTGAACATAACTACAGCGATGCGCGCGGGTTTGGCGGCTATGATGCCTGGTCGGTGCAGGTGGTGACATTCGATGGCTCGCGTACCGTCGATCTTCCCCAGGGTCCAATGACAATGATTGGCGGCAGTGCGACGCGCCTGCCGCGCGCCGCCAGCGCCGCCTGGTCACCCGATGGGACGCGCCTGGCTGTCCTGCTTCCACCCGGATGGCGGCCCGATGCGTCGCTGAATGAGCCGTTCGATCCGACAGGCGCAGAACGTCCGGGTGAGGTGTGGTTGTGGCAACCCGACGCAGCTCCGTCAGTTCGTCTCATCAGCAACGTTGACTTTGCCTCGCCGCTCGCCTGGTTGCCTTAGCCTGGCGATGGAAATCGCGGCTCTCCGTGCACAGCCCGTCGGCGCGGGCTCTTGCCGTCGGGCTGATGGAGATTGAGAATTTATTCCGCTATCCCGCGCTAGCCGTGGGGCTAAAGCCCTCGGCTATGCAAGGCGAAGCCCGCCTGCGCGGGCTAGAGCGGAATAATTACTCAAAGACCATTATTTCGGTCATCGCGTGGGGCGCGCCATTCCCAGGAGTATTCAACCCTGTTCATCAGGTTCAACCTTTGTGAGAGCGTGATCAAAAACTAACACCTCGGATAAAGCCTATTCAGGAGCATTGCAATAGAACCGAGATAAAGAAAGGCTTCGCTTGATTCTGGATTGCGGTTGTTGCGGCGAATAATTATTCGCCGCAACAACCGATTGCGTCCCGCCCACGCAATCGAGCGTTCCACCACCCATCGCTTCGGGATGACGGCAAATCCCTTTTGTCCAGGCGGTTTTTCGATGACATTCAGGCGTATCGTCGTGTTCTGTTGCATCCATTCATTTAACCCTTGTTTGTATCCTTCATCCACCCGAATTTCTTGCATCCGAGGAAACGATTGATGATGCGCGGCGAGAAGCCACTCAGCGCCTTCAGTATCCGAAATATCGGCGGGATGGACCAACACGCGCAACAAAAACCCATTGGTGTCAACCCAGAACTGCCGTTTGCGCCCGTTGACCTTTTTTTCCCCCATCATAGCCGCGTTCTCCGCCTGCTTCGGTCGTTTTGACGGATTGGGAGTCCAGGACGCTGATGGACGGCTCCGGGTCGCGGTTCAGCGCCTGTCGCGCCAGTTTCCGCAGCGTATCATTGATTTTGATAAAGGTTCCATCACGATTCCATTTGTCGAAAGAGTACCGAACGGAGCTCATTGGCGGAACATCTTTCGGACGCATGCGCCATTGACAGCCCGTGCGATTTTTGGAGAGCAGCGCGTTGACGATCGCGCGGCGATCGATTTCGGTCGGACGCCCGCCGTTGGGCGACGGGGTGATGACGAGTGGCGCGATGGCGGCCCATTGCGCATCGGTCAGATCGGTCGCATACTTGGTTGGATAGGATCGAAGTGCACGTCGTGGCATATGAGATTGCTCCTCATCAGAACGGCATGGTCGCCATCATGATACCACAAATCCGGTTTTCTGATCGCCCTCTGAGAACTGCTATAATCCGGTATGCGCCTCTTGCCGTCGGGCTGATGAAGATTGAGAAATAAATCCGCTATACTGCGCTAGCCGTGGGGCTGAAGCCCTCGGCTATCCAGGGCAAAGCCCGCCTGCGCGGGCTAGAGCGGAGTAATTGTTCAAAGATCATAAGCCCTCGGCTATGCAAGGCGAAGCCCGCCCGCGCGGGCTGGACCGGACGAATTCAAACGTATCGAATCCGTGTTGATCCGTCATATCCGTGCCGATCCGTGTTCTATTCCAGCGTCCGGGGCGCACCCGCCTGCGCGGGCTATTCCCGACAAACCTTCATCCGCGCTGATCCGTCGCATCCGTGCCGATCCGTGTTCTATTCCAGCGTCCGGGGCGCACCCGCCTGCACGGGCTGGAGCAGATCAATTTCTCAACCGCCATCAATCGCAGATTGCGACCACTCGTTCACCAACGCGGACGGGGACGAAAGGAAAGCGTCCACGCAGGTGGTCGCCCGGCTCAAAGCCCATCCCATCTCTGGCGCGACTTTCGTCGCCGCCCCATGTTCGGTTGAACGCAGATCCCTATTTTCCAAGCGCCCGCAACACACGCGGCGGCAACACCCACAGCAGCGATCCAGCGCCGAGATCGAGTGATGAGAGGTCGATCAGCGCCAGACCGCCCTTCTTCATCACGACCCGACTACCGCCTGTCAGGTCGGCGACGATGCCGCTGAGGTCTGGTTCATGCCCGACGATCATAACGCTCTTCGCGCGGGGCATATCCGCCAGCAGGTCGAGTAACGTCGCCGCATTGCATCCCGGCGCCAGTGCGCCAACCGTTTCAGGAGCGATGTTCAGCGCTGCGCCAACGATATCGGCAGTTTCACGGGCGCGGGTCAGCGGACTGGTCAGCAACCGGTCGAGATGCACGCCAAGTCGCTGAAGTCCACGTGCGCCAATGCGCATCTTTTCAGCCCCTTCGGGGGTCAAGGCGCGTGCCGAGTCGCTGCCGTCGTTTGAGCGTTCTTCCGCAATTGCGTGGCGGAGCAGATAGAGGTCCATCGTGTCACTCCTTCGGAATGGTATAATGGATCAACGGTGATCCACAAGGGTCTTCCAGTATAATTCAATGTACCGCCTTCCGTATTCATCATGCACGAATCAATTCCTGTCCTTGACTTTGGATCGCAAACGGCGCAACTGATCGTTCGTCGGTTGCGCGAACTTGGCGTCTACAGCGAACTTGTGCCGCACGATGCGCCAAAAGAGGACGTGCTGGCGCTGCAACCACGCGGCATCGTTCTTTCTGGCGGTCCGGCCAGCGTCTATGAGCCGGGCGCGCCGCAACTGCCGTTATGGCTTCGCGAAAGCGATCTCCCCGTGCTTGGCGTCTGTTATGGCATGCAGGTGCAGGCGCACGCGCTCGGCGGGCGTGTCGAGGGTATGCAGAGCCGCGAGTTCGGTCCGGCTGAGATCACGGTGGTCGATCCCGGTCTGCTCTTCGCCGACACCCCGATGCACCAGCAGGTGTGGATGAGCCATGGGGATCACATCGCTGCGCTGCCCGCCGGCTTCCGCGTGATGGCGCACAGCTCTGGCGCGCCGTTTGCCGCTGCCGGCGACGATCAACGGCGCTGGTACGGCATCCAGTTCCATCCCGAAGTGGTTCATACCCGTTTCGGGCGCGACATACTGCGCAATTTCGCATTCCGCATCTGCGGATGTCGCGGCGACTGGCAACCGGCGAGTTTCATTGCTGAGGCGATTGCGCGAGTACGAGATCAGGTTGGTAATGGACGGGTGATCTGCGCCCTCTCTGGTGGGGTCGACTCGGCGGTGGCGGCATTGATCGTTCACCGGGCGATTGGTGATCGCCTGACCTGCGTGTTTGTCGATAACGGGCTGCTGCGCCAGGGTGAAGCCGAACAGGTTGTCGCCACATTCCGCGAGCATTTTCATATTCCGCTGATCGCAGTCGATGCGGCGGATGAGTTCCTCGACGCTCTTGCCGGTGTCGCCGACCCTGAGCAGAAACGGAAGATCATCGGTGAAAAATTCGTGCGCATCTTCGAGCGCGAGGCGCGGCGCATCGAAGGCGCGCGCTTTCTGGCGCAGGGAACGCTCTATCCCGATGTCATCGAGAGCAAGGCGCCGGATCGTCAGAAGGGCGTGACGATCAAAACTCATCACAACGTCGGCGGGCTGCCAGCCGATATGCAGTTGACCCTGGTCGAGCCGCTGCGTTACCTGTTCAAAGATGAAGTGCGCGCCGCCGGTCTTGCACTGGGTTTGCCGGAAGAGTGGGTCTGGCGACATCCTTTCCCCGGTCCCGGTCTGGCGGTGCGTGTGCTTGGTCCGGTCACGCGGGAACGCCTGGCAACCCTGCGCGCCGCCGATGCCATTTTTATGCACGAGTTGCGCACCGCCGGGCTGTACCGCGCAACGCAACAGGCATTCGCCGTGCTGCTGCCGGTTCGCAGCGTCGGCGTGATGGGCGATGGACGCACCTATGCCGACGTGATCGCGCTGCGCGCCGTCACAACCGAGGATTATATGACAGCAGATTGGGCGCGTCTGCCCGCCGATGTGCTGGCGCGTGTCAGCAGTCGGATCGTGAATGAAGTCCCCGGCGTCAATCGCGTGGTCTACGACATTTCCTCCAAGCCTCCCGCAACGATTGAATGGGAATAGCCTCCGGTTATCACTTCTTTACTGCAACGCGTCATGTTAATCCTTGCATGGCGCGCTGTGTTTGTTATCCTTTTCTCAAATACTATTGCATCCTATTGCAACCTGTTGCAACGTCGCACACGTGAACGATTTATTGACCACCCGAGAAGTACAGGACCTGCTGAAACTGGATCGAACCACCGTCTATCGCATGCTCAAAGAAGGACGACTGACGGGGGTGAAGGTCGGGCAGCAGTGGCGTTTCCACCGTCGAGAAGTCGAGGCGTTGATCCAGGGCGCTTCATCCGCTGCGGCGGATCGTCCCGCTCCAACCATTGATCCTCGCACCAGATCACCGCTCACCCCTGTGCCGCTGCCACTCCATTGCGTGCAGGCAATCCAGGATGTCTTCGCCGATCTTGCGCGGGTCGGCGTGATTACCACCACGACCGATGGGGCGCCGTTGACACAGGTCAGCAATGGGTGTCGGTTCTGCGCATTGGTGCAGGCGACCGACGCAGGTCGAGCCGCCTGCCGCGCTTCGTGGCGCGCGCTCGCAGCGCGGAGCGACCGCACGCCGCGCATTGCGACATGCCACGCAGGGTTGAAGTACATTCACGCGCGCATCGAGATAGGCGAGCAACCGGCAGCCATGCTGATCGCTGGTCAGTTCCGCGTGGATGATGCGCCGCTCGACACCCGGCGTCTTGCTCATGACTTCGGCATCGATCCCGGCGAACTCGATGCTGCGCTAGGCGAGGTGACGATCCTGGATGACCGGATGCGCGCGCAACTGGGGTCCTGGTTGCAGAAAGTCGCGCATACGTTCGAGGAAATCGGGCGCGAACGCGCCGCAATGATCGGTCGGCTGCGGGCGATCAGCGACCTGGCTGTCATTGATCGCTCGCATTGAACGTCTGGTGTCCGTGTTGACAGCTCCGCAGCGTTGCGGGGGAGACAAACAATGAACTCACACAACCTGTCCTTCCTCCACCGGTTTGGCGAGCGAGTCTCATTTGATCGCATCGAACGCAAACTCTACAGTCACGACATCGCCGCCATTCCCGGTCTCATCGCCCCACTGCTGGGCGATGCCATTCCCGATGCCGTGGTGCAACCACAGAACGAAGAGGAACTGGTCGAACTGGCGCGCTGGGCGTCTGCGCACCGTATTCCGCTGACGCCGCGCGGCAAGGCGTCCTCCGGCTACGGCGGCGCCGTGCCGGTCAGGAAAGGAGTGGTCATCGATTTCTACCGCATGCGCAAGGTGCTGCGCATCGATGCGGCGGCGCAGGTCGTCACGGTCGAGCCGGGCATCACCTGGGAGCAACTCGACAGGGCGCTGCAACGAGAGGGACTGACCCTGCGTCTCTATCCCACCAGTTATCCATCGTCAACGGTGGGTGGATGGCTGGCGCAGGGCGGTGCTGGCATCGGCAGTTACGAGTTCGGCTACTTCCGCGAAAACGTCGTTGCCGCGCGTCTTGTGCTGCCGTCGGGTGAGGTGCGCGAACTGCGCGACGCCGATCTCGATCTGGTTGCCGATGCAGAGGGCATTACTGGCATGATCAGCCAGGTAACGCTGAGGGTGATGCCGTTGACCGGCGTTCAGACGCTGGCGCTCGCGGTGCATGACACCCGCGCGTTTCAGGCGTTGCTGGAGGCGTTGATCACCCGCAGGCTGCCGATCTGGTCGATGAGTTTCATCAACCCGAAGATGGCGGAGATGAAGAACGAAGCGCCGCTGCGCGAACATCATGGTCATGTCGTCGAGCATCGCATTGTTCTGCCAAAAGCGTACATTCTGACCCTTGCCTTCCGTGATGCCGATGCTGCTGCGGTGCAGACCGCCATTCCAGTACTGGCGGCATCATACGGCGCTGAGATCCTGAGCGACGAGATCGCCCGGCACGAGTGGGACGGGCGGTTCAAACTGATGACGATCAAGCGTCTTGGTCCGTCGCTGGTTCCGGCGGAAGTGATTGTGCCGCTTGATCGTCTGGCGGATACACTCGATGAATACAGCCGCAGCGTTGCGCAACCACTGGTGAAAGAAGGCGTGCTGGTGCGGCATGGCGTCGATGGCAAGCCGGAAGTCGTCATTCTCGGCTTCATCCCTGCCGATCAGCGCACCTTCCGCTACAACCTGGTCTTTGGGTTGGCGCTCACCGTCATGCAGATCGCGCTCAGGCATGGTGGACGCCCATATGCGACTGGCATCTACTTCGCCCGCAAAGCGGAACAGGTGTTGGGCAGAGAACGCGCCGCAAGGTTGAAAGCCTTCAAATCGCAGGTCGATCCGGCAGGCGTCATGAATCCGGGAAAGGTCTTCGGCGGCGGTCTGGTCAGTGCGTTCATCGATCTGGCATCGCGTTTCGAGCCGCTGGCGCGTCGTTTTGGCAACGCCGCCCCGGTTGCAATCGGCGAGCGACCAACCGCACCGGTGCGCGATATTCCCGCTGATGTCGCCTGGTACGCCTATGCCTGTTCGCAGTGCGGCTACTGCATCGACGAGTGCGATCAGTTCTATGGTCGCGGATGGGAGAGCCAGAGTCCGCGCGGCAAGTGGTACTGGCTGCGTGAGTACATGGAGGGGCGCGAGCAGTGGAATCAGAAAATGGTGGACACTTTCCTCGCCTGCACGACCTGCGAGATGTGCAACCTGCGCTGCTCCGCCAACCTGCCGATTGAACCGTCGTGGATGAAACTGCGTGGTCAGTTGATCAACGAAGAGAAGAAGATGACCTTCCCGCCGTTCGAGATGATGAGTGCGGCTCTTACCGAACAGGGCAACATCTGGGCTGGCTACCGCGAGCGACGCGACGCCTGGTTCCCCGAAGACCTGAAAGACCGGCACGGTCCCGACCATCGCTCGAAGAACGTCTACTTCGCCGGATGCACCGCCAGTTACGTTGAGCAGGACATCGGCATCGCCAGTGTGCGCCTGCTTGATGCCGCAGGCGTCGATTTCACCTATCTGGGACCGAAGGAACACTGTTGTGCCACGCCGATGCTGGTCGCCGGTCGCTGGGACCTCTTTGTTGAGACGATGAAGAAGAACATCGCGGCAGTGAAAGCGGCAGGCGCCGATACGGTGATCAGTTCCTGCCCGGCATGCGATATGATGTGGCGGCATGTCTACCCGGCGTGGGCGAAGAAGGTTGGCATCGAGTACAATATCACGGCGAAGCACTACTCTGAGATCGTGGCGGAGAAGATCCATGCCGGTGAGTTTGCGTTCCCGCAAACGGACAAAGCGCCGGTTACCGTCACCTGGCACGACTCGTGCCACATCGGGCGGGTATCGGGCGTCTACGAGCCGCCGCGCGATCTGATCAGAGCCATTCCAAATGTCAACTTCGTCGAAATGGCAAACAACCGCGACTGTGGGAGATGCTGCGGTTCGGTGCTGACCCTGATCAAAGAGCCGGATGTCGCCGCCGAACTGGGCAAGGTTCGCATCGATGAGGCGATCGAGGCAGGTGCAGAGAAGGTGCTGGCGCTCTGTCCGTGCTGCGAATTCCAGTTGCGGGTGAGCGCCGAAAAGAAGCGTTTGCCGGTCGAAGTTGTCGATCTGGCGCACTTTGCCGCGGAAGCGCTCGGATACGAGTTGCCCGATCCCAATCCGGAGGTGCGTGCGCAGTGGGCGGTGTTCGAGGCGATGATCAAACTGATGACGCCGGAGGGCTTCGCCAATCTGATGACGACTATGTGGCCCGAGATCATCGACGCTATGCCGTTGGGTATGGGACGGATGATGCGGGCGATGGGCAGGGTTCCCGGCGCGCTCGAAGCGATGAAGCCGCTGTTCCCGGCGCTCTTCCCGCGTCTGTTGCCGCTTATGATGCCCAAACTGATGCCGACCATGCTGGCGCGGGTTGGGGAGATGATCCCGATGCCGGATTATATGGCGGAACAAATGCCGGTTCTGATGCCGAAAGTCGTCGACCGGTTGATGCCGCACATGATCGGCGACGTTGTGCCGCTCGTGACGCAACCGCTGATCGACTACCTGCACGAACAGGCGCGGCTGAACTGACGAGCCGATAGCCGATGGTCGATAGCCGATGGTCGATAGCCGATAGCCGATAGCCGATAGCCGATAGCCGATGGTCGATAGTCGAGGAACAATGAGCGTGACCGGTCAGGGGTGGAAGGTGGTAGGAGATAGCCGATAGCCAATAGCCGATAGCCGATAGTGGAAGGTCTGACAACCCCTGACCCCTGACCTCCGGTTCCTGGTTCTCGGTTCCTGGTTCTCGGTTCCTGGTTCTCGGTTCCTGGTTCTCAGTTCCTGGTTCCTGGTTCTCAGTTCCTGGTTCTTGGTTCTTGGTTCCTGGTTCTTGGTTCTCAGTTCTTGGTTCCTGGTTCTCAGTTCCTGGTTCTCGGTTCCTGGTTCTCAGTTCCTGGTTCTCGGTTCTCGGTTCTCAGTTCTCGGTTCTCGGTTCTCAGTTCTCGGTTCTCGGTTCTCAGTTCTCAGTTCTCGGTTCTCGGTTCTCAGTTCTCAGTTCTCGGTTCTATGCACGCATCCGCTCCCGGCAAAATCATTCTCTGTGGCGAACATGCCGTCGTCTACGGTCGCCCGGCGATTGCCATCCCGCTGAACGATGTGCGCGCGCGGGTCAGTATCATCCCCGGTGCGCCGGGCAGCGGCGTTTGCTTCGACGCGCCCGATCTTGGGCGGCGCTGGTTGATCACATCCGCTCCGCACGATCCTCTCTCTGAACTGACGCTGGCGATTCTGCGACAGTTTGGCGTACAGCGTATGCCAGACATCGAGATAGCCATCACATCGGACATCCCGATTGCAAGCGGGATGGGAAGCGGTGCTGCAATTGCGACCGCCATCGTGCGGGCGCTGGCATCGGCGTATGGGCGCAACCTGAGTGCGGCTGAGGTCTCGGCGCTGGTGTACGAGAGTGAGCAGCGCTTTCATGGGACGCCCAGCGGCATTGACAACACGGTGATTGCGTATGAACAGGTAATCTGGTTCCAGCGGCGCAGCGAGCCGCCACACCAGATCGAGCCGATCGCGATTGCTGAGCCGTTCACGCTGCTCATCGGCGATACCGGCGTGCGCAGCGCGACGCGCCTGCCGGTCGGCGAGGTGCGGCGACGCTGGGAGAGAGACCCATCGCGCTATGAGATGCTGTTCGACGCAGTGGCGGACGTGGTGTATCAGGCGCGGCGTGCGCTGGCTGAGGGTGATCGTGCCGCGTTAGGACCATTGCTCGACCGCAATCAGGCGTTACTGGAGGAAATCGGCGTATCATCCCCAGAACTGGAGCGTCTGATCACCGCTGCGCGCAGTGCCGGCGCAGGGGGCGCAAAACTCTCCGGCGGCGGTTGGGGCGGGGTGATGATTGCGCTGGTTGAACCGGAGACCGCGCAACAGGTGCGGCAGGCATTACAGGCGGCGGGAGCGACGCGCGTGCTGGAGACCATTGTTCAGGCTGCCGCCTGAGAACCGGACAATATGCTATACTTATTGGTGAGAAGCGGCGGCAGGCCGCTTTTTGTTAAACGACGGTTGTGAGGTTTGTTCATAAAACCGGGCGTCTAGAAACACGTAAGCAATGGCAAAGATCATGGTTGCAATGAGCGGCGGCGTCGATAGTTCACTGGCGGCGGCGCTGCTCCACGAAGCCGGGCATGATGTCACCGGCGTGACCCTGCACCTGTGGGAAGGGGACGATGACCGCCTGGCGGAGAGTCTCTGCTGCTCACAGGAAATGACCGAGAGCGCGCGGCGTGTCTGCGCGCAACTCGGCATACCCTACTATGTCTTCAATTACCAGCGTGAGTTTCGGCGCTATGTGATCGAGTATTTCTTGCGCGAATACGCCAGCGGCTTCACGCCGAACCCGTGCCTGGAGTGCAACCGCGAGATCAAGTTTCGCGCCCTGCTGGCGCGCGCCCGCACCCTCGGCTTCGACTACGTCGCCACCGGACATTACGCCCGGATCCGTGCCGATGAGACGCGCCACAATGGAGAAGACGCCGGATTGCCGCCAGCGGAGCGTGCGCAGCGCACCACCTACCGCCTGTTGCGCGCCGTTGATCGTGAAAAGGATCAGTCATACATGCTCTACATGCTCGGTCAGGACGACCTGGCGCGGCTGATCTTCCCGATTGGCGAGTACACCAAGGCGGAAGTGCGTGCTATGGCCGCCGCACGCGGACTGGCAAGCGCCAACCGACCGGAGAGCCAGGACATCTGCTTCGTTCCCGGCGGCGACTATCGCAACCTGCTGCGCGAAGAGCGCCCCGATGCGCTGCGCCCCGGACCGATCCTCGATCTCGAAGGGCGCGAAGTCGGGCGGCACCAGGGGCTGCCGCTCTACACCATCGGGCAGCGACGCGGTCTCGGGATCGCAACCGGTCAACCGATGTATGTCACAGCGCTCGATGTTGCACGCAACGCCGTGATTGTCGGTCCTGAATCGGCGCTCAGACGCGAATCGCTGCGCGCCGAATGGGTGACGTTCGTCAGCGGCATGTGGCCCGAAGCGCCCTTCGATTGCCTGGCGCAGATACGCGCCCATGCCGATGCCGTTCCTGCCCGCGTCATACCTGGAGAGGCAGGAACGGTCGATGTGCATTTCTCACGTCCACAGCGCGCCGTCACGCCAGGGCAGGCGATCGTCTTCTACGATGGTGACGTCGTTCTGGGGGGCGGGCGGATCGCGCGTGACTGACGAGCCGGATGGTTGTTTATGCCGCCAGCGCTTCTGCTGCTTCTGCTGATCGTGACTGCCAGCGCGGCGCTGGCGCACGTACTGTGGGGGCGTCGGTGGGTGCAGATTCCGATATTCTGGCTTGCTGCCGCCGGTGGGGCGCTCATTGCCCTGGCGATTGGCGTGCGACTGCCGCTGCGCCTGATTACCCCGGCGGGCGTTCCGATTCTGGAAACGACCCTCGGCGCCTGGATCATGCTGATCGTTGCTTCACGATTGCGCCTGTGATATAATCAGCGCCGCTCTGCGGCATCCGAATGGCTGTCGCGCCTGGAAGAAGGAGATGCGCTGTGGGTAAATGGATCGGCATCGGACTGACCGTTGTGCTGCTGATCGTTGTCGGGTTCATCATCGGCGCGTACCTGTCCCCTGATTTTCGCGTCGCCTCACGCGACATTGCGCTTGTCATACTGGCGATCTTTCAGATGATCTCAGCGCTGATCTCGATTGCGCTGCTGCTTGTGCTGGTTTATGCCGTGCGAACGCTGACGCGCGTATCGCGCACGACGCTGATCCCCAAACTGGAGGAAGTGTCGGTCAAACTCGATCAGGTGCTGGAACAGGGGCGGGGTGTAGCAGCCAATTTGCGTGATACGACCAGCACTGTCAGCGGCACAACATCGTTCCTGGCAGATCGCGCGATTGCGCCGGTCATTCGGGTGTCCGGTCTCATGGCGGGAGTGCGCGCTGCGGCGGCATACCTTGCCAGGCGTGATGAGGATCAGACGTCCTAGTGCATCCGGGGCGATATACCCACTCCGCGTCGGTACCGGTGCACTATTGTCGTTCACTACGCTCCGTGGTATCATACGTCAACAGGTGGTTACGCGCGTCTGTTGTCTGTTAATCAACAGGTTTTGAACAGTCTGTATTGTGCGGTGCGCCGGGTAGGGAATGAGCGAGCGAACATTTTCGTATGGCGGTCAGGCGGTGCTCGAAGGGGTCATGATGCGCGGTTTGCGGCAGGCGACTGTCGCCGTGCGCACGCCTTCGGGAGAGATTGTCTTTCGTCACGAACCACTGAATGTCGAGCGTCGCCGCATGTGGGAGAATCTACCATTTCTGCGCGGTATTCTCATGCTATGGGATACGCTCAACCTGGGGGTGCGGGCGCTCAATTTCTCCGCCAGCGCTGCTCTCGGTGAAGAAGAACAACCGCAGTCGAAAGGCGCGGTGGCACTGACCCTGATCATCGCACTGGCATTCGCATTTGGGCTGTTCTTCGTTGTGCCGTTGTTGATCGCCAGTTTGCTGGAGCGGGTGGGCGCCACGCCGCTGATGCGCGATGCAGCCGAGGGTTTTATTCAACTTGGCATCTTCATCGGCTATCTGACACTGATCGGGCGGATGCCGGATATTCAGCGCACGTTTGGGTATCACGGCGCGGAGCACAAAACGATCAACGCCTACGAAGCCGGTGCGCCGCTCACGGTCGAATCGGTGCGCTCATTCACGTTGCTGCATCCCCGCTGCGGCACCAGTTTCTTGCTGGTTGTCGTTGTGCTGAGTATTCCTTTCTTCGCACTGTTCGGGGGATTGCCGCTTGGTGAACGGTTACTGTCACGCATCATCCTGGTACCGGTGATTGCAGCTGTCTCATATGAACTGCTCCGCCTGTCGGCGGCGCATTTCCATCGCGGTTGGGTCCGGCGCCTGGTTGCGCCATCCCTGGCATTGCAGCGCCTGACAACCCGTGAGCCTGATGATACAATGATCGCCGTGGCGATAGCCGCATTGATACCGGTGCTTGCTGCCGATGGTGTTGTTCCTGCCGCCTTCGACGAATCGCTGGCGCACGGCGTGGCGCGCCCGCCTGTTGATGCCGCGCTTGCATAACCCTCGCACGCTGCGAGTGGAGGAAACCCATGCCGCTGGTCGGTAACATTCGTGATTTTGGTCTCTCGGATTTTCTGTACCTTGTTGATCGAGGCTACAAGACAGGCTGTCTGCACCTGAGTCGCACCGATGAGATGGCGTCGCTCTATTTCGAGAAGGGCAAACTGCTCACGGCAACGCGCAAGGACGACAATGTTCCGGTGACCGATCTGCTGGTTCGCAAGGGGAAGTTGACGCCAGTACAGGCGGAGCAGGCAGCACAGGCGCATCAGAATCAGAACGGCGCAAGCATGTCGCAGGTGTTGATCGATCTCAACCTGATCGGGCGTGATGAGTTGCAACGGGTGCTGCAACAGCATATCGAAGAGTCGGTGTATGCGCTGTTCGGCTGGAATGAGGGTGAGTTTCGCTTTGAGCAGGGGCAGCGTCCTGAACCGACGGCGCCGATCATGCCGACGCCGCTGCCCGTCGAGCACCTGATCATGGAGGGGGTGCGGCGTATCGATGAGTGGGGGCGGATCAAAGACCGCATTCCCAGCACCGATATGGTGGTGAAGTTCATTGAGCAGCCTATCGAGCGTGCCAAGGGGATCAATCTCGCCGCCGATGAGTGGCGCGTGTTTGCGCGTATCAATGGCAAAGACACGCTGGCGGAAATTGCCCGCAAGACGGGTATGAGCGAGTTCGATGTCTGTCGGATTGTCTATGGCTTTCTCACCGCCGGGTTGGTCGATGTCATCCGCAAGCCGGCGCCGGTGCCGATGCTGGCCACGGGCCGACCCCTGGCTGAGGCGCCACGTATCAAAAAGAGCCTGGTAACCCGCATTATCAACCGCATTCGTGGTATGTAGCGGCGCAGTCAGCACGGAGGACCGGTGTGCAGACGGTAAAAATGGTCATCAGCGGCGCAGTCAACGCCGGTAAAACTGAGTTCATCAAGACGATCAGCGAGATCGAGGTGGTTTCGACTGAACGTCGCGCGACTGACGATACCCGCCTGATTAAGAAGGAAACCACGGTTGCAATGGACTTTGGTCGCATTGCAATCGGTGATGACCTGGTGTTGCACCTGTTCGGCACGCCAGGGCAGAAGCGCTTCGATTTCATGTGGGAGATTCTGTCGGAAGGAATGCTGGGGCTGGTTATCCTTGTCGATAGCACCCGCCCCGAGACGTTCCGCGAAACGAACCGCATCATCGATTTCTTTATGTCCTACCGCGAAACCCCCTACGTGGTAGCAGCCAACAAGCAGGATCGCCCCAATGCATGGTCGCCGGAAGAGTTGCGCCTGGCGCTGCGCCTTCCGGCGCATATCAAAGTGTTGCCATGCATGGCGACCGATCGCGAGAGCGTCAAGAATGTGTTGCTCGAACTCCTCGATGTGATCATGCAGCGGAGCGAGGATTAGCCGTTGTCCCTGGAGGGGTGACAGCACGAGATCGACATAATGTTCTGAGTGCGTCTGCGTGATTGTTGTAAGCATCGTCGGTACAGCGGCATGTCATGCAGGATGCGTCCTTGCCGCTGCAAAGGACGGATTTGTTCAGTTCTCCGCAGTTCTCTCGCTCCGCATAAGCCTCCTGGCGATGCGCCGGTTGCACCGTTCAGCTTCCACCGATAGCGGCAGGGCGCTCGCTTCAGCCCGGATTGCGCTGTGTTTGAGTGATACCAGTAACCATCTCCGGTATCATAGAAGCCTGGAACAAGCATTTCCCTGAAATGAAACGGAGCGTGCCCGCATGACCGACGACCGTTATGGATTGCCGGAGAACATCGCGCTGGTCGATGATTATCACCTCGGACGCCCCCAGGTGGTCGGAACGTACGTGTTGTTGGGGGAGAATCCGGTGATTGTCGATCCCGGTCCTGCCAGTGTGCTGCCGAATCTCGAAACCGGATTGAGACAGATCGGTCTGGAGTTCAGCGATCTGCACGGCATTGTCCTGTCGCATATCCACCTGGACCATGCGGGCGCCACCGGATCGCTGGTGCGCTATTTTCCGCACCTGAAAGTCTATGTTCATCATCGTGGCGCTCCGCATCTGATTGCGCCGGATAAGTTGTTACGCAGCGCGACGCGCATCTACGGGGGGCAGATGGATTATCTGTGGGGCGAGTTCCTGCCGGTTCCGGTGGAGGCGGTTGTGACCCTCGGCGGCGGTGAGACTATCCGCGTCGCCGGTCGAACCCTGCGGGTCTTCGATGCGCCGGGACATGCGTCTCATCACCTGATCTATCTCGATGAGGCGACCGGTGCGGCATGGGTGGGCGATACAACCGGTCTGCGGATGCCGGGGTATACCTATGTGCGTCCAGCCACGCCGCCGCCGGACATTGATCTGGAAGCGTGGCGGCGCACGCTGGATATGCTGCTGGCGCTCAAGCCGCGTATGCTGCTGCTGACCCATTTTGGTCCGGCGCACGATCCGGAGCGGCACATTGCCGAAATGTGGGAACATACGATGCGTTGGGCTGAAACAGTGCGCGCGGGTCTCGAGCGCGGCGATGACGAGGCGACTGCGGCAGCGCAACTTGCGGCGCTTGCCGATGCCGAGATGGGCGCCGAAGCGAACGAAGCGGTGCGTCAGCAGTATGCGCAGGCTGGCGCGGTCGAGATGAGCTGGCACGGTCTGGCGCGCTACTGGCGCAAAAAGATGGAGGCGTGAAGAACGCCGTAGGGTTGATGAAGATTGAGCAATATAGCGGTTCTCACAGAGGTTGAATCGTACCGTCACGGTTCTGATCCTTCCGCGTGCTCCGCGTCTCCGCGTGCACTGGACGGGCTCACATGGAGGCGCAGCGGTGCGGAGACGCCGATGCTACGTCAGACCAGAAGATCGTGCGTTCGTCGTTCCCGGTGCGCGTGTATCTCCCGCTGACAATCAGGTAGGCGCGGAGACGACCGCGCGTACTTCCAGTTGGGCGAAACACGTGTGATGCCGGTTGCACGCAGCAATTCCCCTGCCCCTGTGGTATACTGATACGCGGGTGCGGTTCGAACCGCACCAAATTTGTTGTGTTTGCGTAACTGCTCAGGCATGCGGTTGAAACCGCGCCTGAGAGGACGCTTCGCGCCGGGCGGGCGCCGTGGCGGCGTCCACGCAGGTGGACGCCCGGCGAAAAGCCTTCCAGAGGCGATTTCAATCGCTGAATGCTGAGTTGTTTGCAGGCGCGCGTTTATGGAATATCAACCCGATCTGAAGCGTATAACCGGCGGCGGTTGAAACCGCGCCTGAGAGGACGCTTCGCGCCGGGCGACCGCCCAGGCGGGCGCCGTGGCAGCGTCCACGCAGGTGGACGCCCGGCGAAAAGCCTTCCAGAGGCGATTTCAATCGCTGAATGCTGAGTTGTTTGCAGGCGCGCGTTTATGGAATATCAACCCGATCTGAAGCGTATAACCGGCGAAGGTGGCGAGATCGCCGCCGTCGCCCCTGGCAGCATCGCCGCCGAACTCGGATTGCAACCGGGCGATGTGGTGCTGGCGGTGGGTGATCTCCGTCTGCGTGACGTGATCGATTACCGTTTTGCTATTGCCGAAGAGACTATCGAGTTGCTGGTGCGTCGCGGTGATGAGGAGTTCATCTACGAGATCGAGAAAGACCCTGATGACGATCTGGGGATCGAGTTCGTCGAGCCGCTCTTTGACCGTCTGCGCACCTGCAACAACAAATGCCCGTTCTGCTTTCTGACCCAGATGCCGAAAGGGTTGCGCCGTTCGCTCTACCTGAAGGACGATGACTATCGTCTCGGCTTTCTGTACGGCAATTTTGTGACCTTTACCAACCTGACGGAGGCGGACTGGCAGCGGATCGAGCAGCAGCGCCTCAGCCCGCAGTACATTTCCGTCCACGCGACCGACCGCGCGTTGCGGGCGGTGCTGCTGGGGAAACCCGATGTGCCGGATGTCCTGGAACAGATCAGGCGTCTTGGTCGGATCGGCGTGACGGTGCATACCCAGATCGTTGCGCTGCCGCAGATTAACGATGGTGAGGCGCTCCATCAGAGTATTCGCGACCTGGCGGCGCTCTATCCGATTGTGCAGACGATTGCAGTGGTGCCGGTTGGGTTGACGAAGTATCGCTTCGAGGGAAAGCGACCGCAAACGATCAAAACCGCGATCCAGATCCACGAGACGCCGGAATGGATCGATGCGACCTGGGAACGGCAACCACGCTGGGACGATGCGCTGCATCCGCACGAACGACAGGTGGCGAACCTGGGGTATTGCGCACGTCAGATCGTCGCCGCCGATGTGCCGATGCGCTGCTACCGCTCTGACGAAGCGCCGCGCATTATCGATCTCGTTGAAGCGTACCAGGCGGATTTTCGTCGGCGCTACGGCATCGGTCTCGTGTATGCGTCCGACGAGTTCTACCTGCTCTGTGGGCGTGACCTGCCGCCGGCTGCCGATTATGATGGCATGCCCCAGTATTCGAATGGGGTCGGTATGACGCGCGACTTCCTGGATGGATGGGCGAAAGCGCAACGTCGTCTGCCCGCCCGTCTGCCGCAACCCGCCGAACTGACAATTGTCTGCGGGACGTTGATCGCTCCCATTCTTCAGCGTGTCATCGACCGTCTGAACCGGATCGTCAATCTGCACGCCCGCCTGTTGCCGGTCGTCAACCGGTTCTTCGGCGAAACGGTGACCGTCTCCGGGTTGCTGATGGGTCAGGATGTCGCACCGGCTATTCGTGCGGCGGGGGCCCGCCGGGTGCTGTTGCCGCGGGTTATGTTCGATCATACCGGTGCACGCACCATCGATGAGTACACCATCGAGCGCATTGGCGCCGAAAGCGGCGCCGTGGTTGCCGTCGCTGGCGAACCGGACGATATTGTGCGCTATGTGCGCGCCTTGAGCGTCGCGCCCTGAGCAACGGTTTCAGGATCGAGCGGAGGGAATAACATGCCAGTGCACACCCTGAGTATTCAACGTATCCTGAACGTGGTGCAGCGCGCCACCCAGACGGCTGCGCAGGCGAATCTGGCGGCGCTGCTCGATCGGACGCTTGACCTGTTCGTTGAAGAAGCCCGCGCCGAAGCTGGCACGCTCTACCTGTACGACCCGGAGCGCGATGAACTGGTGTTCCACGTGGTCAAAGGCGACGAGACGAGCCAGCGTCTGCTCGGCATGCGCATCCCGGCGAACCGTGGCGTGGCGGGAGCGGCGCTGCGCACCCGTGAACCGATCTTTGTCAGCGATGTTACCAGCGATTCGCGCTGGGATCGCAGCATCGGCGAACTGGCATCCATCCGCCTGCGCACCATGTATTGCCTTCCGCTGATGATCGAAGAGCGCCCGGTTGGCGTGGTGCAGGTCTTCAACCTGCCCGACGATGCGGTCGATGCTGAAGAAGAACTGGCGCTGTTACGCATCCTCGGCAACACGATGGTCAGCGTGATCGACAAAACCCGCCTGCTTGAAGAGACGTATCGCCGCGAACGGCGCCAGCGCGCCCTGGCGGATATTGCCGCCCGCCTGACGACCACGCTCGACCGCCAGCAGTTGTTGACCCTGATCATGGACTACGCCCGCGATCTGCTCAACTGCGAAGCAACGTCGGTGTGGGAGATCGACGATAGCGATGAGACCAATCCGGTGGTGCGATCCCACGTCGCCACCGGTTCGCGCGGCGAGCAGGTCACCGGCATCACAGTGCCGCTTGGTCAGGGGATCATCGGGCATGTCGTGGCGACCGGTCAGATCGTTCGGGTGGACAATGTGCGCGAGGATGCGCGCCACTACCAGGCGGTCGATCAGCAGAGCGGGTTTGTGACGCGCTCGATCCTGTGCGTGCCACTTCGTGCGCCGGGTATCGAACTCGGCGCCGGGCGCGGGCGGGTCGAGGCGCGCATTATCGGCGGCGCTCAGGCGCTCAACAAAATCGATGGTGCGTTCACCGATGATGATGTAAGCCTGTTTGAGTCGTTCGCCAACCTCTCGGCAACGGTGCTGCAACTATCGCGCCTCTACGCCGATACGCAGAACCTGCTGCTGGGCATGATCAAGGCGCTCGTTGAAGCGGTGGACGCGCGCGACCGCAACAATCGGCAGCACTCGCGCCGCGTCTCAGATTTTTCGATTGCGATTGCGGAAGAATTGGAGCTTTCGGACGAGCAGATATTCCATGTGCGCATCGGCAGTCTGCTGCACGATATTGGCAAGATCGGCGTACCGGACTCCATCCTCGATAAGCCGGGGCGTCTGACCGAAGAAGAACTGATTGAGATGCGCAGCCATACGGTCAAGGGGTACGAGATCATGAGCCAGGAGGAACTGAGGCGTCTGCTGCGTGTTGAACTGCCAGCGTTGCTTCAGCATCACGAACGACTCGACGGCAATGGGTATCCGCACCGCATCGCCGGCGACCAGATTTCGTGGATCGCGCGCATCGTCGCGGTCGCCGATGTATTCGATGCGCTGACCAGCGTTCGACCGTACAAAGAACCGTGGAGCGCTGAACAGGCGATTGCCTATCTTCGTGAGCGAAAAGGGATAGAGTTCGATGCCGCGTGCGTTGAGGCGCTGGCGCGCGCCCGCGCAAAGGGGCATCCGCTCGTGAAGACGCAGGGAGAGCGCACTGCCGTGAGTCTGGAGGGATGACCTTATGAAACCGATCGTTGCACTGGTAGGGCGCCCGAATGTCGGGAAATCGACATTGTTCAACCGACTGATCGGTGAGCGCCGCGCAATTGTTGAAGATATTCCCGGCACTACCCGCGACCGGTTGTATGGTGACACCGAATGGAACGGTCGCGTGTTCACCGTTGTCGATACCGCCGGTCTGCTCCTCGATGAAGATGATCTGACGCCGGGCACGCCACAACTGGAAATTGCCCGGCGCGTGCGCGAACAGGCGGAAATCGCAATCGAAGAAGCTGACGCGATCATCTTCATTGTTGATAGCCGCGAAGGGTTGACCGCTGCCGACGCCGCTGTTGCCGAAGTGTTGCGTCGCGCCAGCAAACCGGTCGTGCTTGCCGCCAACAAAGCCGACAACCGCGAACGCGCGCTTGATGCGGTTGAGTTTTACGCGCTGAACCTGGGTGAACCCATCCCGATGAGCGCCTACCACGGGATTGGCGTTGGCGATGTGCTCGACCGGGTGACCGACGTGTTGCCGATCATCGAAGCGGAGGAAGATGATGCTGCGGTCAAGATCGCAATTGTTGGGCGTCCAAACGTTGGCAAGTCGTCGCTGCTCAACCGGTTGATCGGTCAGGAGCGCAGTGTCGTGAGCGATGTTCCCGGCACAACGCGCGACAGTATTGATACGCCGGTTGAGATCGACGGCATCAAAGCATTGCTGATCGACACTGCCGGAATCCGTCGTCGCGGCAAGATTGAACGCGGACTCGAACGCTACAGCGTGATGCGCGCCCTGCGCGCCATCGAACGTGCTGATGTCGCTCTGCTTCTCATCGACGCGACCGAAGGGGTGACTGCGCAGGATACGCATATCGCTGGCATGATCCTCGAATCGCTCAAAGGGGTGGCAATCCTGGTCAACAAATGGGATCTGGTGGTGAAGGACAACACAACCTTCGATGCCTTCAGCCGTCATGTTCGTGAAGCGTTCAAGTTCATTTCCTACGCGCCGCTGCTGTTCATTTCGGCAAAGACCGGGCAGCGTGTCGATAAGGTCTTGCCGCTGGCGCTGGAGATCGCCAGCAACCGTCAGCGCCGCATCCCAACCTCTGAACTCAACACGCTGCTCCGTCGTGCCACATATGAGCATCCTCCGACTGCTGTTCACAAGGGTGCACATCTGCGGATCTACTATGCAACCCAACCGCAGGTTGCGCCGCCGGTCTTTCTGTTCTTCGCCAATCAGGCGGAACAGGTGCACTGGGGGTATGCGCGCTATCTGGAAAACCGCATTCGTGAGCGTTACGACTTCACCGGTACGCCGATCAAGATCGTTTTCCGCAGTCGCCCCAGGCGTGATGAGCGCGACAAGCCAGCAGTCGCCCGGACGCGTGCTGCGCCTGCAACGCGCGCTCACAGTGCGGCGCCGGAAGAGCGCATCGAAACCTGGGAGAGCGACGATTTCGACGAAGAAGCCGAGGTTTACTGGACGAACGAGTAGCGTCAATCCGGCAGCGCAACCGTCTTCAGCGCGGCAACTGATGTCGGCGACCCTGGTGCGTGGTACGAGACGGTGTATGGACCAATCGTGCAGAACATGCCGTCGGTCAGTAAATGGGGTTTGTGGGGCGTCAGGCGGTGACCGTCAACGAAGGTGCCGTTGGCGCTGCCGACATCCACAACCATCACCCCTTCCGGGCAGGGATGGAACTCGGCGTGGCGACGTGAGACTCCCTCGTAACTCAACACCAGGTCGTTGCTCAGCGCCCGTCCGGCTGTCACAGCAACCTCTCCCAACACGATCCGTCGTTCAATCACGCCATCGCGACGGACGATCAGGCGCGCAGCTGGCGAAAGCCCGATGAAGGACGTACTGCTGTGCGCTTCTGAAGGTTGTTGATCTGAACCGCTGTTCATGATTGCTCCTGAATGTTTCGGTTACTCCGTATGATTGTAGCAGATCATGGATCGTGGGTGTGTGTCATGATCGCTTGAAAATCGATGTACGCAGATGCAGGTCTGCGCCACAACAGGTGCAGCGTCCATCCTGGACACCCGTCATACGTGCGATCCGACCGCTGCGCTCGATCACCACCGATGCGCACGACGGGCATATCGTCTCCTGTCCTGGTTCCGGTCCGTACACATAGAACAGTCCTGCTTCGGCGCCGGTGCGACGCGCGCGTGCAACCGCCGCTGCCGCCGCCGCGCCTGCGTCGCCCGGCAAAACGTGCCAGGGGGTGAACGGGCTGAGCGCGGATCGGATCCAGCGGGCAAGTTCATGGATCTGGTCGGCGGCATCATTCACGCCGGGGTGCAGGCGGGTCACCACTTCGACATGGCAGTGCCAGCGATGAAAGGCATGTTCCGCCACCTCCAGAATGCCCCGCCATTGCTCAACGCCAGCGAGACGCCGGTAGGCGGCATCATCGAATGCGCGCAATTCCAGGCAGATACCGTCGAGATAATGCCCGATCTGATCGAGCGCTTCAATCGTCAGGAACCCGCTGGTGATCAGCGCCGTGTATCGGCTGGCGGCGCGCGCGGTGCGCAGCAGATCGAAGACATACTCATGCGCCACTGAAGGGTCGCTGTGCCCCCAGACAATGCCGCGGCACAGGCGCTCCAGCGCGAATGTGGCAGCACGCTCCGGCGCAAGCCGCCGTCGATGCTGATCATCGGGAGGTATGCTGCCATACTGACCACGATGGCCGTCCTCAGGGAAGGCGTAGCCCCACCCCCCAAGCGTCAACACCTGGGTGCCGGGAAAGAAGTGCCACAACCGGTGCTCATCAATCGGTCCGACTGTCGCTACGCTAATAAGACCATCGTTATGCACCGCAAGACCGTTATTGTCGCGCACACGCACTCTGCAACGCCCTGCCTGGCGTGGTTTCAACGCGCACCGCCACTGACAGACATTGCAACGCAACGTTTCATCATCGAGCGCGTCAACGAGACCGGTGTAGCGCATGGGTTCACCTGCTAGCATTCTTGTTCCTGATCAGGTATAATCCTGACGCATGGTGCGTATGGCGCCATGCATTGCCGATCGTCATCAATTCCTGAAAATCTGGCGCATCACCCTGTGCGCCAGCACAATCTGGTCTGGTACAGAAGATATGGACGAAACACCACTCCGTCGCCGCCTTGGTCTTGATCGACCATCAATCGCCGATCATCCGGTCGAAACGACCGACGTCGCAACCGCCGCCCCGCACCCGATGCCTGCTGTTCGCAGTGTGGTGCGGGAAATGCTGGAAACCGCCGTCTTCATTCTCCTGGTTTTTCTGATTGTGCGCGGCGCGATCCAGAACTTCAAGATCGAAGGGCAAAGCATGGAGCCGAATCTGCACAGCGGGCAGTATATTCTGGTCAACAAACTGATCTTCTTTCACTTCGACCTGAATGCGCCCCTGCGCCTGTTGCCCGGCAATGCCGATCTGCCGCCGCGCGTCGTCTATCCTTTTCGCACCCCGCGTCGCGGCGATGTGGTGGTGTTCGAGTATCCGCGTGATATGAGCAAAGATTATATCAAGCGCGTGATCGCCCTGCCGGGAGAGTCGGTCGAGATCCGGGAGGGGCGCGTGTATATCAATGGCGTTCTGCTCGATGAGCCGTACCTTCAGGGAATCACCACTACGTGCCGCCTGGAAGACCCGTGCGCGCGCGGTCCCGTCGTGGTCGATCCAGGCACGGTGTTCGTGATGGGGGACAACCGCGCCAACAGCAGCGACTCGCGCGAGTGGAGCAGTTTGCCGCTGGATCGGATCATCGGGCAGGCGTGGATTTCGTACTGGCCGCGTGAGCATTGGGGCGTTATTCCTTCGCCGACGTATGCTGCATTGCCTTAATCTATTATAAACGAACCCTGCATGCATATTGCTGTCAATGCGCATCTTCTTGCCCATACGCGCACCTTCCGCCGCGCAGGGGTCTCGAACTATGTCGAGGCGCTGCTGATCCATCTGGGTGGTATCGACAGGGAGAATCGTTATACGATCTACACCACTCGCGGTCTCGATGGCGCTGCGCTGGGGTTGCCGACCAATTTTCGAGTCAAACCCAGTCGTTTGCCGACCATCAATCCGCGTGTGCGCATTCCATGGGAACAACTGCTGGCGCCGTTGCTGCTGCGTCTCGAAGGCGCAAACGTGTATCATGGCGTGCTCAATGTCGTTCCGCTGGCATGCCCGGTTCCATCGGTAGTGACGATCCACGATCTGAGTGCATTTCTGTTCCCGCAGACGTTTCGCCGGGTCAATCGGGCGTACACGCAGTGGGCGATCCGGGTTGCAGCGCGACGCGCCCGCTATCTGCTGGCGGTATCGGAGTTTACCAGACGCGAGATTGTGCGCTGGCTCCACGTTCCGCCGGATCGCGTGGTGGTGACGCCCAACGCCGCTGATGCACGCTTCGCACCGCCCGATCCTGTCCGGCTCGAAGCCTTTCGCCGGCGCACTGGCCTGCCCGATCGATTCATCCTGTTTCTCGGCACGCTCGAACCGCGCAAGAACCTGCCACTGCTGCTCGAGGCGTATGCCCGGATTGCGCGCGATGTCGATGCGCCGCTGATCATCGGCGGTGCAAAAGGCTGGCTGTACGAGCCGATCCTGAAGCGCGCCGAACAACTCGATCTCGGAGACCGGCTCCGCTTTGCCGGTTACATCGATCAGGACGATCAGGCGCTCTGGTACGCCGCTGCCACGATGTTCGTCTTTCCCTCGCTCTACGAAGGGTTTGGCATGCCGCCGCTGGAAGCCATGGCGTGCGGTACGCCGGTCATCGTCAGCAACAGCAGCAGTCTCCCTGAAGTCGTCGGTGCGACACAGGGATCGCTGGATCGGGCGGCAGCATTGATCGTTCCGCCTGACGACGCCGATGTACTGGCGCAGGCGATGCTGCGTCTCCTCGCTGACGCCGACCTGCGCGCCGAGTTGCGGGCACGCGGGCTGGCGCGCGCGCGCTGCTTCTCCTGGCGCACGACCGCAGAGCGAACACTGGCGGTGTATCGCGCTGCGGCGATGGGGACGCCGCTGCATATCGAATACGGGTATGCTGAACGTTGAACGCTCCAGGCGATCCACGAAACTGCGGCATTCCGTTGCGCGCCCCCTGCTTTTCGGTTTCAGACTGCTGGTTTTCATCATACTGACCACGTTGCTCGCCAGCGCTTTGACGGCATCCGTTACCGTTCCAGCACACCCGCAACCCTTCGTGCGACCGGCGTTTGCGCGGCAGATGGAAGCATTGCGCCCGGTGATCATCAATGCAGCGGCGCGTCACAACGATCCAACAATTTCCGGGATGGATGACGCTGCATTTGCGGAAGTGATTGCGCTGGTGCTCTACAACGAGCATTTTGGATGGCTGGAGGAAGCGGTGCCGCCGTTGCGCCCGTTGACGCCGTGGTATCAGGCGGCGCAGATGGTGATCAACGCCTGCGGCGCAAACCTGACAGTCTGGCCCAGCAACATTCGTCCTTCGGTGGCGCTCGAAATGCTGCGTGGCGAACTTCCGGTCAAAGGCGTATCGGGACACCTCTTCATGCCGCTGCGCATCGAGGGGAGCCGGATTGATCCGGAACGCTACCGCACGCAGACGGAGTTGTACGCCGCGATCAACCGTGAATTGATCCAGCCGGCGCTGGCGGTCGAATACCTTGCCGCCAACCTGGAGCGTGGCGTCCATCGCGCGCGGCACGAAGGCGTGCCGGTGACCTGGCAGGCGCTCGCCGCCTGGCACAACCAGGGGATCGTCGCTCCGGAGGATATCGCCGCCAACCCGACCGCGCGCGACTATGTGCGACGGGCCGCTGTCTATCGCGATCTCGCGCGCGCGTTTATCGCCGCAGATCCGGCGGTACAGCATAGTCGCGCACAGCCCAGTAGATCGCCTTCGGCGTTCCGTCCGCCGCCACAAAATTCCAGTTATCCTGGTAGGTGCGCGCCTGCCAGGGCGTGCTGAATTGCCACAGGCACATCGCTTCCAGCCACGTCCACTCCAGCGCCATCCGGTACGCGCCAATCGTCCAGCGCACGCGCTGCGCCGGACGCACCGCCGCCGACCAGCGCGGGTGATCGTTCCATCCCCCTTCGGTGATGAAGATTGGTTTGTGGCGATCACCCAGGTATGTCAGCAGATCACGGATCAGTTCGACACGTCGGAAGTTGACTTCTTCCGGGGCAGGCGGAGCGTCGTGCGGTTGTTGCGCCCCGTAGTTGTGCACCGCCCAGGCGTCGAACCAGGGAGCGGCGCCAGCGGCGTATAGTTCGGTGATGTAGCGCAAATCCCCCATCCGCACTTCAGCCTGGTCACCCAGGTCGCCGCCCGGCGAAAGCGCCCCGGCGATCACCACAGCGTCGGGCACGGTAGCCTTGACGCGCGGGTACACTGCCTTCAGCAGCGCGGCATACCCGGCGGGATCGGGGGGGCGCCGCCCCCACTCGAATGCCAGATTTGGCTCGTTCCAGACAATGATATGCCGCACTCCATCGGCGCGGTAGCGCTGGAGGAACGCTGCTGCATAACTGGCAAAGTCGGCGTAGTGCGCTTCATCGAGATACCGGTCGCTCGAATTGCGGGGACGCGCCCACTGTGGGACGATGTCGAGCCGGGCAATAACCTGCAATCCCTGGCGCACTGCGTGGCGCACGACCATATCGGCGCCTGCCCAGTCGTACCCGAAGCGCGAGCGCGGCTGAACATACGCCCACGGAAACAGATCAACGACCCAGCGCGCCCCCATTTCACGCACCTGTTCCAGCGTTCGCTGGATGTACCCCTCGTCACCGATACCGGTGAGACGGGTATGGATGCCGATCTTCGGGTTGATCGTGACGACCTGCTGCTGTGGGGGAAGGTGGAGCGACCGCGGTGCACGCAGCGCCCAGAACTCAGCTGCCGCAGCGCCAATCACGAGCGGTGCGCCGATCAACAACCGGCGTTGACGCCGCCAGGCGGAGTCGCTGATGTCGCGGCGCTTCCCGCTCACAGGGTTATTCTGGTGTTCATCTGTCATAAACCTGCATGCTTGACATCGCGTGATTGGACGTTATAATCGGCTCAGGCGTCTTCGCAACAATCCATCCTCTCCGTTTTCAATCGTCCATGCCGACGACGGCAGCCGCCGGGGAACATCTATGATGCGCCACGTTGCTCGCTCGACCATCATTGTCCTGCTGATCGTCGCTCTGGCGACAACAGATGCAGCAACACCGGCGTTCGCCCAGGCGGGTGCACTCTATTTTCCACGCACGGGTCATCACCTGACCGATGATCACGGTTTCCTGAGTTTCTGGCGCAGCCACGATGGACCGCGCCTGCTCGGTTTCCCTGTGACCGAGACGTTGACCGTCGAAGGGATCGGTCCGACGCAATACTTCGAGAAGGGTCGTCTGGAGCGCGTTGCTGCCGCCGACGGAACGCCAGTCGTGCGAACCGGCGCTGTGGTTGCTGAGTATGTTGCTGCGCTCTACCGCACCTTCCCGCCGCGTCCTGATCGCCAGCCGGTGGAAGGTGAACTGCTCTTTGCGGAAACCGGGCACAGTGTGCGTGAGCCGTTCATCGGTTTCTGGCAGGCAGCCGGTGGCGTCGAGTTCTTTGGGATGCCGATCAGCGAACCGCTGTGGGAACAGACCGTCGCCGGATTGCGTCAGGTGCAGTACTTCGAGCGCGCCCGCCTGGAGCGTGTTCCAACGCTTGCAGGCGCTCCCGATGAGATTCAGGTCAGCGATCTCGGGCGCGCGCTGGCGGAATTGCGCGGATTGGACACTGCCCCTGTGCCCAACCGTGGATTCGAGATCTTCGGACCACCTGCGCCTGCTGCGCCGGATGTCGCTCCGCTCAACGCACCATCCGGCGCACCCACCCCGCCGCCTGCGGCGCGTCCTTCGCCTTCACCGCGCACTCCTGCGCCGTCCCCGCCCGCCAATCGCGCCAGCGTTCCCGCTCCGCGTTCTGCGGGCAAAGCCAAACGGATCGTCGTCAACCTGAGCAAACAGTGGCTTTACGCATACGAGGACGATCGTCTCGTGTTCGATGCGCCGGTTGCGACCGGGCGCGACGGCATGAATACGCCCACTGGCAACTTTCAGATTTACGCCAAATTGCCGGTGCAGACGATGGATGGCGTTACCGATGGCAAATACTGGGTTGTGCCGAACGTGCCGCACGTCATGTATTTCTCCGGCGGCGTCGCGCTCCACGGAACCTACTGGCACAATCTCTTCGGCACCGGCGCGCGTCCTTCGCACGGGTGTGTGAACCTGCCGTTGAAATCGGCAGCGTGGCTCTATGAGTGGGCGCCGGTTGGCACGCCGGTGCGTGTGACCTACTAATTCGCTCATGACGACCCGGCGCGCACGGCGCGATAAATGGTGACACCGGCGTCCCGACCGGCTGCCGCCAGTTGCACCCCGTCGGGACTGAACGCCAGCGCCAGAATGCCGAACTGCTGCTCAACGCGCCCCATCTCCGCGCCGCTTGCCGGGTTCCAGAATTGCATGACGCCGGTAGGGGTGCCGGTTGCGAGAAGCGCACCATCCGGCGAGAATGCCAGCGCAGTAAACCAGCCATCCTCCGGCGCGGCGCGAATATTGCGTTCGGATACGCCTGTCCGATAGTTCCACATCCGCAACACCCCATCGGTTCCTGTGGCGGCAAACAACGTTCCGCCCGGCTGAAACGCGATGCTGGTAATCGCATTCTGCATGCCGCTCAGCGTTTGCACCCGCTGACCATCCGAAACACGCCAGATCTCGATCCGTGGATCGTTCGGCGTCCCGGCTGCTGCCACAAACTCACCATCGGAACTGAGCGCCACCAGAAACACGGCTGGCAGATCGGTCTTGAGCGAACGCACCAATCGACCGGTCGAACCTTCCCACAGCACCACCGTCCCATCGCTTGCACCGACTGCCACAACCGATCCGCCGGGATCGGCTGCGATGCAGAGCGGTGTTCCTGTCATCCCCCGCAGATCACTGGTCGTTTCCTGAACGAAATCGATCAGTCTCACCGTATCCTGCTCGGTGAGCGTCGCCAGGCGGCCATTGGGCAGGAAAGCCAGTGATTGAACCGATGTGGCTGAGCCAGCGAATTGACGCACCTGGTCATTCGCCAGCAGTCGCAACTGAATGATCCCGTTGTAGCCGACCGAGCCAAGCACCTCGCTATCTGGCGAAAAAACGAGCGACGTGATCAATCCAAGACCGATTCGCAGGTTCAGGTCGGGACGCTGCTGCATCAGATCCCAGACAATGACGCGCCCTTCCTGGTCGCTGACCGAAGCCAGGCGCTCACCGTCGGGGCTGATGGCAATACTGAAAATATCAAGCCGATGCACATCGAGCATTGCGGTCTGCACGCCACGCTCCACATCCCAGATGCGCACGGTGGCATCCAGCCCCGCCGAATAGAGCGTTTTCCCATCCGGCGAAAATGCCAGTCCACGGATGACGATCCAGTTGGTATGACCGCGTAGCTGATGGATGATCTGACCACTCGTGGCATCGATCAGGTAGACCACCCCTTCAGTCGAACCGACCGCCAGGGTCTTGCCGTCGGGCGAGAATGTGACGCCCGTCGCCCAGTAACGCAGATTAGTGGTTGGGTCAAGAGCCGTGCGGAAACTGAAGCCGCTGATTTCTTTCCCCGATGCCACATCCCACAGACGGACGCTTCCATCACGCGAGGCAGATGCCAGCGTCGCGCTGTCGGGTGAGAACGCCACGCCGCCGATAAAACCGGTGTGACCACGAAGTGTCGCCAGCAGTTGACCGGTAGCGGCATCCCATATGCGCACCGTCTGATCGGTACTCCCTGAAGCCAGCAATGTTCCGTCGGGGGCGAAGGCGAGACTGCGGATCCAGCCGGTGTGCCCGCTCAGACGTCGGATGACCGTACCGGTTGATACATCCCAGATTCGGATATCGTTATCATCGCTGGCGCCCGATGCGAGGAGCGTGCTATCGGCAGACCAGGCGAGCGACGTGATCTTCCCCGTATGGTCGAACCACGTGCCGCGATCATCGAGGGTGGTCGCATCGTGCAGGCTCACCGCTTCACTCACCCCCACCGCCAGCAAACGACCATCGGGCGAATAGGCGACTGGACCGAGCACCGACATCGATAATTGACGGGTTGCAGTAATTGCAGCGACGTTCCGGGGTGAAATCGCGTTCGGACTGAGCGTCGTCGATCCGTCAACCGGGATCGGTGTGGGAGGCGGAACAGTTGGTTCGGCGCTTGCGCCACTCTCTTCGGTTGGCGTGGCTGTCGCTGCGGGAGTCGCATCAACGGGCGCCGCAGTCGAGGCGGGGGCAGACCCGGCAATGCCGAGCATCTGGCGCAACGGACTTCCCGGCAGAAACACCGCAATTGCCAGGCACACACCGATCGCCGCGACAGTCAGCAGGACTGCCGAGGTGATCAGGCACCCGGTGCTCAACCCCTGTCGCTGCGGGACGGGGGCATAACCAGGGGGATAGGCGACTGGCTGCGGGTATGGTGGAGGTGCGACAGGCGCAGGAGCGGGTGCAACCGGTGGAGCGGCTGGCGGGGGTGCAATGTTCGGTGGTGCAACCGATGTTACCGATGTTTCGGGCGGAGCGGCGACCGGCTCTGGCGCTGCCTGAGCCTCGGCAGTGGTCACCTGGGTGAGCACATCGGGACCGAGACCAAGCGAACGTCCGCCCATCATCTGCGCCGTTTCCAGCGCGATCCGCATTTCACGCGCCTGCTGAAACCGATTGACCGGTTTCAGTTGCAGTGCGCGCAACAATACCTGTTCAACCAGCGGAGAGATCTGCGGGTTGAGCGTCCGTGGTCCCGGCAGCGGCATGCCTGCGTTCTGCTGCTCCGGCGTCGGCGGCGCCCAACCCGTCAATGCATGGTACATCAGCGCGCCGATGGTGTAGACATCGCTCACTGTCGTCGGTTCCGCATCGGCGCGTGCCAGTTCAGGCGCACGGTAGGGCGATGGACCCTGCCCAATCGGTATCGCCAGCGTGAACGGGGTCACCATCCAGGCGCCCCGATCAGTGATCCAGACATCAGTCACTGCCAGGTCGCCGAGGAACAGGGGCGGACGCTGACTGTGCAGATGTTCCAGAAGCAGGAGTAAACGGTTCGCCTGCGCCAGAACATCGGCTTCCGGCAGTGGACCGCCACGCGCCCGGATCGACCGCTCCAGGTCCTGACCGCCGGGATCGGCGCACACCATGAAGTAGTGTGAGTCCCCGGCGAAATGATCGCGCAGCGGCAGCAGCGCTTCGTGACTCACCGCCGCGATCTGCTTTGCGAGAATTGCCAGATCGCTCCGTGCCTCATCATCAACTGTGAACTCCGCAACCAGCGTCAACTCGCCGCTCTGTTCATCGCGACACCGATATGTTTTCACGCCGGGTCGCTCGTCGATCGTGTAGATCGTGCGGTAGCGATCATGGATAACCTTCTCGCCTGAACTCATGGAAGCCTCGTTGTGATGCAGATGATCCGCCGCTACCGTATCGCCTGCAATGACTCCGGCGCACGGTGCATGATCGACTCAGGAATGCCATAGTCCTGCGCGATAATCCGCGCCGTCATCTTCGCCGACATCATTACCGATGGCGTGCCGCCGCCTGGTTGGACGCTTGCACCGACCAGGTAGAGGCGTTCGATATCTTCGCTCCGATTGTGTGGGCGGAAGTACGCTGACTGGATCAGCAGCGGTTCGACGCCAAATCCGTTCCCCAGCCAGCTGTTGAGCGTGCGCTCGAAATAGTCAGGCGTGATGTAACTCTTATGCACCAGACGATACATCAGACCCGGCAGATAGCCGCGCTCATCGAGAAACCGCAGCACCCGATCCACGAATGGTTCTGCGATCTGCGACCAGTTCAAGCCAGAACCATTGTGGGGAACCGGCACAAGGGTGTATGCCGCATGGTGACCGGGAGGCGCCAGACCTGGATCGGTGAGCGTCGGGATGTGCAGATACTGCGAGAAATCGTCCGCCAGCGTCTTACGATTGAAAATATCCTCCAGCAACCCCTCGTAGCGCGGACCGAGGATGATATTGTGATGCCGCAACTGCGCATCACGCGGATCGGCGCGGAAACCGAAGTAGATGACGATCAGCGACATCGACTGACGCGCCAGGCGCACCCGCAGGTCGTTATTGATCCGCCGGTGCGGGCGATCGATCAGGCGGAGATAGGTCATCGCATAATCGCCGTTCGACACGACCACGTCCGCTTCAATGTGGGTTCCATCAGCCAGTTCGACGCCGCGGGCAATGCGCCGCGCGCGCAGACCGCGCGGTTCACGACCATGCTCATCGGTCACAAGAATGCGCCGCACCTCGCTGTTGTATCGCATGACCCCGCCCAATTCCTCGAACTTCCGCACCAGACCCTGCACCAGTGCGCCGGTGCCGCCGCGCGCGAAGTGGATGCCCCACGTCTTTTCGACAAAGTGGATCATGGCATAGATCGCCGGAACCTGCAATGGATTGCCCCCGATCAGCAGCGGCTCGAAACTGAACACCTGCTGCATCTTGGGATTACGGAAGTAGCGCTTGACGAACGAAAAGAGCGGGCGCACCGCATCGAGACGCAGCAGATCGGGCACGACCCGTAGCATCGTTCCGAGGTCGCCGAAGTAGGTGTACCCCAGTTCGAGAAAACCGCGCTTGAAGATCGCCTCAGCAGCGGCATGGAACTGTTCGTACCCCTCGAGGTCTTCTGGCGCCAGCCGACGAATCTGCTCGCGGGTGTGTTCGGGATCGCCGTCGTAATCGAAGAAGGTCCCATCATCAAAGTAGATCCGGTAGAAAGGAATGATTGGCGTGAGCGTCACATATTTCGATGTAGCGGGACCGCTGCTGACGCCGCGTGTGACGCGCGCCCCCGGCGCAAGCACGTCTGGCGGAAAATCCGGCGCGGCAAGGTTCGCCGCGTCGCGTTCGAGCGCAAACAGTTCCTCAATGAAGTGCGGCACGGTAATGACTGTCGGACCCATATCGAAGGTAAAACCATCGACGCGCTTCACATACGCGCGTCCCCCGGGTCCGTCCAGTTTCTCGACGATGATGGTGTCGAAGCCAAGGCTTTGCAGGCGAATACCCATCGCCAGACCGCCAAAACCGGCGCCGATAACCACTGCGCGTTTGCGTTGCATAGGCGTTCTATATTCTTTCTGTACACAGGCAACAGGTGGAGACCAGGCAAACCGGGGTCTCCTGCACCTTCCATACGCGCCCTGCACCATCCTGGATGCGATGGGTGAATCATACCACGAAATGCGGTTGGTGCGCTGTGCCCGGCAGTATCTGGTACAATACTATTCGGAAACCATTGCTGCGAAGGTTTATGTCGCTGCCGGGCGCCTCACGGCGCGCTGAGCGGTCTGTCTGTTGATATCTTCAGGAGGAGTGCCATGCCCGCAACATCCGAAGCATCGACCGTGCTGAAGCCGGGTGCGACCGCGCCCGATTTTACGCTGACCGATACCGTTTCGGGGCGGCAGATGTCGCTGAGCGAACTGAAATCGTCGAAAGCGACGGTGGTCATGTTCATCTGCAATCACTGCCCATACGTCAAGCATGTCGATCAGGCGCTTGTTCGTCTGGCGAAGGACTACATGCCGCAGGGCGTGTCGTTCATCGCAATCAGTTCCAACGATCCCGTCCAGTACCCCGAAGATGCACCCGATAAGATGCGTGAAGAAGCGTTGCGCGTCGGCTACCCCTTCCCCTATCTCTTCGACGAAACCCAGGATGTCGCACGCGCATATGGCGCCGCCTGCACCCCCGACACCTTCATCTTCGACGGCGACCTGCGCCTGGCGTACCGTGGTCAACTGGATGACACCCGCCCGAACAGCGGCAGGGAAGCAACCGCAGCCGATGTGCGCGCAGCGCTCGATGCCATTCTGGCGGGTCAGCCGGTGAACCCCGTGCAGAAACCGAGTGTTGGTTGCAGTATTAAGTGGAAACGGTAGAACGACGGAGGCATGCGCCTATGCGCTCATACCGTGAGGAACTCTGGTTCAACACACCAACCCGGGTTGCATTCGTGCGCATTACCGATCAGGTCGCTGCCGCAGTGCGCAAATCGGGGGTGCGCGAAGGATTGTGTCTGGTGAATGCCATGCACATTACTGCCAGCGTCTTCGTGAACGACAATGAATCGGGTTTGTGGCACGACTTCGAGCGCTGGCTGGAAAAACTCGCGCCGCACGCACCGGTGTCGCAGTATCGCCACAACGATACCGGCGAGGACAATGCCGATGCACATCTGAAGCGCACCATCATGGGGCGCGAGGTGGTGCTGGCGATCACCGACGGCAAACTCGACCTTGGACCGTGGGAAGAGGTGTTCTACGGCGAGTTCGACGGTCAACGGCGCAAGCGCGTGCTGATCAAAATCATTGGGGAGTAAACATCGGGGAGGAGCGATATTGGTGGCAACGTCGCTCCTCCCCCTCACCTGACACTACTGCGCTCCGTGACTGATCAGCGGATCACGAGCGGCAGGTTCACCCGGTTTGGACGTTCGATCGTTTCGCCGGGGGAGTAGGCGAGTCCGAGCGGTGATCCGCGAAAGCCGGGAAAGACCTGATCGACCGTCTGAAGCGCACCGCGCTTGATCAGGACCTCTGCCAGCACTGTGCGATAATCGGTGGTGATCGCCAGATCCACGCCATTATCGAGTTGCTCGGTCGCCAGTCCGGGCCAGACGCCGTACATCTTCCCGCCGCGGATCCCCTCGCCAAGCACGAGCATGACATTGCCGTGCCCGTGATCGGTGCCGCCACTGCGGTTGGACTTGAGCCGCCGCCCGAATTCGCTCATAACCACCACCGTCAACCGATCATGGTACCGCCAGAGATCGTTGTAGAATGCGTACAACCCTTCTGCAAGCCCTGCAACCAGTTCGGGAAAAATCCATCCCTGCCCTTCGTGCGTATCCCACCCGCCATAATCGACCGTTGCAGCAAGCAGACCGACATCCATTTTGATCAGGCTTGCGACCGTGCGCAGGGCATTGCCGAGACTGGCGCCGCGCCCGCCCGGATATCTGACCCCTATCTCCGGCGTGTAGGGAATGACCCTGCCCTGCGAGTCACGCGGCAGACGCTCGTTGATCCTGGCAATCGTCGTCAGCGTGGTGCGGCCCGCCTGCTGGACGGGCGAATCGCCAGAGTAGAACGCATCGAGCGCCTGGTTGAGTTGTGAGCGATAACGCCACGAGTTCCAGCTCAGGCTAAATGAAGCCGGATCGGTCAGCGCAGCAGCGCCGTTGAAGCCGACCATCGAGAACGGCACGCGTGTTCCGGCTGCAACTGCCGGAAGATAGCCACTGGCGCTGATACTGTTCAGATAGCGGGCAAGCCAGCCATTCGCCGGTACGCCACTCTCTGGAATCCCGCCTTCCATGTAGTCCATCGCTTCAAAGTGGCTGCGTGTGCCATTTCTCAGACCACATGCGTGGACAATTGCCAGTGAGCGGTTGATGTACAGCGACTGAAGCAGCGTGGCACGCGGGTGCAGGCGAAAATCTGCGCCAGGAATGGTGTTGCTTAGCAACAGTCCGGCGTTCTGCCCGCTTTCTTCGACCCGCAGTTCGCCGCGCGCTCCCTTGTAGAATGGGTCATTCACCGGCGCGACGAGGCTCAGACCGTCGCAACCGCCGCGCAGGAACACCACAACCAGAATATCGCGGCGGGTGGTATCGCCGGGTTGGGCAAACGCAAGCCCGCGAACCGCGCCACCGGTCATTGCTGCAATCGCAGCGCTGCACCCAACGATGAAGGTACGTCGTGAAACAGTCATAGTCTCCTCTAGCGCAGTTGAAACTCAGGCGTCATCGCAATCAACGTCACAACACTCTTGATGCGGTCGACAATCTCGTCGGTGCTGCCGGTCGGCGGGGCGTCCGCCGAACCGTTCTGGCGCATCAGGTCGATCAGGCGATTCATGGTTGATGTTGGAGGTGGCACAGCCAGCAGACGCCCGACCCAGAACTCCACGATCTGCCGTGCCGTCAAGCCTGGTGGCGTCTGCCCTGGCAGATCGAACGTTGCAGCCTTGAGCCAGGTGCTCTGCAACTGGTTGATGATATTCCAGCGCCGGAGCATGCCATTCGTGCTCAGCCACGCCGCGCTCTCCTCCGGGTGTCCGGTTGGCGGTCCCCAGTTGAACATCCGATACCCCATCTCCTGCAACTGCCAGAAGAGATCGCGGTTGGGCGTGACCTCCGCATTCGTGGCACGCAGGAATGAAACCACCACTTCAAACGGTCGTTTCACCTTTCTGCCGAACGTGCTGGCGAATTCGTCCGACAGGAGGAGCGCGCGAACGGTTCTGGCGATCTGATCGGGTGCGTCCTTGTTGGTGAGCCAGATGTTCGCCAGCGTGTTCACCAGCGAGGCGGGCGGATCGTCGGCGAGCAGGCGACGGCAGAGTTTGCGGCAGATGTATCGCGCCGTGCCGGGATGCTGGCTGACCAGGCGAATCACATCCTCGCCGTCCGCAAGTGGCGGTCGGTTGGGGTCGATCTCAAAAGCCAGCACTCTCTTTTGTGCGTTGTCGTGCCAGAGATCGACATACGCAAACTCACCCGTATCCGGCAGACGCAGACTGCCGCTGATCGTCTGACCGTGGGCAATCGTCCATCCGGTAAATGCACGCGCCGCCTCGTACACATCCTGATCGATGTAGCCGATCGGATTTCCTTCAAGCGCGCCGGGAACATCGCGCCAGCGGTTGTACAGGTGGTTGAGATAGTTCTCCTGCCCCAGCGTATGCAACTCGAACAGTTCGCGGGCATAATTCTCATTCGCTGGACCGTCGCGGCTGAAGGCGTTATCAAGGTAGAACCCCATGGCGATGCTTTTCGCCACATCCCGCACCATGTTCCGAAAATTGCCCAGACAGTGCCGCCGGATGACATCACGGTCGTACAGGGGCCAGGTTGCGCTAATGCGGGTGTCAGAGTAGGCATCGACATTGAAGTGGTTGTGCCAGAACTCGACCAGCACCTCACGCAGCTGCCATTTGCTGTAGACGGCGCGGATCAGCGTGGCAGCGCGCACCTCCTCAACGGGACGGATGCGCTCCTGATAAGCTGGATGCTTTGTGAGGGGCCAGAGTTGTGCCAGTCCCCAGTTTTCGATGATCGTGCGCAGCGAGCGCATTTCATCGACTGCCGGATAGCCCATGCCAGCGTCGTACTGGATGCGCAGACGTGCACTGACAAGTTTCGATGCACATAGCGCATCGTCCGCATCGTTGGGGTTGAGTTGTTCATCAACATATGCGGTCAATCCCATCTGTTGGACACGCGCGACATCGCCGGGTCGAGGTCCGTACGCCATTCGGTTGAGCGCGATCAGTTCGATGGGAGGGTTTGCCGCTGGATCTGCCTGCGAATGTGTCCGAAAGGTGATGCTGCTGGTGTGTTTTCCGGGAAAATCAACTATCCCTGCGCCTGCCATGGTTGCGCTGGCGCCAAGGAAGCGACGCCGTGAAAACGTCATAGCGTGTCTTCTCCTTCACCGTTTGCGTTGATGTAAAACTGGTACGTTATCGAATGCACGCACGCCGGGACAGATCGAGCGAGATCCCATCCGGTCGTAACAGTGGCGATACTTAGTGTAAGGTACGACTCGTGCAGCGTGGATTACAGATGTATCACAAGGTAGCATAGTGCTTGTGATGCCTCAAGAACCCACCAGGCCTATTCGATTGTGTGCTATGCTCATGCTGTATGAAGAACATGGATGCCTGCTGTTTGAATCGCCCATTCGATGACCTTCGTTAGCCCCGTGGCACAAGGTCGAGCACTGGTTCATATTTTCAATCTTCATAACGCGGTCGTTTTCCGTGCCTGTGCTATAATCGTCACTGTTTCCTGTCAGTAGTCCATTGTGTTCAACAATGCAAACGCGCGAAGGAGGGCGGGTCATGGAGATCACGCACAAACGGCTCAACCGTGTCGATCTGCTGACGATCAAGGGACGACTCGATGCGATGAATGCGCCGCAACTCAAGCAGAAGTTCGAAGAACTGTTCGACCAGAATCGCTATCGAATCGTGCTCGATCTCGCCGGGCTTGAATATGTGGCCAGCCCCGGGCTGCGCGTGTTGATCGAGGCGCGCAAGCGAGCGCGTGACTGGAAACTGACCGACCTGGAAGGGGGCGATGTGCGGATTGCCAACCTGCCGCCACGGATTAAGGAGGTCTTCGATCTGACCGGCTTTACCTCGCTGTTCGAGATCTATCCCGACACTGTCGAAGCAGTCGGCTCCTTCTGAAAACAGACCGACGTCAGCAGCGCTGCACATGCTGCTCATGTCGCCCGATCCGGCTCTGGCGCCTGTTCGACGCGCGTCGATTGCGCGTAACGCCTGATGACTGGCGATGCCAATGAAATCTCTGACAGTCCCGGCCACTCTCGAATCTCTGGCGCAGATCAGCGCTTTTGTCAACGAGGCGTCTCAATGCGCCGGTCTTGACGATCATACCGCCTGGCAGGTCGAACTGGCGGTGGATGAGGCGGCGACGAACATTATTCAGCATGGGTATGCCCCCGATCATCCGGGAATCATCGAACTGACGTGGCGGATCGAGGACGGTCGCCTGGTCATTACGCTGCGCGACTACGGACGACGTTTCAACCCGGATGATGTTCCGCCGCCCGATGTGTCATCGCCGCTGGAAGAACGTCAGCCAGGCGGTCTGGGACTGTACCTGATGAATCGGTTGATGGATCAGGTGCGATTCGACTTCGACGATACCAACGGGAACCTCCTGACCATGGTGAAGTATATTATTCAACCGCGTGTCAGCGTCGAGGTGCGAGAGTTTTGCCTGAGCGGCAGGCTCGACGCGGTTGGAGCAGCGTCGGCGCTCGCACCGGTCCATCAGGCGATCGCCGATGGCGCTGCATATGTCTTGATCGATTTCGGCAATGTCACATTCCTCAGCAGCACGGCGCTGCGTTCGCTCTTGCTAGCACGGAAAGACCTGCTGGAGCGTAACGGTGAACTGCGTCTCTGCAATCTGCGCCCGCAGGTGCGCGAAGTGTTTGAATTGACCGGTTTTACTCAGGTGTTTGCCATTCATTCCTCGCGCGCCGAAGCGCTGGCGGCATTCGGTCAGGAACACGTGTGAATCGTGAGCGGCAGCTCATTCTTTACTGTCTGGTCGTGGGCGTAGCTGGCTGGACTGCGCTCATCCTCAGCAACCCTGGTGTTGCGTCCTGGGGTGTACTTGCGTTGTTCGTCGTTCTGGCATTGCTGATCGAAGCAGCAGCATTTCGGGTTCCGCCAGCCGATCCACACAGTCTGACCGGCATCGTCATTCTGGCTGCGGCGCTGGCGCTTGGTCCTGCTGACGGGGCGCTGGTCGCTGCGGTGGCAGGTTTGATCTTCGGCGTGTTGCTGCCGTTGATCTATCGCCGTCCACGCACCTTCTACCTGCTGGCGGCGCGTCCGCTCCTGCGCAGCGGCGTGCGCGCTGGCGCGGTTCTAGCAGGCGGAGCGCTGGCGTGGCTCCTTGCCGATGATACACCCGGCGAGGCGCTGTCGCTCATGGCGCTGATCCTGTGCTATCCAACGCTCATTCAACTGAATCGCGCCGTCCGTGAATACATTCAGGGCGGCTCGACCGGCGTCCTGACATGGTGGCAGTCATCCTGGATGCCCGTCCTGGCGGCGGAAATTGCGCCGTTGCCGCTGGCGGCGCTCTTCGCCGCCATTTACACCCGCCTGGGGATCGGCTACTTCGTGTTTGCAGCAGCCGGGTTGTTTGCTGCCAGCATTGCCGTGCGCCAGGCGGCGATGAACCTGCGCAACCAGGGCGCTTCCATCCGTGAGTTGGGGTTGCTGAACGAAGCCAGTCGCGAGATTATCCGCGCTGAACTCGATGTCGATGCGCTGAGCGAATTGATCTACCGCGCCGCCAGCAAAGTCGTCGATACGTCTTCGTTTCACCTGGGGCTGTTCGATCCGGAGAGCGACCGTTATACGCTGGTCGTGCGTGTGCAGGATCGGGTGCGCCTGCCGCCGCTCACGGTCGATCTGCCGAGCGGCGATGGGCTGGTCGGCTGGATGCGCCAGACCGGGCGCTCGTTGCTGGTGGAGGACTTCGCCACTGAGATGGATCGCTTGCCGGCACGTCCACGCTATCAGAGTGAACGACCGCCGCGCTCCGGCATCTATGTGCCGTTGCTCGATGGCGGCAGGGTGATCGGGACGATCTCGATCCAGAGTTACCAGCCCTACGCTTTCGATGCCGATGATCTGCGCATGCTGTCGCTGCTGGCGGATCAGGCGGCAGTCGCAATTTCAAAGGCGCGCGCCTTTGCCGCCGCCAACGAACGTGCGGTGCAACTCCAGGCGATCCAGGACGTCAGTGAGCGCATCACTGCGATCCTCGAACTGGACCAACTCCTCTCTTCCGTCGTTCGCCTGATCCGTGAGCGCTTCGGATACCATACGGTTCACATTTTCCTTATCGGTGAAGATGGACGGCTGCACTTCGGCGCCAGCACCGTTGAGGGACAGTCGCTCGAACGCCTGCGGCGGATGGTGCTGCAACCGGGCGAGGGCATCGTTGGCAGTGTGGCGTTGACCGGTCAACCGGCTCTGGTGAATGATGTGCGCACCGATCCACGTTACATCAGCGACGACTCAAGCACCCGCGCTGAACTTGCGGTACCGCTGCGCTATGCCGAAAAGGTCATCGGCGTGCTCGATATTCAAAGCGCCGAGGCGGGGCGCTTCCAGCGCAGCGACCTGTTCGTCACCCGAACGCTGGCGGATCAGGTGGCGGTTGCGGTGGAGCGTGCGCGCGCATTCCAGGCGCAGCGCGAAGAAGCCTGGACACTGAATGCGCTGTTGCAGGTTGCCGAAAACCTGTCACGCGCAACATCGCTCGATGTGCTGCTGCCAGCAGTGGTGCGCCTGCCGCCGCTGCTCCTCGGATGCGTCCGCTGTACCTGCCTGATCTGGGACCGACAGGCGGCTTCGTTTACGCCACTTGCCGCGTATGGCTTGAGTCCTGCCGATCGCGCGACATTCGTCGGATGCCCGATTGCCGAACGGGATGCACCGCTGCTGGCGGAAGTGGTGCGCACGGTTGCGCCGCTGGCGCTCGACTCTGCCAGGGGGCACGGGCATCTCTGCGCGCCGATTATCGAACGTTTCGGCAGTGCGTCGCTGCTGGCAACGCCGCTCTGGACGCGCGGCGCTGCCCTGGGAGTGCTGGTGATCGACTATGGACCGGCAGAACACCGTTTCACCGCGCGCGACCTGATCCTGGCAAATGGGTTTGCCTCACAGATCGCCGGAGCGCTCGAAAGCGCACTGCTGGCGCAGGAGGCAGCACAGGCGGCGCGGCTGGAAGAAGAACTGCGCGTTGCCCGCGATATTCAGCGCACCCTGCTGCCGTCGCGCGCGCCCAACCTGCCCGGCTGGGAAACGGCTGCCGACTGGCGCTCGGCGCGCATGGTCGGCGGAGATTTTTTCGATTACTGGTACCTTCCGCCTCCACAAGAACCATACGATGGCGGTGGTCGATCCGGCATCCGCACCACACCGGACCATAACGGCGCCGTCTGTCAACCGCTCGGTTTTGTGATTGCTGATGTCAGTGATAAAGGCGTGCCGGCGGCGTTGTTCATGGCACTGGCGCGCAGTCTGGTGCGCGCCGCAGCGCTCGACGGATCGTCGCCTGCGGCGGCGCTTACCCGCGCCAATCGCTGGATTACGCGCGACACCGAAGCTGGCATGTTTGTGACCGTTTTCTACGGCGTGCTCGAACCGCACACCGGACGCCTGCGCTACTGTTGCGCCGGGCACAACCCGCCGCTGCTGTTCCGCGCCGACGGCGGCGTCATCCCCTTGCAGACGCCGGGGATTGCGCTTGGCGTGCTCGAAGAAGTTGCATTGACTGAAGACGATGTGTCGATGAGCGATGGCGACGTGCTGGTATGCTATACCGATGGCGTCACTGAAGCGATCAATGCCGCCGAAGAACCTTTCGGCGTCGAACGACTGATTGAGAAGGTCGCCGCCGTGCGCACCGGCAGCGCTGCCGCCATCCTTGACGCCATTAACGACGCCCTCGGTCGCCACGCCGAGGGAGCGCTCTACGACGATGTCACCCTGGTCATCATCAAACGTGTGGCGGCGCCGTTGAGTGTTGACACGATGCCCTGACGCAGTGTGTTATAATAGGTATGTGTGATCTGGAGAGCATGCATGCAAACCATCAAAAAGTACGCCAATCGCAAACTGTACCACATCGATCGCAAACAGTACATTACCCTCGAAGGCATTGCTGCACTGGTTCAGGCAGGCGAGCAGGTACGGGTGGTGGACAATGAAACCGGTGAAGATATTACTGCACAGATCCTGGCGCAGGTTGCACTCCAGACACGCGGCGATCAGGGGCGATTGCCAACCTCGTTGCTGACCAGCCTGATCCGCGCTGGCGAAGGGACGTTGAGCGGGCTGCAACGCTCGCTCCTGGGGGTATTTGGAGGCGCCGGATTCGTCAATGCCGAGATCGAACGCCGTCTGGCGCATCTCCGCGATACGGGCAAACTCAACGATCAAGAGGTTCAGCGATTACGCACGTTGCTGGTGGACGAGTACCAGTCAACAACGGCGCCCGATCTCCCCAGCAAGAGCGACATTGATCGGCTTCACGAACAGGTCGATGAACTGACCCGACTCGTTGAGCAACTCCTGGCACAACGGAAGCAGTAAGCGTTCTACCTGACATCCGCTTGCTACAGGCTCTGCAACCGGCAGAGAGGGTGGGTGATTTTCGGATGGACGTCGGTTCCCAGGACTGATACATGTGAACTACCACGCGGTCGTTGCCGCCGCATATAGAGGAGTACATATGAGCGACAGGGGTGTCAAAGCGCAGCGGAGCAAAACGGCGTTGGTACTGGCGGGCGGCGGAGTGACAGGTGCGGCATACGAAATCGGCGCACTGCGCGCGCTCGATGATCTTCTTCATCACTTCAGCGTCAACGACTTCGATGTTTTTATCGGCACCAGCGCCGGAGCGCTGGTCGCCGCCTGTCTGGCGAATGGGTTGACGCCGCACGAACTGATGCGGCACCTCGAAGTGCCGCTCGATGGCATCGCGCCGCTCAATACCGGCGATCTGTTCACCCTCAATGGGCGCGACATTCTGACGCAGGGGATGCATCTGCCGCAGGCGATACTACGCGCGGTGCAGGCGCTCATCTTTTCGCGGAAGCATCTCTCGCTGCTCGACCTGATCGAATCGTTTGCACTGGCGCTCCCCGGCGGACTGTACGATATCAGTTCGCTTGATCGCTATCTCAGCGCCGTGCTCTCCCGCCCCGGTCTGACCAACGATTTCCGCGCCCTCTCGCGTGAACTGGTGATCATTGCGACCGATCTCGATACCGGTGCGCGCGTGGTGTTCGGCACCCCGCCGTATGACACGGTGCCGATTTCGCGCGCCGTGGCTGCGTCTTCAGCAATGCCGCTGGTCTACCGTCCGGTGCGGATCGACGGGCGCGATTACATCGATGGTGGCGTGCGCGGTAATGCCAGCCTCGATCTGGCGATCGAACGCGGGGCGCGCCTGATCGTCTGCGTCAATCCGCTTGTGCCCTACGATTTAGATGAGGCGGAGGAGGAGAAGTTGCACATTCGCGATATGGGGGCGCCTGGCATCGCCAACCAGGTCTTCCGCACCCTCTTCCACTCGGCGCTGCATTACCACCTGAAACAGATCCATCGCCGGCATCCCGATGTCGATATTATTCTGATCGAACCGGCACGCGATGACGTTCGTATGTTCTCCGAAATGCCGATGCGCTACTCCAGTCGCACCGAAGTCGCACGGCACGGTTTCGAGACGGTAGCGCGTTTCCTGAGCGACCGGTACGAGAGTTATCGCAATATCTTCGCGCGGCACGGCATTGCGCTTCAGCCGCAACAGGCTGCCAGACGCCTGACAGCCGTCGCCCATCGCGCGAATACGCCACACCCCGGTCCGCGTGAACTGCGCCAGACGCTTGCCAGTCTGGAGCAGTTGCTGAACCAATCAAATCGCTAGGTTCCAATCCGCTGGCGTCGCTCAGGGCGGCGCGCGCCAAGCATCGCCAGTTTTGCGCCGAGTTGCTCCAGGCTTACCAGGTTGTGCACCGGCAAAAAGTCATCGACAAACGGCAGCGCCGCCTGCATCCCCTGGGTGAGCGGTTGATAGCGCGGGTTCCCCAGCAACGGGTTCAACCAGATCAGGCGGTAGCATGAACGTTGCAGCCGCGCCATTTCACGCCCCAGCAACTGCGGATCGCCGCGATCCCATCCGTCGCTGATGAGCAACACCACCGGACCGCGCCCCAGCACCCGGCGCGACCAGTAGTAATTGAAGTGCCTGACCGCCTCGCCAATCCGCGTCCCGCCCGACCAGTCCACCACATGTTTGCTGACGGCTGCGATGGCTTCATCGATATCGCGTTCACGCAACAGACGGGTAATGCGCGTCAGGCGCGTGCCGAATACGAACGCTTCCACGTCACGCAAGCCGTTCGAGATAGTATGCACGAATTGAAGCAGGATACGACTGTAGCGATCCATCGAACCGCTGATGTCGCACAGCACGACGAGCGGACGCTGCCGATAGCGCGGCTCGCGGAAGGTCAACTCAATCGGGTCGCCGCCGTGGCGCAGGTTGCGGCGCAGGATGCGGCGCATATCGATCTCGCCGGCGCGCACTGCCGGGCGACGACGACGGGTGCGACGCGGCTCGATGCGCCACTCGAGTGTGCGTAGCAACTCCTTGCACGCCTGCACCTCTTCGTAACTGAAGTTGCCGAAGTCTTTGGTGCGCAACGTCTCAGCAGCCGTAAAGGTGAGCGTAAAGCCAACCTTCTCTTCCTGCTGTTCTTCATGACGATCCGGCTCATTGTGTCCATCGCCCTGGCTGCGCGGTCGGCGCGGCAGACGCAGCGGTTTCGGCGGCATCTTGACCACCGGGATCGCCAGCATCAACGGATCAAACCCTGACTGCGTGCGCCAGTAGAAATCGAACGCAGCATCGAACATCGGCAGATCTTCGCGTCGGCAGATCAGGGTACAGCGCGCAGCTGCGCGAAAATCCCCACGCGCCACAATCGGCACATGCTCCAGCGCCCGCGCCAGATCGATGGTCTGTTCGCTGCTGACTTTGATGCCGGTGCTGCGCAGCAGGTGCACGAACGCAACCACATGCGTCATCAGGTTCCCGTGGGGAATCAGTGGTTCTAACTCGTCCATAACAGCAACGCGAATCCCTGTCGTCTACACGCCCACTTTCTCCAGCAACGAACGCACCCCCTGTCCACGCACCTGCGCAATATCGTCCTGATACTTCAGAATGGCGCCCAGCGTATCCTCCACCATTTCAGGGGTGAGTTCGCGCGCATCGAGCGCCGTGAGCGCCGTTGTCCAGTCGAGAGTCTCCGCAACGCCGGGGAGTTTGAAGAGATCGAGTTTGCGCAATTCGTGAACGAATGCCACGACCTGGCGCGACAGACGGTCAGACGCGCCGGGAACTCTGGCATTCACGATTCGCAGTTCTTTGTCGAGCGACGGATAATCGATCCAGTAAAACAGGCAACGTCGCTTCAGCGCATCATGGATTTCGCGCGTGCGGTTGCTGGTGATAATGACTGTCGGCGGCTGGCTGGCGCGGATGGTTCCGATTTCAGGAATGCTGATCTGCCAGTCGGAGAGCAGTTCGAGCAGGAATGCCTCAAACTCCTCATCGGCGCGGTCGATCTCGTCGATCAACAGCACCGGCGGGCGTTCCCAACTCTCCTCGATGGCTTGCAACAGCGGACGCTTGATCAGAAACTCCGGGCTGAAGATTTCATTCAGCGCCGCGTGCGCATCGCTGCCGCCGAGCGCCTCGATCAGGCGGATCTGCAACATCTGCCGGGTGTAGTTCCACTCGTATATGGTGGTGTTGACGTCGAGACCTTCGTAGCATTGCAGGCGGATCAGGTGACGATCCTGCATACGCGCCAGTGTTTTGGCAATTTCGGTCTTCCCAACCCCTGCCTCGCCTTCGAGCAGCAACGGTTTCTGCAACTTGAGCGCCAGAAAGATCGCCGTTGCCAGCGGGCGGTCTGCAATGTAGTTGTGCGCGGCAAGCGCCTGCTGTAAATCGTCAATGGTTGCAAACTGCATAGGTGTTGATCCTGTCGGACGGGTGTATAGAATTATTGTAGCACAGGCAGCGTGTGCTATAATCGCCAGTACAACGCATAAATGAACGATGAGTGTGTCGACCGATGGCTCTACCCGATGAAGATGAGCGATTGACCGCAGCAATGGCGCACGCCAGCGTCGTTGCCAATGTCGCAGGATTGACCGGTTTGATCCTGGCGGTTCTGCTCTGGGCGACTCAGCGCAGGCGGTCGCGCTTCGTGCGGGCGCATATTGTGCAGGCGATCGTTTATCAGATCGGCACGCTCCTGGGCGTTATCGCGCTGATGCTGCTGTGGTCTGGATGTTTGCTGCTATCGCTGCTGCCTGCTGCATTGCGACCAGATCTCTACCGCGACGGCACCCTGCCGGACACGTTCTGGATTGCGTTGTTCGGGTTGATCCTGCCAATCGGGTATGGGTTCGCAGCCACGCTGTACGCCATCTACGGCGCGTATCAGGTCTATCGCGGCAACCGCTTCGCCTACCCGCTCGCCGGGCGACTGGTGCAGCGCGATTTGCAGGAACCGCAGTCTCCGACACCAGACTCAGCATCGTCCGTGGCAACTCCCGGACAATCGCTCCCTCTTTCTGAACGTCCAATCCCGGCAAACGCTCAACTGCCCACTCAGGCGGAACGGGCAAAGCCGACACCCGCCGATATGCCAGCATCTGTGGATCAGCATCCAGCCACGGCAGATCCACTATTGCGAACGGAAAGGGAAAGGATGGCAGCGCCTTCGTCCGAACCAGCAGCAACGTCGATCAGCGGGACGGCATCATCTCCGCCTGTTCCATCGCCGTCCGACCGATCACCGGCGCTCGCCGCGCCGGGTGGTGCGCCCCAGGAAAGCGTCGCAACCACTCCTTCGCCTGCCGACGATACCACGGTTATACCGCTCCAGGACGCGCTCGATCAGGGCGCCCGTCCGGTCGTCAGCCCGCAACCCGACGAGATCGCAGCAGAACGGCGTTCGGATCACCCACCCGATGAGCGGTAGCGCTCTTTCAGCGCCACATAGCGCTGCGCCGTGCGGCGAATCCGTTCGAGTCGCCCTTCGCCGAGCGGTCGAACCACGCCGGGGATGCCGATCACCAGCGATCCCGGCGGCACGACCATGCCCTCGGTCACCAGCGCGCGCGCCGCGATCAGGCTGCCAGCGCCGATCTGCGCATGGTTCAGCACCACAGCGCCAATGCCGATCAGCACATCATCTTCGACCGTACACCCATGCACCACAGCCGCATGCCCGATGCTCACACCATCGCCAATCGTCAACCAGGCATCGGGGTCGGCGTGCAACACACTGCCGTCCTGAATGTTACACCGCGCCCCAATGCGAATAACACCGTTATCGCCACGGATCACGACCATCGGCCACACCGATGAGTCGGCGCCGATGCTGACCGTTCCATGCACATACGCATACGGCGAAATGTACGCGCTTGGATGGATGTCGAGACGGTCGGTAATGTCGGGGAAATGGAATGATTCGCTCATGCACGCTGTCCACCTTTAAGGATTATAGCAGTTCTTATACATATGGACGAAGTTGAACACTCCAGCAACGGCTAGACCGCTGATGCGGACAAAGTCGGCGACGAATACTACCCCATCACGTTTGTCTCCGTTCTGATCCCGTCGAGAATTCTGGGGTGATGGCGCAATGCCCTGCGACAGTTTGATACAACGGCGCTCTCTGCCACCTTGCCAGCGTTCAACAATGCTCTGTGCACCGCGCAACGTACAATCCGCACCGCGCAACGTACAATCCGCACCGCGCACCGTGCACCGCGCACCGTGCAACCTTCAACCTTCAACCTTCAACCTTCAACCCCCAACCCCCAACCCCCAACCTTCCACCTTCCACCTTCCACCTTCAACGCCATACCCGCCCCACCGGGATCGGAAGCGCCGCGCAGTGTGCCGTGTTCGGGATCGATGCTGATCACCTGCACCAACCCGAATGACCCATAACTCTGCGGCGCACGAAGAACCGGGTGGCGCGCACGCACATCGGCGCAGACATACTCAGGGATGCGATTCTGCACCACAATGCGATCACCCTGACAATCGAAACGTGGCGCCTGCACTGCTTCCTCCGGACTCATTCCGAAATCGATGATATTCACAATCACCTGGAGCACGCCGGTAATGATGCGGTTTGCCCCTGGCGCTCCGATAACCAGCACCGGACGATTGCCGGCATACACGATCGTCGGCGACATACCGGTAGCGCGTCCTTTGCGCGGCGCTATCGAGTTGCGGTGGCCGGGGATCGGGTTGAAATTGATCATCGAGTTGTTGTACATAAACCCAAGCCCCGGCGTGATGACGCCTGACGACATGCCGAGCGAATGGGTCAGCGCCACGCAGTTGCCGGCATCGTCTACAACACTGACATGGGTGGTGTCGGGAGGACCGCCCGGCAGTGTCTCGACCGTGATGGGGCGTCCGGCGTCGATCTGCGCGCGCCACTGTGCCGCGCGTTCCTTGCCGGTCAACCACGCTACCGGCACATTATCAAACGCCGGATCGCCAATGTAGCGGTTGCGATCGGCAAACGCGGCTTTCATTGCCATTGCGACAGTGAATAGATAATCGGCGCTGTTGTGCCCCAGCGATGGCAGATCATACCCTTCGAGAATATTCAACGCCTCAATCAGGGTCGGACCGCCATGCGGCGCCTGCGACGAGACAATGGTATACCCGCGGTACGTCCCGATGGCAGGCGATTCTTCGCGCAGCGTATACTCAGCCAGATCTTCAGCCGTGACAAACCCATCGTTGGCGGCAATATCCTCGCTCATACGGCGCGCCAGTTCGCCGTGGTAAAAATCGTCGGGACCGGCTTCCGCCAGGCGGCGCAGGGTTCGAGCATAATCTGGATTGCGCAGGATCATGCCTTCGTCGTAGGGTCGTCCGTCGGCTGTCAGGTAGATGCGCCGCGCCTCGGCATTCGCCAGAATATAGTCGAGTAACGAACATGCTTCCGGGTAGGGAGATCGCATCTTCCAGCGGTTCGCCAGCACACTGTCCACCAGAAAGCCTTCCTCTGCAACCTGTATCGCTGGATCGAGCGCCTGCGCCCAACTAATGTTGCCCCACCGTTCGAGGAGTGTCGCCAGTCCCTTGACTGTGCCGGGCGTACAGATTGCCTGGTACCCGGCATCATTGACCTTGCCGGTGAGAAAATAGCCCCATCCATCCGGATTCATGCCGATGAATCGGTCAACCCACATATCAGGACGAACCCGCGAGCCAGCCAGCGCCGGAGCATCCAGCAGGATCGTGTGTGTTGTCGGTTCGCCCGCCAGCCGCACAACAGCCAGGGCATAGCCGCCTATGCCACACATTTGAGGGTTGACAACCATTTGCACGAAGGCGCAGGTCACGGCGGCATCGATGGCATTGCCGCCCGCCATGAGCACCCGCGCCCCCGCTTCAACCGCCACAGGTTCAGGCGCTACGATCATTCCTGCCATAGGAGTCGCTTTCATTCATTGTATGAGAACGAGTACGAGGCAGTATACTATACCTGTTGAGCAGTTAAGACAGGAGAACGCTCCATGACGAGTTTTCGGCGCCTGGCGCCATTCGTTCTTGGCCTGAGCCTGGGAGCAGCGGTCGGTCCGACGGTCTATCGCGCAGCACAGGCGCAGCGTCTGATGCTGTTCGGCATGCGTCAACCGTTATGGCGCTACCCTGCCGATCTCCGGTTGATGGCGGAGGATGTTGAGTTTCCGTCGCAGGATGGCGTCACGTTGCGCGGATGGTTCATTCATCGCGTCAACGATGACGGCACGCCTGCGCCAGCGGTGGTTTTTGTTCACGGATGGCCCTGGAATCGCTGTGGGAACCGTGCTGGCGCCACGGTGCTGCCCGATCGCACGGTTGATTTCCTTGAACCAGCGTCCGCCCTCAGCAACGCCGGGTTTCATGTCCTGCTGTTCGATCTGCGGAACCACGGTCTCAGCGATGCCAGTCCGCCGGTGACCTTCGGCGTCAACGAGGCGCGCGATGTCATCGGTGCGGTGACGATGCTTCGCACGCGAAAGGATGTGGACGGCGCGCGCATTGGTCTGATCGGATACTCGATGGGGGCGAACGCCGCGCTGCGCGCTGCTCCCGACTGCGCCTCCATCCGCAGCATCGTCGCAGTGCAACCGACGAGCGCGAACGTATTTGCGCCGAATGCCGCGCGTGACGTCCTCGGTCCTGCCGGTCCGACTCTGATCCGGATGGGGGGATTGATCCATCGGGCGTTTGGCGCGCCGCCATTTGCTGCGATTGCGCCTGCCGCCTGGACGCCGCGCCTGCAAGACACCGACGTGCTGTACATCCAGGGCGCTGGCGACCGCTGGGGGTCGCTCGCCGACGTCGAAGCAATGGCAGCGAACACGCCCCGCGCACGTCCGGTGATCGTCGCGCCGTCGAGCGAACGGTACGGCGGCTACCTGTACGTCGTCGAGCATCAGGCGGAGATCATCGCGTTCTTCCGTGAGACGCTGGGTGGGGAGAGTGGTTGAAGGTGCGGGGGTGCGGTGTCGCGCTCCTGACCGGTGACATTCAACCGAAGAGCTGAACATAAAGTGCTGGTGACGTCTATTGCTTTACCCCGCCACGGCGTTTAATGCCCAGCCCGTGGAGAAACAAATCCGGCACATCAATCCGGTCGTCCGGGCGTGTGCGACAGACGCCCAATTCGAGCAAAAAGTCAAGAAATTCAGCCGGGGTTGTGCGCGGCGGGCGCTGCTTTTCCTGTGGATCGTTGCGCCAGGCCGACCAATCCTGGGACAGGATCTCTTCCCACTCCTGGCGAGTCATCGGCACTTCGCGTTGCAACAATCGTCTGGTCAGCGCTTCTAACCAGGGCATCTCACGACTCTTGAGCAACCGTACATACTCATCCGACACCTGATCCAGCGCGTGGCGCAACGAGGTGGGATGTAGCAGGTGCTGCTCGCCAGCCCGCGCCGCATCCAATTCCTGGGCAGCCGCATAGCCCCACAGGCTAACCAGATTGCGCGGCGTGATGTGCCCCCGCCCATCACGCAGATGATCCAGAACCCAGGTAAATGTGCGCCCCTTCTTGATAGTGCATCCCATAAACGGCCCGACAATCTGTTCAATCAGCGGCTGGGCTGCCTCCACATTGGGCAGACGAGGGATCGAACCCAACCGTTCGTCGTGGTCAAAACCCAACCCGGCGTTCCGACAGTAGGTCAGCCAGGACTCGCTACTATTGGCCATGCGTTTGATGAGCATGGCGTACAGGTTGCGATCAGTCTAGGTCAATTCCACGCGACTGGCCGCCAGTTTGGCCAGGTCGGCGGCAAAGATGTGGGTATTGGTGTATAAATCGCTGCGCAAAAAGATTTTGGGCTGTATGCGTTGCCAGCGGCGCGCGTATTCAGACCAAAAGGTCAACAGCCCCCGAATCAGGGCAGCCATCAGTTCCCAATCCACCCCACCCAGGGTATCCAGTTCATCGTAATTGATGAACACCCAGCGATTTTCTCTTTTCAGGCGAGTATCCAGCGCATCTAACGCCTTGATGACTGTGGCGCGCTGGACTTGCAACGTGTCGTAAATCAGTTTGACTTCCGTTGCGGCCAGTTCAAACAGCGGTTGAAGATCGCTCACGTTAAGTTCCTGGCGCAACAACCGCGCCAGATACGCCAGCCACAGATCGGCCAGCGCCTGCGCATTGTCGCATCCAGCAGGAAGGTGTTGAACGAACTGACGCAACGTGCCAGGATCCGGAAAGGCGGCGCCCATTGGGTAGCCTGCCAGCCAGGAAGCCTTCTCCTCTGCGAGGGTGTGAAGAAACAAGTCGCGCCCTGGCAGCATGCGGATCATTTTGGCAGACAACTGCTGCTCGACGGCGGCTTTGAAGAGCATGCTTTTGCCAGCGCCGTGATAGCCGATGATCAGGTTGACGTTTGGCTCAAAGACGCGCAGATGTTCGGCGACCGGGTAAAAGGCGCGTTGAAACTGCTTCCCACTTTCCAATTCGGCGCTGGAGGCGCGCCCCATCTCGCGCAGTTCTGTCAGTAATGTTTGTCGTTGGGCATCGGTTAATGTCATGTTGACCCCCTGAGAAACCGCGCGGTGATCCGTTCGCCGAGTTTCCGATAATCTTCTGCTGCCAGACCATAGTCAACCAGGTCCTCCAGGCGGGTAAAGAAAGCTATCCGTTCGCTGTAGAACAAGGAAACAGGAACATGTGGCGCATCACGGCTCTCCATATCACGAAGATACCAGAAAGAGTCCTCTGCTGGATCGTCAGGGTCAGGCAGATAATACTCTTCTTCAAAGGTCTTCTCGGCGCGCCGCAGGAATTCTGCTTCCGCCAGTCGGGCCGTTTGGGGATTGGCCGGCGCCATGCTATGGATCAACAGGCACTCTGCCTGGGGGAAGTTGCGCCGGACACGTTCTGCACCCAGGCGGCGCACCGCCAGACGCAACCCACGCCAATTGGACTCAGACGTGCCCCCAAAGAGCAGATTCAGATGCGCCAGCCCCCCAAAGACAAAACCGGTGGCTTCCGAGAGACCAGCACGCGCATCGAGCAGGATCCAATCCGGGTGCAGTTCGTTACGAATATGTAGGAGCAGAGTTTCCAGAGGATGTTTCCCCTCGGTTGGCGGAGCGAAATCCAGCCGCGCCAGTTTAGCAAGATACCCCTCATCGAAATTTCCGGCCGGGAAGACGAGGATCTCCCCCGAACCGATCACCGCCGGTTGACTGACCCGGAAATAGTAATCGCGCAGGTCGAGATGCTCGCCAAGCAGGGGTTGTTCAAGCCAGTAATCCACCACGCCAGCCTGCGCTACAGCGGGATCGCCGAGCAAAACGCCGACGCCTGGCGCCGCCAGATCGAGATCAACCACAACCACGCGCTCACCAGCATGCGCGCGCTGCGCGGCGAAAATCGCCAGTGCCGTGCTGCGACCGGCGCCGCCTTTGAAGGCGTAGAACGAGAGGATTGGCGGACCGCCTGCGTCGGCTTCTGGATCGGTCGGCCAGGGTGGACCGGGCAGTGGGCGGAGCCAGACGCTCAGGCTGCGATGGCGTTCGTTGATGCGGATGGAGACGCTCGCTGCGTGCGGTGCGCCCTCCTCCCACAGCGACTCCAGCAGTGCGCGATCGGCGTTCGAGGTTTGAGCAGCGGCAATCCACAAACCGCCCCAGAACGGGCCGGTCGCAGCGCTGAGCCGACCTTCCAGCTCGTTGCGTTGGTCTGACGACGGAGCATCGGCAAACCACAGCGCCACACGGATGCGGGCAAAAATGTCGGGTGAAAGCAGGGCCCGTTCGACCCGCTGCTGGCGGACAAGATCTTCCAACACGTGGAGCGCCGCTTGCCGCGCCTGGTCAAAGTGGCGTATGGGAGCACTATTCATCGAATCACTCCATCCATCCACATCTGCTGCACCGTTTGTCGGTACACACGTTCGGCTTCTGTGAGCCAGTCCTGCGCCTGCTGCCATGTGAGGTCGCCCGGCGCGCGGTAGCGCATGGTCTCTTTCCAACCGGCAGGCGGGTTGGCGTAGGCGATGCCCGGTGGCGGATTGGGGATGTAACGCGCCGTGTGCGGACTGCCGCCGGTTGCCAGCGCCGCAACCTGGACGCTGATCGCGCTCAGGTCGTGCCCCCACCGCGGAGCGCTGCCAATCTGCAACAGCGTTTTGAGCGCACACTCAACAACATAGCCTGCGTGATACCCGGAGCCGTCGTAGCGGGCGGTTTCCAGCAACGCCTGCGCATCGTCCAGGTGTTTACGCGCCGCTTCGGGATAATCATCGCCATTGGGTTGACGCAAGTTAGACATAGCCCCTCTTGCGAAAATTATACTGCTACCAGACCATCTGCGGACGTGACACCAGGGAAGATAGATTTGAATGGCAATAAAATACCCGGCGGTGTGCCGGGCATTCATTGGATCGTGTTATTACTGGCTCCCCGACCAGGATTCGAACCTGGAACCTACTGATTAACAGTCAGCCGCTCTACCGTTGAGCTATCGGGGATCATCTATCCCAATGTGAGATTATACACGCGCCCCGTCAGTCTGTCAAACTTGACTCGCGCGTTTGCTGTGTGCTACGATGCTCTCTGTTCCGGATCCGGTTATCGCCTCCGCTCCGACAGAGAGGTGTTGGGTTGACCACACAAGACGCTACGACCGGCATGCCCCCAATGATCGGACGCTGCCTGACGATTCCACAATGGCTCGACTATGTCGCCCGCTATCAGTTCGGGCAGTTGACTCCATCGAAGGTGGTGCTCCACCACACCTGGCGCCCGACGGTGCAACAGTGGCGCGGGCTTGCGTCTATGCAGGGCATGCAACGCTACTATGCTGGCAAGGGATGGACTTCCGCGCCCCACATTTATGTTGCCCCCGACGGAATCTGGCTGTTTACGCCGATGAAAGACATCGGCATCCATGCCGGTCCCGGCAATGGCAGCCTGAAAGCAGGATGGTACTCGATCGGCGTCGAAATGGTTGGCGACTACGACCGTGAGCGACCGTCCGGCGCGGTATGGGATGGAACGAAAGCAGTACTCGGCGGGCTTTCACGTCGTCTGGGGATCGCCCCCGCGACACTGATCGCTTTCCACCGCGACTACAGCAAGAAGAGTTGTCCGGGATGGGCCGTCACCAAAGAATGGGTGATCGGCGAGGTCAACGCCTGGCTGAACAATGTCGCGCCGCCGCCCCCTCCGCCACCTGGTCCGATCGGTCCGATCCCGCCTGATGTCGAAGAACTCGCCGAGGCGTTGCTCGACCAGAGTTACGCCCGTCGCGGTGAGGGGTACAACAGCAGTTGGGCGTTTCATCAGTTTGCGGTTGAGAACAATCTGGGCTTCCCAACCGCCAAAAGTCAGCGGTTGACGCACGGCGGGAAGACGTACAATTACCAGCCGTTCGCGCGGGATACGCTCTTCTGTGAAGTGCCGAACTGGGGTGAGGTGCAACGACTCTCACAATTGCTCGCCGGTTCCATTCCGCCTCCCGGAACCCTCGGGCGTGCATTGCTCGATGCGACCTACGCGACTGGCGGTTCGCCGTTTCGCCCCGATTGGGCATTTCACCAGTACGCGATTGCCGGTCAAACGCTAGGTCCGCCGCTGGAACCGAGCAAAACACTGGTTGTGGATGGGGTTTCCTACAGTTACCAGGTCTTCGCCACCGATACGATTTTCAACCGCGGCACAGAATGGCAAAACATTCAGCGTCTCAGCGCCCTTGCCAACACCACAAACCCGACGCAGGCGAAGGTGCGCGATGCGCTGCTCAACGCCACCTACGCCGCTGCAGGACAGCAGTACCGTCCCGATTGGGCGTTCCATCAACTGGCGCGTACATGGAACCTGGGTGCACCGCTCGGCAAAACCGATCCGATCACGGTTGGCGGCAAGCAGTACAACGTTCAGGTGTACGCTACCGATACGCTCTACAACATCGTGCCGAACTGGAGCGACGTGAAACGCCTCAGCGCCATTTTCAGTCCGCAGCAGACGCTGCTTGCTGCGCCGACGCCGGTTGCGGCGCTCCTTTCGCCCGGCGCGGTTCTCGCGCCGGAGTGGGACACATTCTACATCCGGCGGTTTACAGTCGCCGGGCGCGCGCCGAGCGCGTATGGCAGTCGCAGCGGCTCGAAGATCCGCCTGATCGTGCTGCATGGCGATGAAGGACCGGCGCTCCGGTCGCTTGAACAGATGGCGATGCCCGGCGCAGCCTCGATGACGCACTACTATGTCGCCGCCGACGGCGCGATCTATCAGTTGCTCGATGATGAGTTTGCCGCGTTTCACAGCGGTATCGCGTACTGGAATGGCGCGCGCCGCAACATCAATCGCAGCAGTATTGGCATTGCCCTCGAGCGCCCGAACCATGGGTATACCGACGCATCACGCCGCGCTCTGGCGTGGCTGATCGCTCGTCTGCGCGCACGGTACGACATCCCGCCATCCGGCGTTGTTCGTTGGGGAGATATGGCGCCGTCTGCGGCGAACGATCTCGCCGATCTTCCCAGGGATTGGTATCGAGGGGATTGAAGGTTGAAGGTTGAAGGTTGAAGGTTGAAGGTTGAAGGTTGAAGGTTGAAAGTGCGAAGGTTGAACGTTCAACGCTGAAAAGGCGAGAAGAAGGAGCAACCCTGTGCCTGTTGATTTCAACAAACTCTCTCTGGCGCCGATCAACGCCTGCGTTGTCGCTGAAGAGACGGCATCGCTCTGGCAGATCTATGCGATGCTGCCGCCGAAGCGCGATGATCGTCTCTACCGCTTCGTCGTCACGCCGCTTGCCGATGGGACGTTCATTGTTGCACGCTGGATCGAGGTCGAAGAGATCGTCCATCGGTTGCTGCGCTACGATGATGTGCGCGACTGGACGCTCGTCGATCTGGCGAACTACACACCGCCGTCCGACTACGTCGAGCCGGACGACCATATTGCCGCGAAACTGGCAACCATTCCGCTTGCGAACCTGATCCAGCGCCTGAAACCTGCGCCCGCTCTGGATCGCCAGGCGCACACCACCCACCAGGCGCGCACCGCACGCGACGATCATCCCGGCAGGCGCGTTGTTGTGCTGGACAACAGCGTCATCTACGGCGTTGTCTTTGAAGAACCACTCATGTCTGGCGATGTCGCTGCCGATCCATTTGCGCAACCAGCACTCAGAATGGCTGCTCCGAGCGACGAACCGACATATCTGCCTGAAACGGCTGACATGATATATGCGGAAGCGGCGCCTCCTGAGTCGCAGGTTGATGGTATTGGGGGAGAAACGGCAGACGTGAGCGAACCGGAGCGCTCCGCTTCAGCCTTGCTGAACACTCTCGGCGGTTCAGGGTCGCAGGATGATCGGGTGTTCAATCTCTGGATCGAACAGCGGCTCGTGCAGGAAGCGGAGATTGTCGGCGGCGGCAGGACCCTGACGCGCGTCGTGCCGCCCAACGAGGCGCTGAGCGTTGGCGGTATGTACACGGTCAACGTGAATGTCGCCGCGCCGCTTGCCAGCGCCCGCGTGCGATCAGGAGGCGTCGAGCAGGCGGAAGAGATGACAACCGCACCACAGATCGAGGTGGATGTGCGTCTGGTCGCCGATGTCGGATACTTCAAGGTGTACGGCATTCCGCAACAGAAGATCATCTTCCCGCGCGGCGGCGTCTCGAAGAACCTCGCCAGTTTCACAATCGAACCGCTGAAGCAGGGGGTTGGCGAGATTACCGCAATCCTTTCACTCAATCAAAAGCCATTTCAGAAGATCGTTGCGCAGGTGGCGATTGGCGATACAGCCCTGGCAGCGTTGCCTGCCGAACCGGTGCGCGCCAGCGGGCTGACCCTCGCCGCCGCCGCAACGACGATGAGCAATCCTCGCGCCTATCCCCCGGAGACCGATGCAAGCCTGGTTATTATTCGCGAGACTACCGGCTATACCTTCCTCCTTTCGCTGGGAAGCGGGTACACCGTTGCGCGCCTGAACCTGGCGGAAAAAGAGATCGTCGATGCAATCCGCCGGGCGCGCGCCGGTTTTCTCGACAAAATCGTCAAAAAACTCGATCCATCACGCAACGTCTATGCCTATCAACTCAAAGATACGACGATCCCGGAGGCGATCCATCAAGAGGTGCTACGCGATCTGCGGCAGATCGGCGATCTGCTGTTCCGCGCGCTGTTCTTCGCCCCCGGCAGCGGCGATCAGGGGCGCGAGATGGGGCATTTGTTGCGCGCCACCACCGCCGAACGCGAACTGCGCATCAACGTGATTGCTGAACGCTTCGCCTTCCCCTGGTCGCTGATCTATGCCCTGCCCTTCAAGCCGACCGATCCGGTCGATCCGAACGGCTTCTGGGGGTACCGCCACATTATCGAGTACACACCACAATTCAGCGCCCGGCAACCAACCGCATTCGCACCCGAAATCAGGGCAGGAGACCGGCTCCATTTTGGTTTCGTCTTCGATCAGACGATCGACGCGCAGTTCAATGCGCCGATTATCGGCGAGCAACGTCAGACTCTGCCCGGCATCGGCGGGGTGACCGTCACCGAATACGATACCCGTGATAAGTTCCTCGATCTCTTGAGCCGTTCCCAGGACGTGCCCCACATTATCTATTTCTACGGGCATGCCGTCAGTCGTTCACCGGGAGAGAAGGACGCAGCCACCGGCATCGAGTATGGGTTGGGCGACTCCTACCTGAGCATTAACGGCGAAGCGGTGACGCTCGACGAGATGAACCTGTACGCCGGACTTGACCTCGACCGGTTCGACAGCGCGCCGCTGGTGATCCTCAACGCCTGTGAGAGCGCCGAATTATCGCCAGAACTGTACAATGGTCTCGTTCCCTACCTGATCGGGCGTGGAGCGCGTGGCGTCATCGGCACGGAAGTGTTGATGCCCGCCTACTTCGCCGCCGAGTTCGCGCCTGTCCTGCTGCGCCGCTTTGCTGCTGGCAACACGCGCCTCGGCGATCTGCTCCGCGATCTGCGGCGCGAGTATTTGCGCGAGAAACGGAATGTGTTGCCGTTGATCTATGCTCTGTACAGCAACGCAGAACTGATCGTCACACGTAACGGGTAACCGGTCATGAAAACCGATCTCGAACTTCCCCGCCTCACCAGTGCTGATCTTGCTGAGCGCTTCGGCAATGATGAGGCGGCGTTGCGACGATACCGGATGCTTGTGGCACTGCTGCGTGAAAGACGTTCACCGGGAGAGGTGGCGCGCACCTTTGGCGTCAGCCGCGAAAGCCTGCGTCGGTTGCGCGAAGCGTTCCGGCGTGGCGGTCTGGCAGCGCTGAAGAGTCGCAAGCGCGGTGGAGGACATCTTGTGCGCGGCAGCCCGCTGGCGCGTGCCTTGCGCCAGGAACTCGCCGCTGAACCAGGGTTACCTGCGAATGTGCTCTGGAAGAGAGTGCAGGCACGGTTGCGCGATGAAGGAGTCGTCGATGTTCCGCGCAGCACCTTTTATCGACTGCTGGCGCGCCTGCGTGATGAAGAGAGCGACACCGGATCGAGCAGTGCCACTGTGCGTCTGGTGCGTGAGGCGCTTGGCTCGCTTCCTGAAGACCCGCCGCTTACGTTGGGACGTAGCGACCTGGCGAAGTTGGTGCTGGCGGACGAGACCGATGTGCAGCAACGTGGGCGTCGCTTGCAGACGGCACTGCGCGCAGCGATCGAACAACTCCGCCCATCAGACGATGCCGGTCCGGTTCTGAACGATCCGCGCTGGCGACACTACCTGATCATCGCTGGTGAATACGAAGCAGGAGAGACGCGCACCGATCTCCAGGAAATGCTGGCATTGAGTGCCAGCACCTATAGTCGCGCGAAACGCGAGGCGCTGGAACGACTGGCAGCGCTGTTGCCGTCCGCAATCGAAGCATTACCGCCGCTGGCGCCACCGGTTCACCTCTACACCCCTCCGTCCGTATCGGTTCCCGGTTACGAAGACGAGATCGACCTGTACGTGTCCTCCTTGCGACGTGACGGTCTGGCGCTCATCTGGGGCGATCCGGACGAGGCGTACAACCTGGCTGCCACGCTTGCAGCGCATTTGCAGAGCCGGGGGCAGAAGGTCATCTGGCACGCAGCTGCACCGCTCGACACCGAACCACGACCGGGATTGCGTCTGTTGCAAACCCTTGCAGCTGCGCTGGCAGCGGAAGGCGATGATGAACTGTGGCGGTACCTGGCAGCGCCGGACGCGACCCCGCTCGTCTGGCATCTCGACATACTCGCCAATACGATTGGCGGGCGACGCTGGGCGGTTGTTGTGGCGAACACGCACTGGCTGACCGATAGCGACGCCATTCAAACGCTCGACGTATTGACAACGGCATATGAACAGCGCGAGATCCGCCTGACGCTCGCCGGGCGCGATCTGCCGCTGTGGGCGGATACAGAGCGCTGGCCCCCGCTGCCGGGTTCGACCGATCAGGCGGCTGTCAGAGAATTTCTTCAGCGCCTGACGCGGCGCCCATCAACGGCCAGCGCGTTGCCCCTTTCCGATGTGGTGCGCGAACGCACGATGCAGTTGCTGGAAGCATTGCCGATTGATCAGGTCGCCTTCCTTTCGCCCGATGAACGCGACCGCCTGATCGCGGCGCTCGTCCCGATTGAGCGGTTGCTGGCAACGCTTCGTGGTGCAGCCGGTCATATACCGCCGTGACGAGTGGCGCGAGGACCACGCATCGTGTTCTACCAGATGTGATCTCAGGGGGTGCGAGGAACGACCAGATCCAGCCAGGACTCTGGAGCACCGCCAGGATCGGGCATTTCCGCACCAGTTGATGGCGGCACTGGCTCAACGGCGCCCGATAATGCAGCTGCGGCGCGTGATAACAATGGTGGAGCCGCAGTTGGTGATTGGGGAACAGTGGACGGCGCCGTTCTCATCTCTCTGCGTGTATGAGCAGGGGGTTCCGGCGCAGCCGGCTGATCGGGCGTCCTTTCGGCAGGTGCTGATGCACTGTCGGGCGGCACTGGCATCCTGGGGACTGGCGCTGATATGACGGGGGGCGGCGCGACAACCTGGACTGCGACACGCTCGGACGCTGCGGTAAAATTGAGGTCGTCCTGCGCCAATGCCTGACCGATCAACCAGGTGTTGGGCGCCACGTTGTTGCGCGCTCGCACGACTATCGTGATGACGGCGGGTTTGCTCGCGCCCGCCTGCACCGTGCATATGACCATGCTGGCAATCGAGCATGAGCCTGTGCTACTGTCGGTGCTGACGATCTCGATCCCCGGATCAGGCATGTCGCGCACTTCGACGCGCGCCTGTTCGCGGTTGGCGGTAACGTGGAGCGTGTAGGTGAACGACTGACCAGGAATTACGGTGGTGGTTGAGGCGCTCTTCGTCAGCACTAATGGCGCCGGTCCAACCGGGACGTCTGTTCGTTCGGGCATTACTGCTGGGGTCGCTGTCGGCACGAGCGGCGGTGGCTCCTGATCCGATGCCGTCACACTTCGGGCGATAATGACGAGACAGATGAACAGGAATGGTGCAAGCAGTCCGACAAATCCGGGTTTGATCAAGGAGCGTCTTTCCAGCATCATGTCACCTCACCATGGATCCGCGCCTGAGTTGCTGTTGTCTGAAGGGCGCATGGGCGCAAACCTCGGAGTGTGTTGGAGGATTGAGAGCGTACCCTTCACTGCAAAAATGCACAGCGGTGGGGATATAGTAGCACCGATAGTGCGCTACCATATCGGTGCGTACATGACAGATCGCTCTCAAAACAACCGGTGTTTATGAAGATTGTGCTGCTGAGCGCCGAATACCCGCCGATGCCCGGCGGTGTTGGCGACTATACCCGCAATCTGGGGACGGCGCTCCTTCAGCGGGGGCATGACGTAACCGTACTGACCGGCGTCGGGGGCGATCCGGATGGGCAGCAGAAGGTGCAGGTCGTCCGATTGCCGTTGCGCAGGTGGAACTGGCGCTGCTGGTATGTTGTACGCCGTGCGCTGGTCGATCTGAAGCCGGATATTCTGCATATTCAGTATCAGACCGGAGCATACGGCATGCATCCGGCGATCAATCTGTTACCCTGGCGGTTGCGCTCATGGACGAATCGCCCGCGCATTGTGGCGACGGCGCATGATCTGCTGCCCCCCTATCTGTTTCCGAAGGCTGGTCCGATCCGCAATTGGGTTACGCGACGGCTCCTGATCGACGCCGATGCCGCAGTTGCGACGAACGAGGTTGACGCGGCGCTGCTACAGGGCTGGGGCGCGGGACAGGGACGTCATGTGCTGGCAGCCATCCCTATCGGCGCGAATGTGACCGTTGCGCCGCCGCCCGCCTATGATCGCCAGGCGTGGCGCGCACGTCTGGGCATCACACCGGGGAAGACGCTGATCGCCTATTTTGGTCTGATCTCGCGGAGCAAGGGGATCGACACGCTGGTGCAGGCGTTGACGCATCTGCCGGACACCTTTCGCCTGCTGGTGATCGGTGGTGAAGCGACAGCGCCCCACGACCGCGCCTTTGCCGGTGAGGTACTGAAGCAGATCGCTGATGCGCGGCTGGAAGATCGTGTTCACACAACCGGGTACTGCGATGAAGCGACGGTTTCAGCACACCTGCTGGCGTCTGATCTGGCTGCGTTGCCGTTCGTCGATGGCGCTTCGTTTCGCCGGGGGAGCCTGCTGGCGACGCTGGCGCACGGCGTGCCGACGATCACGACGCCCGGCGCCGCTGCTCTCATTGATAAAACCCATGTTCTGCTGACGCCTGCGGGAGATGCTGCGGCGCTGGCTGATGCCATTGCGCTGCTGGCGAGCGACCCGACGTTGCGGGCGCGTCTGAGCGCCGGTGGCGCAGCGCTGGCAGCACAGTTTTCCTGGGAAGAGATCGCCCGACGACACGAGGAGGTGTACAGGGAAGTGGTCGAGCGGAAAAAAGCGCCCCGGTGAACCTTTGCTTTTCACCCTTCCACCTTCACCGGGCGCACCACGTCACGCTGCTGCTCCCCGGAGTGTTGCCCACGCACCAGTGTCGGCACAATCGCCAGCGCCGCCAGGAACGCTGCGACCAGCATGGCATCGTGCATACCGGCGACCAGCGCAAACGGCGGAGCGGCGGTGATCGGTTCGTACTGCTGTCCGGCTGCCGCAGTTACCCGTATTGCCCAGATCGCTCCGGCAATCGCAACCCCGGTTGTCTGCCCAAGCGTGCGCATAACCGCCAGCAGGCTTCCCGCAACGCCCAGGTTCGCCCGCGCAACGCTTCCCATGATCAGACTGTTGTTCGGCGATTGGAACAGACCGAAACCGGCGCCGATCAGCATCAGGCGCAGCACCACATCCATTTGTGAACTGTCGGTCGTGAGGGTTGCCATACTCAACAAACCGGCAGCAGTCAGCGTCAGACCGATGATCCCCAACCAGCGCGCGCCGAACCGATCCGACAATCGCCCGCTGATCGGCGATACGAGGGACAGGATCAGCGGTGAAGCGATCAGGGTCAATCCGGTTGTTTGCGGCGAATATCCGAGCGCCTTTTGCAGATAGTAGGGGATCAGAAGGAAATTGAAAGCGCCTGCCAGAAAGATCAGAAAGGCTGCCATCAAACTGAAACTGAAGGCTGGCGTGCGAAAGAGGCGGAGGTCGATCATCGGCGCCGACGCGCGATATTCCCACCACACAAAACAGACCAGCAACGCGCTGCCGCTTCCCAGCGCCGCCAGTGTGCGCCAGTCATCGAAGCCCCAGACCTGCCCCTCGGTCAATGCCAGCAGCACGAGCAGCAGCCCGATACCCAGCAGCGCTGCGCCGACCAGATCGAACCGTTGCGTGGTATGCGTGCGGTCGGAGGGAAGCGCGTACAATATCAACGCAATTGCGGCAATGCCGATTGGGATATTGACGAAAAAGATCGCCTGCCACCCAACTGCATCGATCAGCGCGCCGCCCAGCACTGGACCGGTCAGGATGCCGGCAGCAACCGCCGTGCCGATATAACCGAGCGCCTGTCCACGTTGAGAGGGCGGGAAAGCTTCCACCAGCAGCGCCGCGCCAACGCCCTGGATCATTGCAGCGCCGATTGCCTGCAACACGCGAAACCCGACCAGTGCGCCGATGCTCCACGCCAGACCACACAACGCCGAACTGATGGTGAACACGACGAAACCGATCAGGTAGACGCTCCGTTTGCCGATCATATCGCCCAGACGCCCCATACCCGGCAGCAAACAGGTAATTCCCAGCAAATATGCCAGCACCACCCATTCGACTTCGTGCAATCCGGCGCCAAACGACTCCTGCAACGTTTTGAGTGCAATGTTGACGATCGAGCCATCGATCGTACTCATGAACACGCCAGTCGCCACCGCCAGCAGCGCCCACCACTTGCGTTCCATCGCAGTGCTTTCTATTCAGTGTATCCGAGCCAGCGAAGCGCATTCGGGTCATCGCGCCAGTGGTCGCGCGCTTTGACCCACAGATCGAGATAGACGGGTCGTCCAAGCATGTCCTCAATGGCGAGGCGCGCACCGCTGCCAATCTTCTTGAGCATACTGCCGCCGGCGCCGATCAGGATGGCTTTTTGCGACTCGCGTTCAACCAGGATGGTCATCCGAATGTAGGTGATCTTTTCTTTCTCTTCCCACTCTTCGACTTCGACCGCCACGCTGTGGGGCACTTCCTGCTGCGTATGGCGCAAGACCTGCTCGCGCACCAGTTCGGCAGCCAGTTCGCGTTCGCTCTGATCGGTCACCTGTCCTTCCGGGTAGAGGGGCGGACCTTCCGGCAGCAGGCGCACAATCTCGTCCACCAGGGCATCGAGACCCTGACCGCGCAACGCCGAGACGGCGACTTCCATATCCCATGGGGCAAGGGCACGGTACGCTTGCAGGTGTTCATTCCCGGATCTGGTGGGGAGGTCGATCTTGTTGAGCACCAGCATGCGACGCGCCTGCGCTTTGCGCACCAGCGCGGCAATCCGTTCATCGAGGCTTCCCGGCGGGCGCGAGATATCCACTACCATGCAGACCACATCGGCGTCGGGGATGGCGCGGCGTGCCTGTTTGACCATATACGCGCCAAGGCGGTTACGCGGCTCGTGGATGCCGGGTGTATCCACAAAAACGATCTGGGCATCAGGACGACTCAGAATCCCGCGAATGGCAGTGCGCGTTGTTTGCGGCTTGGGAGAAACGATAGCGACCTTTTGCCCGAGCAGCGCATTGAGCAGCGTCGATTTGCCAACGTTGGGGCGTCCGACCAGCGCAACGAACCCGGAGCGATGGGGACCTTCGGGCATCATCGGGCGCGTGGCAGGCGGCAGAGCGGTTGCCGGTTCTTCCCCGTCGTCCTGACGCTCCTCGTCGCGTTGAACCAGGAAATGCGCCAGGCGTTCCAGGCGATGTTCCAGTTCGAACTCATCGGCTGGCAGCACCTCGAACCCCAGCAACTGCTCGTCCGGGTCGAAATCGAGGATGGCTGGCTCCTCCAGCGGTTGCACCGACGCCGGTTCTTCACCGACGAGGTTGACGGTCAGCGTGCGTTCCGACGCATCGAACGACACCTGTGGATGCGCCAGCGCCTGGGTCAGGTCATCATCGTTGATCGATTCGTCCAGGGCAAGTTCGATGCCGATAATCTGCCCCTGCGCATCGAGCAGGAGCGTGGCATCGCATTCACTTTCGAGCGAGGCGTCTTCTTCGGCGGTTTCGATGAAGCGCCAGAAGAGAGTCCCGGCGTCCGGGTCATAGAGAAGAGTGATCATGGTGTATAACTTTGCGGATCAGGCAGGAGTCTTAGCACAGATTGTCTCTCCATAATTTTTCGACCAGTTCCATGATTTCAAGGAATATCTCGCTTCTTTCTGAACAGTCTTCTCTTGTTTGAACTTTTTCTTTTATTGCCCTGATCTTTCTTTCTATCTCGATATCTGCACTTGTATCCGATACGGCTTTAAGAAACTCTATCCAATGAGATATTTTGATACCAAGATAAGATCTGTCCTTTAGTGAGTTGATGTATTGATTGATAATATTTGTTCTTGCTATCCTTCCGAAATTTCCTCCTTTATCCTCCTCTGCCTCGTCAGCTGCCTCCTGTCTGATGTCAGGATGGTGTTTTGTGTCTTTGGGAGTGCGAATGTTTGGGTTTTTATTTCTTTGCTTTCTCGATTCTTGCCAGTAGAAATTGCGGTACTCCGCAACATATCTTGCAGATTCAATCCATGGTTGAAATAGTTTGGGGGCTCCTGATACCACATCAGAGAGAATCCAGGGAACTATCACGAGCAAGTCAGCATCGGCGCATGCAGCTGGGGTTATCTGATACCTGAAACTTGGTTCGCCTTCCTTGCTAAGAATATACCACGATTTGAGTTCTATCCCAAAGAGGATATCTTTACTCTTAGGTTCTTCTCCACCCGCCGTTCTTATAAGCAAAACGTCAGGGAAATTTTGGGGTTGTCTGACGAAGGAGTAAGGAAAGTATTTTGCATCCTTGTCCCATATTTCTCTCATCCTGTTCAAGGTTTCAACGATCTGTGTTTCCAGAATGCCAGAAAAAAGCGCGCCTACTGAAAATATTTCGGTTACATTTACTCCTCTAATTGACAGATCAGACTGGAAGTGGTTTGGAATTGAGTACAGTAGAGACTTTGTCGAGTCCCAAACATCAAAGTACCGCCAACTTGTATCAGGTATAACTCGCTGTGGTATTTCCATCAGTTGACCTCATATTGAGTCAGATGTTCAAGTAGGAGAGGTTGTTGTCTGGCTTTTTGAACTTGCTCTTCCATCCTGGAAACCGCCATTTTGAAAATATGTTCATCAATTTCTGCACAATAGGCTATTCGGGACATCAGGCAGGAAACCAACCCTGCTGTGCAAAGACCGCCAAAAGGTTCCCATATAACATCTCCTGGATTAGAAGAGGCTTCAATGATAAGTTCAATCAACTTGATTGGCTTTTGATTCAAGTGAGCATACTTCCCTGATCCTCGTATTCTAAGTCTTTCTTCGTTATGGAGAGGAGGATGATTCCAGACATTAGTTACTCCATATCTCCCTTTGAATGTAGGGAATATTCTTTTATATTCATCCTGATTTGCTGGTCTTTTTCCGTCAAATGAAAAATAAGGCCTTCCTTTGGGGTTGCCGTATTTGTTGGCGTATTTGACCATTCGTTCGAATATTTCAGGTGGAGGAGCGTACCATAAATGATCTCGTGTAAAATACTTTCTCGATGCGGCATTTATTACCCCGCAAGCCTCATTGGTTTTGTACATTGGCAAACCTGTTCTTTCCCATTCATTTCTCAGCCATTCTTTCAAACTTAATAATTCTCCTTCATGGTAAAATTCTGCACGTCGAACATATTGTACGCAGACCTCTGTAACGACCGGAAAACCTTTCAAGACCGGCAAATTACAATTGCCGGCAATATGTTGAATACCCTTATTCCAGATATTGCACCCAACATACTCCCAGCCATGCTCGTCGAGCACTGGATGTACGATCGCCCATCCAATCTCGGTGTTCCAGAACCAGAGCGTTGTGCCGGGTCTGGAGTAGCGCGACCACGATTGGATATGACCGAGATACCACGCTTTCAGTTCCGCAGGTTCTCTGGCGTCGCCCTTAAACCCTGACACCCCATATCCGCCATCAGAAATAATGACATCGGGAGTTGGCCAATCCTGGTAAACGAGAGCAGCGTCTTGATGGTAGATGGTAACATTTTCTAATGTGAATATGCGTTGTTCAGCCATGTCCTGCCTTTGATACGATCAAATAGGAGCGACAACGACATTCATTGCCGCAAAATGATTATAGGAGCATCTTTACCGCTGTTCAACAACGCACGGTCCCGGCGTTGCAATCACGGTGATCTGCTCGAATTCGAGCAGGCGGAGAAACTGCTCCATCGAGCGTTTGGCTTCATCGGCGGCGCGCTGCATGATGCCATTTTCGCATGCCGCTGCCAGAATCTGGCGTTCCGCCTCCTGGCGCGCCTGCGTCTCCAGGTTCGGATCCTGTCCGCCGGTCAGTTGGGTGAGCAGGCGTGTCTGGCGGTCGTAGACGCGGGTGCGTTCGTTGTTCAGGCGCGCGCTGAAAATTTCGGAGGCGGGAAGGGTAAGCGTGACGCTGGCGCCATCAGGCGAAATGATGATGTCGCGCTCGGTCAGTTTGCTCAGATCGACCCCGGCAACCACATCGCCGCTGGCGATCAGCAGCAGGCGCTCGCCAAGGAGCGCGTCGAGCGGATCACCCCGCGCTGTTGAAGCTTCGACCACCCGCTCGATAGAGAAACGCTGCGTTTCCAGGCGGTTGAGGTTCTTCATCTGCTGAATCGCGCCGCCCCGATCACGGATTGTCGGCGTGGGGGTTGCAATCACCTGCAAGACCTGCTGCGGCACATTCGGCGCAAATGTCGCAACGACCTGTTGCCAGAAGAGCATAAGCAGCAGCACGACGGTGATGGCGCCGAGCGCCACGTACAGCGCCGTCGCCGCGCATCCTCCTCCCGCCAGCGGCACACCGTAGCGAACCGTTCTGACCGGGTCATACGGGAGATACAGCGGCTCCTCTTCGATTACATCGTCCACATCTTCACCGCGCGCGCGGCGCAGGCGACGCTCCATCAGCGACTCGCGGCGCAGTTCCCGGCGGCGGAGCGGACGCGGTCGTTCCTCCTCTTCTTCGGTTTCGTCATCGTGGCGAGGCATAGCGACCTCCGGGCAGTGTTACCCGCGTTTGATGCCGGTATGGATGGCGGCCGCCCCCAACCCCACCAGGCGGTACGTCACGTCGCTCCAGCCGGCTGCGCGCATGATCTGCGCCAGTTCTTCCGGCGGCGGGAAAATGCGCGCCGACTGCGGCAGGTAGGTGTAGGCTTCAGGATCGGCGCCGAGCGCGCGCGCCATCAACGGCACAATCCGCTGGAAATAGAACCAGTGTCCTGCTCGCAGCAGCGGGTGGCGCGGGCGGGCGACTTCCAGGCACGCGACGGTTGCACCGACACGCGCGACCCGCCACATTTCGCGGAATGCTGCGGCAATGTCGGTCACATTCCGCAGGGTAAAGCCGGTTGTGATGGCGTCGAAACTCTCATCGGCGAACGGCAGCTTCAGTGCGTCACCCGCCACAAACACTGCGCGTCTGTCCCTGATCTTGGGGAGACCAGCGCGCATCATCGGCACGGTAAAATCCACCCCGACCGCCAGTCCGTCCGGCATCCACGCCGTCAGTTCCACCAGGAAGTCGCCGGTGCCGGTGCCAATATCGAGCGCGCGACCGCAACTCGGCGGCGCGGCAAGGGCAACCGTCGTCGCGCGCCACTCCCGGTCCAACCCCAGGGTTATGATGCCGTTCATGGTATCGTAGCCGGGCGCAATCCGGCTGAACATCCGCTCGACATATTCGGCTTTTTTGTCGGGCGGCGGTAACACTGTTGTGCTCATGAGCGATTCATTTCGTAGATCAGTCGCAATCCTTCCAGCGTAAGATACGGTTCAACCGTGGTAATGGCTTCAGTTTCGGCGGCGATCAATTCCGCCAATCCCCCCGTAGCCACCACCGGGCAGGATGTGCCCAGTTCAGCCTGCATTCGATTCACCAATCCCTCGACCAGCCCGGCATATCCCAGGATGACACCCGACTGCATATGATGGATCGTATTCTTCCCGATAACACTCGGCGGACGCACCAGTTCGACCTGATAGAGCTTCGCCGCCAGGCGGAAGAGCGCATCGGCGGAAATGCCGATGCCGGGAGCAATCGCACCGCCGATATACTCGCCATCGGCGGTGATCACATCGAAGGTGGTGGCCGTGCCGAATGCCAGCACAATGACCGGACCGCCATACCGGCGGAAGGCTGCCAGCGAGTTGGCGATCCGGTCGGCGCCAAGCTCAGCAGGCGTATCGACGTTGTAGCGCAGCCCGGTTGGCGTTGTTGCGTTGACCATCAGCGGCTCGACACGGAAGTAGGTGCGGCACAGCGTGCGGAACTCACCGGTCAGCGGCGGCACCACGCACGAGATGGCGCACCCATCAATCTCACGCGGATCGATGCCGCCAAGGTCGAACAGATTGTGCAAGAGCACCAGGTATTCGTCAGCAAGCCGATGGCGTTCCGTCGTAACACGCCAGTGCGCCGTGAGACGCTCATCCTGATAGACGCCGATTTTGATATTCGTGTTGCCAATGTCGATCGTGAGCAGCATAGATCACCAGTTCTGCATTCATTGCACTATGCCATTCTGTGACGCGCTCATTGTTCGGCGCTCCATCGTGGATCGGGCAACGATACCCTACGGGAACCAGACGCGCACATCCTCCGGACGGCGCACCGCGCCCAACGCCAGCATCAGTTTGATCCGCGCTTTTGGACCGTTCAGGTGATGGGCGAACAGCACTCCCAGGCGGGCAAGGTCATGGTAGGCGCCAACGTAGCCGTACTCATCGTACAGAACACCATTACCGGTGCGCGTCGCAATCACGACCATAATGCGTTGCGCAAGCGCTTCCTGAATGGCGGGCAACCACCAGGGAGGCACGCGACCGCTGCCAAATGCTTCGATGACGATCCCGGCTACGCGATCGGCAATTGCATGGCGCAGCAACCGGTCGTCACTTCCCTGACCGAGGGTGATGAGATCGACCCGCTCTTCGAGGTGCATACAGGGAATGTGCATCCGCTGCGCCGGACGGTGACGCAACCAGATGCGATCTGCCACGATCCAGCCGATCGGACCCGATCCGGGCGCGGCAAACGCCTCGATGGATTGATTGTATATCTTTTGCACGTCGGCGGCAGCGAAGATCTGTCCGGCAAACACAACCAGCACGCCAGTCTCGCGCACTTCCGTTGCTGCCGCGACATGGATAGCGCTGGCGAGATTGGACAAACCATCGTAGCCAGGGGTCGTTGGAGGACGCGCAGCGCCGGTGATGATCACCGGTTTGTCACGGCTGATGGTCAGATCGAGGAGATATGCCGTCTCTTCCAGCGTATCGGTTCCATGCGTGACGACGACGCCAGACACCGTCTCGTCGTCCAGGAGCGTATCAATCTGGCGCGCGAGTTCCAACCCCTGAGCTGGAGTAATGTGGCTGCCCGGCAGACTGCTGAATTCGCTGAATTCTGCCGCAATGCCGCTGTTCATCAGTTGGGCGAGCATATCCTCGCCATCGATTGGAACGATGGCGCCGGTTGCTGCGTTGCGTTTGAATGCAATACTCCCGCCGGTTGTGACAACAATGACCTTCTTCACAGGCGCCTACCGCTTCCGGGCAACCCATACAATGCGCTGCGTGCGCTCGCTGATCGGTTGCGTGGTGAAACAATCATACACTGCTTCGATCATCAACCCGGCGCCGGTGATCAATGCTGCGACCGTTTCTGGCGGATAGGCGCGTTCGACATGGATCTCCTCGAAGCGTTCGTACCCGTCATCGTCGTTACCGACAAACCCGATCAGGCGCATTGTCGAACAGGCGGTTTCCGGGTCGAAACGACTGCGATTGATCTGAATGAAACCGGGCCGTTCGATGATCTCAACCTCGCCCCACTCATGCTCGAGAAAGTGGCGCGTGTTCATGTCTCCAAGGAACAATCCTCCTGAAACCAGTGCTTTGGCAGCGGTTGCGAAGCACGCCGCCAGGTCTTCTTCGGTCAGCATATAGTTGAGGCTGTCGTAGGTGCAGGTGACCAGATGAAAGGAATCTGGCTGCACCTGGTTGAACCACTCGCAATCAATGCCCCGGTCTGCTGTCTGCCAGAATCGTCGCATATCCGCCTCGATGAAGCATGGACGGAAGGCGGGTTCCACTGTTTGCGCGCGGTTGCGTGCAATTGCGAGCATTGCTGGCGATCGGTCGATGCCGATGACCTGCCATCCGGCGTCGGCAAGAACGAGCGCCAGGGTTCCCGTGCCGCAGGCGAGATCAAGAACCCGGCGCCCGGCGACCGGATGCCGGGGCAGGATGTCGCCCAGGAGGTAGTGAGCGAACAGGACTGCAAATCGGATCTGACCACTCCCGTCGTAGAAGGGCGCATAAGCGTGATAAATATCGGATGTTTCACCGGGCATATGCTCGGTTGGGACGCCTTCTTTAACTTCCATCCCGCGTATTGTACCATACCGCGTTTTGTGCGAAGGCACAGGGTTTGCCCTGTGCCTGGGACGGATCAACCAGGAATGGCGCGGGTGTCGCCGGAAAACCTTCAACCTTCCAACCTTCAACCTTCCAACCTTCAACCTTCAACGACACGAACCGATGCGCCGCCGCGCGCAGCCGACGCCTGGATGGCATCCCACAGACGCGCCATCCGCAGTCCCACTTCCGGCGGGCATGGGTTCTCCTGTTTGCCGGCGCGTACCGCCAGGAACTGTTCCCATACGCCGCGCGATTCGGGCACAGGGATCGCAGCTGGCGGTTTGTCGCCGTTGTACTGCACCTCGAGCCGCTCGCCCCAGACCCCGGTGTACAGAATGGCGCGCTCGCAGAAGACCCGCACGTCCGAATGGCACGACGGAATGGCTTCGCCACACGCATGCAGCGTGATCAACGCCCCTGACCGCAAGCGTGCAATGACGGTGCCCAGCGTTTCAACCGGACGCCCCTGATTGTCCAGGTATGCCGCAACCTCGGCGATATCCTCGCCTGCCAGATCGACGACGGTGTTCAACAGGTGCGCGCCGGTATCGAACAGGAACCCGCCGCCGGACAACTCTGGTTGCTGTCGCCATGAACCGACGGTCATCGGTCCCCAGTTCTGCCAGACGACGCCGCTGATCGTCAGCAGACGACCGAATGCGCCGGAACGTAGCAGTGCGACAGCGGTACGCACATTGGGCGAGAGGCTTCCAGGAAACGCGACCACCAGCAATCGTCCGGTGCGATCACGGGTTTCGATCAGGCTGAGCGCCTCGTCGGCGTTCATGACCATTGGTTTTTCGAGCAGCACGTCGAGACCGGCTTCCATGCATACCTTTGCCTGATTGTGATGATAGGCATGGGGCGTGATGATGAACGCTGCGTCCAGTTTGCCGCGATACTCCGCGAGGAGTTTCTCCAGGTCCGGCTCGTTGGGCGGCGGCGCGACGCCAGCCTGCTCGAAGAGGGCAGCAGTGGCTTCATAAGCGGATGGCGACGGTTCGCATACGGCAACAATCTGCGTGCTGCCGCGTAGTTCATACATGGTGCGCAGATGGTAACGCGCCATGCCGCCACATCCGATCATCACCGTGCGTACAGGTTGGGGAGCCATGAGAACCTCCGGCGAAAATAAGGCGGAGGTCGCAGACCTCCGCTTGTGCTGTGCTGACAGAACCTGATTATACCGCTTTTTTAAGACTTACCGCGTGATGGTGAACAGTTGCCCATCCGACCTTCCGAACACTTCGGGGAAGAAACTCTCCTGCGCGATAGTCGGAATAACACGATATTCGCCGGGTTGCACGGCGCGGAAGGTGTAACTGAAGAGGTAGGCGCCACGCGGCAGGTAATCGGCGAACAGTGCAACCTTTTCGTCGCGCAGTTCAATCCGGTCGTACCAGCGCCACCACCACCAGAAGTACGGCGTCGTAGCGTCCGGCGCCGGTTGGAGTGTCGGTCCGACATGTGTGGCGATCGCGGTTGTCGCCAGGGTCGGGTCGATGGCTTCGCCACCGGCGGGGAGTGGGTCTGTCACCTGCACGTAGGAGAGATCGCGCTCTGCAACGATGGAGAGTTCGACCCGCACGGTGTCGCCAGCTTTGACGCTGGTCAGCGTGGGGCAACGCGGTCCGTCGGTGCAGTCTGCCGCCACATAGCGGCGTGTCACGGCAATGCCCCGGTCGAGCGCCTGCACCTGATCGGCTGGCAACGCAAGGTTCAGGTGCGCGGCGTAGTACAGCCGCCCCGGTCCTTCGCTGCGCCCCACTGCCACCAGCGATGGATCGCCGGTCAACAGGTCGGTCGTCGGGATGCGCACAACCGTCGGCGACATGACGTTGGTGGCGTCGATGCGACCGGCGATGCGTTCGTTGCCGTTCAGCCAGACGGCATAGTCGTAGTCGCCGCTGAGTTCGCCGGTCAGCGCCATCCAGTCGGTCAGCGCCAGCAGCGCCCACGTCGACTCCTGGGTTGAGAGCCAGGCGTCGCCGCGGCGAGCGACCATGAGCCAGCGCACGGCGTTGGGGATGATCTGGTTCTGCGGGTCGAGCCGCACGAGCGCCTGGAGCGCAATCGCGCTACTGCACATGTCACTGCTGAACGCCCAATAGTCTCGCCCGGCTTCTTCCCAGTGGACCCCGGTCGCGCTCACAATTGCAGAATTGTTCAGATCGGAAAGCAGGGTTTTCAGGCGGGCATCGCTGGCATTGACGCGGTGGATCGCCAGCGCCAGCAGCGCTTTGCCATACACGCCCAGGCGCTCGCGGTTGTTGTAGAGCGCATCCATCCGTCTGCCGTCCGGTCTGCCGCCATCGGCAAGCACGTAGAGCAGCCATGCCTGCCGGTTCGCCTGCTGCACAGTGCGCACATCGGCGTCGTCGGCGAGTTGCGCGACGAGATACTCCATCCCGCGCGCCAGTGTATCATCACGCACGGTGAAACCTGCTTCGCGCGCGCGCAGCATGCCGAACACTACATACGCGCTCATATACGGATTGCTCTCATCCTCCGCCCACCAGCCCCATCCGCCGTCTGCGTTCTGCCACAGGGAGAGCCGGTCGAGCGCATCGGTCACCAGCGCTGGCAAACGCGCCTCCAGTTCGGCATTCGCCACGCCCAACTGACGCAGCGCCCGCAGCGCAGCCACACTCGGCACGAAGCGCGACACGGTTGCATCGACCGACTCATACGGGTATTCCTCCAGCGCCCGCAAGCCGTCGAGCACGCCGGCTGCCAGCGAGGGATCGATCCGAACGCGCAGTTCTCCCAGGCGCGCATCGACATTCGGCGGCAATGCCACCGCCTCGACCCGCGCGCCTGCCGTGTCGATCTGCCCACCGGTCGCAACCGTCTGCGGTGCGCTGTAGCGATAGACCGGAATGCGTCCACCTGGCGCGCTGGCGATCCGCGGTCGCGCCGCATCGCTCAGCTGACCGGATACTACGCTGAACACCAGATCGACCGCCTCGACATCGAGGACGGTCACCTGCCAGGTCGCCGACGCCTCGCCGTTCGCCGGAACCTGGATCGTCTGCGTGATTGGCGCGTTGACCGTCACCCCATCGGCGCCCAGTGTCACCTCTGTCGCCAGTGGCGCATTCGTGCGATTACTGACATTCGCCGTCAGCTCCACCACATCACCGACGACGAAGAAACGCGGCGTGACCGGACGGATCAGCAGCGGTTTGGTGCTAATCAGTTCGCCGGTCCCTTCGCCGACGCGCGTATCGGCGGTGAGCGCCACGCCGCGCATCACCCACGTCGTCAGGTTGTCGGGCAGCGTCACCTGCACGCTGGCGCGCCCGCTGGCATCGGTCGCCACAATCGCCTGCCAGAATGCGGTATCGGCAAACTCCTGGCGGATGGTCAATCCCTGTTGAAGTGCGGCGTCTCCTGCGCGCGCAGGCATTGCCGCTGCCGGCGCTTCTGTCGGCGCTGCCCCGACCATCGGTACGGCAGCCTCCGGTCCAGCCGCGCCCGCGCCCGGAGGCGCATTGCGTTGCGCCTCGTCCAGCAACCGCTCGAATCGCTCGGCGGCGACCGACAGCCCGGCGCCGGTAAACACCCCCAGCGGACGACGACCGTAGAATGCCTGCACGATCGCGTCTGGCTCGCGCGGTTGCAGCGACAGCACCGCTTTGTCGACCAGGTCGAGCGACAGTTCCGCCGCCACCGGCGCGCCTGTCACATCAGTGACGCGCACCTCAAACTGCACCGTGTCGCCAGGCGCTGCCTGTGGCGTTGTGGTTGTCACGGCGACCTGCAAGGTTTGCAGGACGGGTGTCACGCTCAGCGGCAGGATGCCGACCTTGTAATCCGCCGGTGCGCCATTGCTGTCGGGCGGCGCGAACAGCACCGCCGAGACGAAAATGTTCGGCGCGTGCTCTGGGGTGATCGGCAGTTGATAGACCAGGCTGCCGCCGCTGACCCGGCGCACCTCGTGGCTCAGCACACCGCCGCGCTCGACGGTCAGCAGCGCCCAGTGCGGTCCGGTGAACGGCGAGGGGATGAGGATGGTCGCCGTCTCGCCGGGGCGATACTCGCCTTTGTCGGCGATCAGGTTGATGCGGTCGTTATTCTCGCGCAGCCAGAGCGCATCGCCGCCGTACACCCAGACGTAGAGCGATGAACGCGCCTCGCGCCCGCCAGCGTCGCGTGTGCGCGCCAGCACCAGATAAGCGCCGCCTTTGTCGGGGGTAAACGAAATGACTGCATCGCCATTCCCGTCGGTCGTGACCGTCTGCGTGCTGGCAGGCTCGCGCACCTCGCGCGATTCCCACCGTCCGCCAGCGTCATCCTGCACGAAGCGGTTCTCCCACGTGGTGCGCACCAGTTCGATTTCGACCGTGCGGTTTGCCAGACGATTGCCGCGTGTGTCGATCGTCACCAGATCGATCTGCTGCGCAACGCCTGCCCTGCCGACATACGCGCGCGGCGCCAGACCGACGTACAGGTCGCTGGCATGCACGATGACGGTGCTGCGCCCGCTGATCGCCTGATTGTCGCGCCCGGTGACGGTCGCCTCGACGGTGAGGCGCACGCTGCGCGTGATGACATTCCCTTCCGAGTCGCGCAGTTCACCCGGCAGACTGATGATCGCCTCCCCCTGCGCATCGGTCGTCGCGCTGCCGGAGAGGATCGGTTGCGGCGGAGGCGATGGAACCCACCAGCAGAAACGGCAAATCCACAGATCGCCATATTCGCCGAAGGTGTACCTGCCTGCCCAATCGGGCGCAGGCGCGAACGGTTCCGCCAGCGCATTCCACTGCACCGGCAGGTTCGCGGCTGGCGCGCCGAAGAAATACCCGGCGCGCACCGTCGCATCGGTTGGCGTGCCGCGCACAACCTCAGCAGCGCGCGGCGTCACCGTGACTTCGATCTCCGGCGGACGGTAAGCGGCGACCTGGAAGGGGAAACGGAACACCTGACCGCCGATATTCAGACTGATAGCGTACTCACCAGTCGGCGCGCCATTCGCCAGCGTGAACCCGCCGTCGAAGGCGCCGTTCTGGTTCAGATTCACCGCCTGCTGGAAGACCGCTTCGCCAGCGGCATCGTAGACCGTGACCTGCGCCGCGTTCAACCCCTGCATGAGGGTGTAGCGCACATCGTTATCGGCGCGCACTGCGCCCTTGAACCACACCCGCTGACCGGGACGATAGATCGGGCGGTCGGTGTAGACATAGGCGATGACTTCTGGCAGATCGAATGATGCCGGGAGGCTGAAATCCCATGGGCTGACGCCGGCGCTCCAGTCTGCGCCGAAAATGGCGAACGGTTGCCGCGCCACTGCGATCATTCCACGGTATTGGGTGCGGTTGAGCGTCGCCGTCGCCACCCCATTCGCGTCGGTGGTCGCCGTTCCAAGCGAACCGCCCTGCTCATCGAACAACTCCAGCGTCAGACCGGAAACCGGCGCGCCGGTCGTCAGGTCATTCGCCCACACCAGCGCATTGCGTTCCGCCGCCTTCAGTGTCAGGTGCAGCGGCGACACTGCCAGCACTCGCGCCTCAGGATAGCCGGAGGGAAGATCCAGCAGCAGCAGGTACAGTCCAGGATCGAGGCGACCACCCCCCTCGACCAGATCGACGCGCACCGGCGTCGGTTCATCACGCGGCACGCTGAACTGCTCGCGCCAGCTGCGCACAAGCGTCGCGCCGGAAGCAGGGGATGCACCATCGGGTCCGAGGATGTCGCGGCGCAGCAGCGCCTCGATCGGCAGACGGTAGAGCCTCAGCGACGCACTGGTGACATTGGTTGCCATCAGCGCAATCCGGGGCGCGCGGTTAGCGTCGAACGTCGTGATGAAACCGGGTGTCAGCGGATAGACCCATGGATCCAGCGGCGCAGTGCGGAAGCGCACCGTCAGGGACTGACCGGTGCGACTCCCGTAAGGATCGGCGATATCCGGTCCGATCGCAATCGTATACGCCGTCGAAGGGCGCGTGTCGAAACTGATGAAGAACGTATTGTCATACTCATTGAAATAGGTGTACACCTCCGTCGGCTGTGGCGTGATCGCAACATTCGGCAGCACCGTCGCCGGATCGACCGGCGCATTGAACCGGATCGTCAAACCGCCGCGCCGCGCATCCGTCTCGCCATCGCGCGGATCGGTCTCTAGAATGCGCAATCGTGGAACCGTTTGCAGGGTTGCGCGAAAATCGTTTGCCATGCCGAGACCGCCGGAAACACCCGTCAGACCGGCAGCCACTTCGACCGTGTAGCGCGTCTCGAAGTCCAGCCGCTGCGACGGCGTGAACACCAGCGTCTCACCGTCAATCTGGAGATCGCCAGGAATAGGGGCGCCATCCGGCTGACTCAGACGAAATGCGGCGCGCGCCGATGCAGGATCGACCGGCACATTGAAGCGCAACGTGATGCGTGGTTGCAGTGGCACAAGGGTTGCGCCATCGGATGGGTCAATCATCACCACCTGCGGACGGGCGACGGTGAAACGCCAGGTGTACTCCGACTGGAGCGGATTGCCGGTCACATCGGTCAGACCTGCGGCGATGCGTCCGGTGTAGGTCGCGCCGCCGGCAAGCGGCGCTGCCGGGACGAACGTATAAATGGCGGTATTCAGCCATTCCCCGCGCCCCGCGATCGGCGGGTCGAATGTCACCGGTTGCGGCAGGTTCGCCTGCGACTCGATCGCCGTGAGCGGCACAACCGGACGGTTGAAGAAGACCGTGATGGTCGAATTGGGCTGCACATCAGCCGCGCCGTCAGCAGGGATCACCTGCCCGACCTCGAGGAATCCAGCAGTGGCGAAGCGGAAGCGCACCGGCGCCGCGAGTGGCAAGCCGTCCGCGCCTTTCGCCGTTTCGCGCAGGAACACCTCATACGTGGAAGCGCGTTGCAGTGGCGCGGACGGAACGAAGCGCACCGTGCGCGCATCGCGCCATTCAATCGCGCCGGTCACCCCGGCGATATTCAGCGCCGCCGCAACCGACGCGCGATCCATCGGACGGTCGAAGACCAGTTCAATCGGCGCGCCCGGATCGAGCGCCTGTCCCGGTTCGGGCGAGCGGGCGACCAGGATCGGCGCCGCGCGATCCGGCGGTGGGGGAATATCCCGTTGCGGGGCAACCGGAGTGGGTTGCGCAGTCACCGGGGTTGGGGTTGGTTGCGGGCGCGGTCCGCCGCATGCGGCGAGAGTCACCGCAAGTATCAACAGGATCGCAAACCGGCGGTAGAGCGGAGGCATATCATCATCTCTCCTTGCGTCACAGAGCATCTGTACTCTCAAGACGCCGACAGGATAGCAGGAGTTCCGCATCGCCGCCTGCGACAGCGGTGCGTCCTTCCAGTGTGTTATCATACCCTTCAGCACGAGAGCAGGTTCCGGTTGTCAGTGTTCAGTTCTGGTGCGTACTCTTATGCGCGCATCGCCGCAGCGCCGCGAAACATTACTGAACGAAGCCCGCCGTCTGGCGGAACAGATCGGCGCGCTCGGCGCCGTCAGGGTTATTCTCTTCGGTTCGGTGGCGCGCGGCAATATCTCGCTGTTCAGCGACATCGATCTGCTGGCGCTGTTCGATGATCCCCGCTCGCCGCGCGAGTTGACGCGCTGGGTGTACAGTGTCATCGACAGCAGCGAAGGCGTTGATATTCTGGCGTACAGCATAACCGATTTCGAGCGCGCACGACAGAGACCGTTCTGGAAACACGCGCTGCACCACAGTCAGGTGATCTATGAACGACCCACAACGTGAATCCGACCGCTGGTGGCGTCAGGCGAGCGCCGATCTCGCCTTCCTTCCCATTGCGGCGCAAGCCGGGAAGTATGACACGTGCTGTTTTCTGGCGCAGCAAACGGCGGAAAAGGCGCTGAAAGCGTATCTCTTCAGCCAGGGAGAAGAACTCATCTTCACCCATTCAATCTTCAAACTCTGCGACCTCGCCGCGCGTTATGACCCCTTTTTTGCCGGTCTGAAGGAAACCGTCAAGACACTGGACTACTATTACGTCGAAGCGCGCTATCCCAATGCGCTCCAGGACGTTATCCCCGCCGAGTTCTACAGTGCGCGCGATGCAGAAGAAGCGATCCGCATGGCGACCGATGTGCATCGCGCCGTGGGAGAACGCCTTGCGCCGCCCGATCCGTCCGGATCATAAAACCCCTGGAACCATCGCCAATCGCGAAGGCATTTACTGACTCTGAACACCCATCCCGTCCCCCTCATTCAACAGTTCATCGGCGGCAGCGAGGAGCGCGGCAATTCGCTCTTCGGCAAGCGGGGGCGTCTTCTGGCGCAGGTACAACTCCAGCGCGCGGCGCGGCGTCAATCCATCGAGCACGCTCGTATCGTCACGCGCCAGGCGTCCGCGCGCACTGCGTTCAACTTCAACCGCTACGGCCGCGACAAACGATGCGCCTGCCTCCTCAATCGCCTGCCGGATCGCTTCCGTTCGCACCATGCCTTCCTGTTCGGGACGCGCCTCGATCTTCAGCCGCACCACCGCGCCGCGCAGCGAACGTCGTCCAATCGCGCTCAACACCGGTTCCATCGGGTCGCTCACGCCACGCACGTCGACCGCAATCGTGACAAACGGGCGCGCCGACAATTTGTGGAAGCGCCACTGCGTCTCACCCTTCGCGCCCAGATCGACGATAATGCATCCCTTGTCTTCCCCCTCTTCCCCAAAATCGATGCGCTCGATGCTGCCGGGATACACAATCGGCGGATGGTCGCCGAGCGCCTGATGACGATGGATGTGCCCCATGGCGACATAATCGACATTCGGCAGCGCCACCAGGCTGCGCGGATACACCAGATCGCGTCCCAGCAACACCTGCCGCTCTGCGCCGAACGTCGCGCCGTCGATAGTCCCATGGACGGTCAACACGGTCGGCAGGGTCGGATCGACATCGTCGGCCGCCTGGCGCAAAAATCGTTCCACCCGCTCGATCAGCATCGTTTCGACCTCCAGAAACGATGCCATGCGCAATTCCTCCCTGGTCAGCAGCGCGTGGCGCGTCACCCAGGGCAGCGCAATCACCTGAAGCGGACCGGATCGGGTGTGCAGGGTGTGGATGCGCGGTCTATCGGCGATGGTCACCCCATCGACCGCCAGCGTGTCAAAGATTTCGACTGCGTGGGCGCGCCCGGCTGCTGGCGATACATCGTGATTGCCGGTGAGAATGAGCACCGGCAACCCAAGCGCGCGCAGGCGATGGATGCGCCGGGCAAACTCGCGCTGCTGCGTGGGATTGGGGGTGCGGTTTTTGTAGACATCCCCCGCGATCAGAACCGCATCGACCCCCGCATCAAGCCCGATATCGATCGCCTCATCCAGGCGTTCCAGATAGTCGCGCAGGCGGCTGTGCAATCCGGTCGCCGGATCGACGCGCCCATAATTCTCGATGCCGATGTGCAGATCCGCGAGATGGAGCAGGCGCATAGAACCACGGTACCACGTACTCTCGCCAGTTGTGAAAAACCGGCGAACAATAAACCCGAACGATTGTACGCCGTTGCAATCGTTGCGTCAAGCCATCCTGCCACAGAATCGTCACCTGATCTGCTTTGGAGATTGCACCGGGCATAGTACCAATGTCGCATTCCTGCCGGTACAAAGGTGGGAGATGGTTGGTCTTCTCATTTCGGCGCTCGGCGGCTATACTATCGAACAGAGTAAACCAGACACGCAGCAGGGAACCAACCCCCAGCCGCGACCTGCAGACGGCGTTCGTGCGCGAAGCTGCGTCTCCCGCGCACCGGACGCCGTTTGCGTGGTTGGCGGATCGCCCTGGTCAGCGAGACTTCCGACGCGATGCAGCGCCGGCGCAACGGGACGATGCCAGTGCCACGAGATACCACGCAGCAACTGCTGACAAGACGCCTGCCTGTAACGCGGCGTGCGGCGCCGGATCGGATGCCGCATCCGCCCCCCCGTCCCCCGCCCGGCGGCGGGACACGTGGGCGGTTCAAATGTTTGCCGCCGACGAGGGCGTTGTGGTCTGTTGGATTGTCGAACAGGAGAAACGCGCGGCGTGCGTCCATAGCAATCGTCGCCACATCGCACCAGAAACGGAGATGCCATGCTGACCCTGACCCTGCTTGTGCGCCGCAACCTCGGCGTCATCGCCTTTGCACTGATCGTCGTCGCTTTCGTCGTCGTCATCGCGGGCGTTGCGCTCACGCCCGCTCGCAGCGCCACGCCGCTCGGCGACCCGAACGCCGCCGTGATCGAACCGACCGTCGCACCGCCCGACTCGCTGCCCCCTGTGTCGCGTCCCGCCGCCGTTCCCATATCGTCCACCGAGCGCATCGATACATCCGGCGGCGTCGTCGAGATCGATCCCGCAACGCGCCGCCCCGACGCCAGCGTTGCGTCGCGCTTTCACGCCGCCATCGCTTGCGTCGCTGGACGCGACCTGACCTTCGATCCCGCCCTCGACGCCGCCGCCGCCGACTTCTGGTACGTCGAAACCGTCTACGGCGGCGACTTCAATCGCCTGGAGCGCGTCGCCCGCGAACGCAACCTGATTCCGAAGTTGAAGCGTTCCATGCTTGTTCCCGGCGTCGTCGCCGCCAATCTCAACCACGGCGACCCGTGCATCGTCGGCGACGTCGACCTGCGCCGCATCCTCGACGCCGACGATTTTGAGGGCATCGACGCCGCAGGCGTCGCCTTCTTCCCCATGCCGGGGTTTGAACAGGAACCCGTATCGTCTTTTATGCTCATCCTGCTCGATCTCGATCCGCCGTCAACGAAGTAAGCGCTGCTATCAATGAACCAACGCAAAGGACAACGAACCATGCACCGCACTGCACCACGCCGCGCCATCGCGCTGCCGCTGGCAGCGATCTTGCTCACGCTCATGCTAAGCGCCGTCGCCGCCGCTCAGGACGCGCCGCCGCTTGATCCGATCCCGACGCCAACCGGCACGTCTACGGCGCTGCGCCCCGACGCCGCGCCGCCCGCCGACGAGATCGCAGGCGCGGACGCCGCCGCGTTTCGCGTCTACCTGCCGCTCGTCGTCCGCCCGGAGCCGTACCCGCCGGTCAACCGCCAGTGGGAACTGGAGTTCATTCGCCTGCTCAACGAGGAACGCGTCCGCCACGGACTGCACCCGCTCCGCGAGCACCCGCTCCTCACCCTCGCCGCCCGCCGCCATGCGTATGACCTCGGCATCAACAAGGTGCCGCGCGGCGATTGCGGCGGCGGACGCGGGCACCGGGGCACCGACGGCACGGAGCCAGGAGACCGCGTAGAGTGGGCCGGCTACCCCGGTCACTACAACGGCGAGGCGGTCAGTTGCGGCAGTCACGAGGTGTACTACGCCGTGCAGGGACTGCTGAACAGCCCGCCCCACCGCGCCATCCTGCTCAACCCGATCCCGGTCGAGATCGGCGTCGGCGCGCATCCTGTGCTAGATGAGTTGGGCGGCTACAGCACCGTCATGCTCAGCGGCACGCCGCGCCCGTGACGCGCACGCGGCGGCGCGGCGCATCGTTGTTGAACCATACGGAGGAATCATCATGCCCGAACATTCCAGTCGCTCCGCCGTTCCGCGCCGCCGCGCGGTCATGCTCGCGCTGCTCCTGCTCGTCCTCGCCGCGCTCGGCGCCGCTGCGACCGGCATTGCGCGGGCGGACGGCAGCACGACGCCCGGACCCGGATGGGTCGCGGCGGACGCCATTGTGTCATCGGAGTGCGTGCCGTCCGGTCCCAACCGCAGCGACTGCTTTTCGCGCGTCGTCCGCGCCGAAGGACTGTACGAGTTCGTCCCGCGGCGCATCCCGGTCGGCGCATCGACTGACCCGCAGCGCCCATCATCCCCGCCCGTCGTCATCGACCGCCCGCAGTGCCGCGTCAACGGCGAATTCATCTTCTATCCGCCGGGGAACTGGCATTACGGGCAGCGGTGGGTGAAAGCCGTCAGAGTCACCTATGAGGTCGACCCTGCCTATGCCGATCTTCCAATCCAGTACCGTCGCTATAAAGTAGTGATCACATCGGAATGGCGCCCGACGGCAGGACCGACCTACGCCTTCTACGCCACAGAGGGGTGCGAGAAAGTTCCGTCCTGGGTTCCCACCGCGACCCCGGCGGGCGGCGGGGGAACCCCCACCCGCCCGCCGGGCACGCCCCCGCCGGGCACGAGCATGACGACCACGCCGACGAGACCCGCCGATCCGGGGACGCAGACGCCGGTTCCGACGGCGACGGCGACGCCGCCGCTGTGCATTCCTGCGCCGATCGACCCCGTGCCGCTGACGCTCTTTGCGGGGAACACGAACCACTACAACAACAACGGGCAGCCGTTCACGCCGTACAGCGGGCGCTACTCCGGCGCCGACGGGTCGAAATACTATGACGGCGCCGCGTGGGGGCAGATGCTCCACGGCGACCTGACTGACCTCAACGGCATGGCGCAGGAGCGCCGCCTCTGGACGCAGGTTCCGGCGAACGCCGTGGCGGAGGCGCGCTATCACTTCGAGTTCGGGCGGCGCATGTTCGACGCCTCGGACGTAGCCCGTTCCCGCGGCGCGATGGTCATTCTCCAGGACCTCGGCGCCGACATGCAACCGGGCAGCGGCGACGACCGCCTGCTGGCGTTCCTGTCGATGGGCGACGCAAACTTGTTCGATAACCCGGCGAACCGCCGCTTGCGCGTGCACGGGTCGCGCCTCGACGCCTACCCCCGCCTCAACCTGCCCGGACGCCCGTCCGGGTGGCAGGCGGCGCTGGCGCCGGGCGTGCAGGTCTGGAGCAACGCCTTCTTCTCCTGGCAGGGGAACCGGACGCCGCCGTACGCCTGGCGTTCGTGGCCGCAGCCGGAGCAGCGCGACGCCAACGGCAATCTGACGCGATTCGCCGAAGACTGGCTCTATACGGACGAGTACGGAACCAACCACGGACCGCTCATGCTGCGCTTCATCACGGAACGCGGACGGGCGTACCGGATGGTGATGCTCAACACCGTTCCAGGGTGCAACACCGATATGCTGTCCACCATCTCGCAACTCTACTTCTTCACCGACCCCGGCGCGAACGTGGCGGTGGAGAAGCAGGCGCCGGAGCGCGCGTCGCGCAACCAGATGGTCGGCTACAGTCTGACGGTGCGCAACACGTCGCAGACGACGGTGAACAACGTCGTGCTGACCGACACGCTGCCGCTCGGCATGCCGTTCGGCGGCGCCGATCTGACGCTGCGCGACCCGAACACGGGCGAAACGACCACCGAGCGGGTGACGGCGACGGTCAGTCTGGCGCCGTCGTGGACCGACGGACGGACGCTGGTGTGGAACCTCGGCAATCTGGCGCCGGGCGAGGTGCGGACGATTGATCTGACCGTTCCGGCGACCGACGCGGCGCCGGATGCAGCGACGAACGTTGCGGTCGTCAGCGCCGCCAATGACGGCGACCCGAACGACAACCGCGCCGAAGCGACGACGGTCTTCGTGCGCACGAACGTCAGGGTGCGCATCACGACGCCGCGCATCGTGCGACCCGGGCAGGAGTTCGAGACGGTGATCTCCTACGAGAACACCTCGCCGGAGGACGCCACGAACGTGCTGCTCGACTATCAGGTCGTCCCCGACGTAACGATCGTCGGCGCGACGCCGGGACACCAGGAGATGAACAACGAACGCCCGGTCTGGCGGTTGGGGACGGTCGCCGCCGGGCAACGCGGAACGGTGCGCGTGCGCGTGCAGGTTCCGCCGGCGGACAGTCCGGCGCTGCCGGTGGCGGTGCTGCACCTGGCGCGCATCTCTGCGGACGCGGACGCAGACCCGATGGACAATGCGGCGCAGGCGACGACGACGGTGCTGGTGGTTCCGCCGCCGCAGCGCGGCGAAGAGCGCCTGCGCATTCACTCGGAGTTCGACCCGGAGCGCGGGGTGTACCTGAGCGAAGGGACGACGGTGACGTGGCCGGCGGGCGAAGTGATGGACTTCACGCCGTTCATCGCGCCGGACAACCGTCAGGTCGGACTGCCGTACTACCGCCTGGATCGGAAGGTCGTGGCGTGGAGTTTCGTCGGAACAGGGAACCTGAACCTGATCGGCGCGACGTGCAAGGCGCGTGAGGAGCCGACTGCGGAAGACGTGCAGCACGCCGACCTGTCGCGACTGAAGGGATGCATCTATCGCTATCACGTCAGCCCGTCGTCGGCGCAGATGCGCTGGCAGGGGCATCTGTTCTGGGGGCAGTACGCGCCGGAGCGCATGCGCCAGGACGTGTACGTGCGCACGCCGTTGCCGACGCGCGGAACCGACCTGCGCATCCAGTACGCGGTGCTGACGGAAGCCGTGGAAACAGGGTACGAGGACGTGGACGGCGACGGGCGCACCGACAGCGTGCTGGAGCGACGCACCGACGTGTTTGAGGCGACCTATCGGGTGGAATTCGTCGTACCACGCGACGCGCGGTAGGGGGCGTTCTGGCAAGCGAGGAAGACCGATGAACCATCGTTTTGAAACCGGACGAACGGATCGCGCCGTTGACGTTGAAGCCTGGATGGGTCTCTTCGGCGCGATGGCTGGGGTCGGCGGCTGGGTACTGCTGGCGGATGCAGTGGAAGCGATTGCGCGCGCCGGTGACGCCAGTACTCCGGCACTGGTCGGGTTGATCGGCGCTGGCGCCGTGACCAGCGGCGCCACGGCGCTGGCGCTCCTGCATGTCGTTGCAGATGACGAAGATAAGAGATCGCTGCCGATCAATGCGTTGCGCGCGCTGGCACTGATCACCATCGGCGCGGGTGTGGCGGCATTGACCCTGGCAACCGATCGTGCAGCAGGTGCTACGGCATCCTCCGCAGTTCTTGGTCGGGTGATGATCGGCGTGGCGCTGATCGTCGGAGGTTTTGGCGTTGCCCTGCTATTCATCTGGAAGATGCGAAGGGATATGCGCTCCGCAAAAGGTGGTGAGGCTGGCTTGACAAAAAACGATGCGAAAGGAGCGGCGATGATGGAGGACACATATCGCGCTGCCAGCATACCGATCAAGAACCATCGCAACGGACAGGCGCTCATCGAGATGGCGCTCGTGCTGATGGTTGTGCTGGTTGTCATTTTCGGCGGCGTCGCGGCGGTGCAGGCGGTTGGCGCTCACTACACCGTAAGCCAGGCGGTGCGGGTTGCGGCGCACCAGGCAGCGGTGCGTGGATCGACCGGCGGCTTGATGGACGACCAGGAGTATCCGCTGGCATCGGCGCCGGGACCGGTGGCGGAAGCAGCGCGAACGGCGTTTGTCGGCAGCGTATTTGCGGAGCCGCAGTATGCCACCATTCGGGTGCGCTGTGCAACAAACCCGTGCCGACGCTACAGCACGATCACCGTCACCATCAGGTACACAGCCGAAGTCTGGACCCCTGTTCCAGGACTGAGCGACATCCGGATCAACCGGAGTGCGACGCGCGCAACCGAACAGGATACAGACGACTGAACATCGTGCAGGGAGGCGGCATGGAACAACAATGCAGCAAACAACGAACCGGGCGTCCATATGCGGCGTATCGCCGGGCGGAACGCGGGCAATCACTGGTCTTCATTGCGCTGGTGCTGGCATTTCTCACACCATTCATCTTTACGGTGATCGAGTTCAGCGAACGGCAGATGGAAGTGGCGCAGATGGAAGATGCATTACAGCAATCGATCCGCTCAGCCGTACAGTCGTTCGACTATGCGCACCTGGCACGCAACGGGCAACGCATCGATCAGCAGCGCGCCCTCCAGACAGCCCGGAAGACATTTGTCCAGAACCTGAGCACTGTCAGCGGACTGGCGGAGCGTCCAGAGGCGCTGGCGGAGCGCGTGACGTGGCGGGTGTTGCCGGAAGGCGGAACCTGTTCGTTCAGTGATGGACAGGCGCAGACGTTCGACCGCCCTGCAATGTGCGCTGAAGTACGCCCGGTGATGACCGGTTTTGGACTTCTGGGATACGCGCCGTATCGCCCGCTCATCACGGCGGCTGCGACGCTCGATGCCCTGGAACAGTAGGACTGGCAGCAATCGTATCAACCTTCATCAAAGAAACGGAGCACAATCATGTCCTCAAGCCTCTCCGCACCGCTGAGCAGCGCCCTCACACCAAAGAAATCGCAGGTGGCGCCAATGCTGTTGCTCATCGTCGGGATTATGACATCACTCGCCGCTGCGGCATATGGCTACATCGAGAGTCGTCGCACCGAGCGCGTAGTCATCGCAGCGCGCGACATTCCATATGCGGCGCAGATCACGGTCGACGATCTCGCGGTCATCGAATTGCCACTGCACCGTCCGGTGCAGGTTGCTGGCATCACCGATCCGCAGGCAGTCATCGGGCAGTATGCAACACGGCAGATCGGCATGAACGATCTCCTCAACCCCGGCATGCTGGCAGCCAGCCCGCCTGATGAGCCGGTCTATCCAAACGGACGCAAACTGGAGCGCAATATGGTTCCTGCACCGTTTGCGCTGACCGGCGTCGGTCCGGTGACCGACCGCGACCGGTTGAATATCGGGTTTATCGCCAGTGATCCGTCGTTGTGCGACCGGGAGCGCGCGGATGTGCCTTTGGGGACGATCCTGGATGCACCGGCAACGCTTCTGGTGATGTCGGAAGGATCGCGGTCGTATGCCTGCCGCTGGATGTCGGGGATTCCGATCCTGTACATCGAAGGCGAAATCGCCTATCTGGAGATGACCCCCGCGCAGGCGCATGCGTTACGGGCGTTACAGGCGGCAAATGTGGCGCTGTGGGCGGAACGCTACGGCGCCGCCAGCGATCCGTTGCAGTACATGGATCGCCTCGATGCGGCGCAGGTGATACTGCCCGATCTGACGCGCCCGATGACCGAGACGCTGCGTATCGAGCCACAGGTCATACCTGGAGCGACTCTTCCGGTTCCCGGTGCACATGCGCCAATCCCCGGCGCACCGGCACAACCTTCCTCCGACGCTGCACCCGATCCATTGCCCTGATCGCTGACTGTCCGTTGTCAAGAGGAGACCCGTTCAATGTCAGAGTTTTTTATGAACGGTCATACAGAAAAACCGGAAATGTGCGTGCACGACCCTCCCGATGTCGCGCCCACTCCAGCCGAGCGCCTGGCAGAGTTGCGGTTTTGTCAGGACACCGGACGGTTGAGCAACTGGCAGCGTCCGGTGGCGGAGACATTGCTGCGCGCCGGTCTTGGCGAGGGATACACCGCTGCGGAATGGGCGGAAGTTGCCTGGTACGGTCCGCTCGACGCATGGGTTCGCGCTGGCTCGCGCGTCTCGGACATGTTCATCGACGGACCTGATCGAACGATTGTGGTCGTCGAAGAGGGCAATCGAAGCGATACCGGGATTCGCGTCTGCAATGAATGGCTGCGCTGGACGCAGCGCCAGTTGCTGCTGCGGGCCGGATTCGTCACTCCTGATGACCCGGACGACTGGCGCAACGCCGATGGGCAGATCGTCCACGCGCTCTACGGCACCGCCGACCGGCGATTGCGTTTTGCCGTCACCCGTCCGCCGTACACCCCGGACGGCGCGACGATTGCGGTACGCGTGCTTCCTGCTCGCTGGAAAACGATCGATGATCTGGTTCAGCACGAAGGAGGCGTGCTTTCACGTGAAGCCGCCGACCTGTTGATTGAAGCCATCCGGCGCGGCGTCACCCTTCTGATTGCCGGAAGCGCAGGCAGCGGCAAGACGACCCTTACTGCCGCCTTGCTCCAGGCAATCGCTGCTGAGAAGCGCGTCATCATCATCGAAGACGCGCGCGAACTGCCGCTGCCGCCGGACGGGATGGCGGTAGAAGTGCTGCGCAGTCGCAGCAGTTTTGCACACTGCGTCCGGCTAACGCTCCGGCAGCGTCCCGACCTGATTGTTCTCGGAGAAGTGCGCGGACCGGAAGCGCTGGCGATGCTCGAAGCCGCTGCCACCGGGCATCCCGGCATCTGCACGATCCACGCCCCCGATACGCTGACCGCGCTGCGCAACCTGGAGCGATTCGCCACGCTCGATGGGCTGGCGTCACCGGGCGTGGTGCGCGGCATGATGACAAGCGGCGCTGTACCCCTGATCGCGGTGCATATTGGCATCTATGGCGGGCGTCGTCGTGTCGGGCAGATCGTCGAGGTCATTGTTACGAGCGGCAGTCAGGCAGGTGATTCGCTGCCACACAACCCATTGTTCGCATTCAATCACGCCACGAACCGCCTCGAACGGAAATATCCCGTTCAGGGCGCATGGGGCAAAGGTCGGCTGTAATGAGGATAGAGAACATAAACGGGTATTCGTGCTTGCCGTGGGACTAAAGTCCTCGGCTAGACGGGACAAAGCCCGCCTGCGCGGGCTATAGTGGAATAAATGTTCAATAACCATGTAAACAACCGGTTCCCCCGGATGATAAGGAGGCGTCCATGGCAATCGAACTCTTACTGGTCACCAACACAACAGGTCTGGTCGAAGCGCTTGGGTGCTACAACGGCATTCTTCCTTTCCCGGCGCCGAACCTGGCGCGCGTGCGCAGCCTGGTCGCAGGCGATCAACCGCCGCCGGTGGTGTATCTGGAGGATACACGCGGTACCATCGCCGACCTGTGGGAAACCATTCACGTGGCGCAGGCGCATGGCGTGCGGGTGCTGGTCGGTCTCCAGAGCATTGGGATGGTTCACGCCAGCGACTTCACCGACGCCGGGCTGTCGGTCACAACCATACGCGAGCCTGAAGCGCTGGCGGGCTGGATCGCGCAGCAACTCGGCGTTGGCAGGCGTCTTGCCGCTCGCCAGGTGACGATTGCCGTCGCCGGGGCGAAGGGCGGCATCGGGAAAAGCCTGGTGGTCGCGTCACTCGCTGAGGGAATGCGCCGACGCGGGTTACGAGTGCTGGTGGTTGATGGCGATCTCTCGAATTCGGGGCTGGTGCCGGAGTTTCGCATCCCGGCAGGTTTTGGCTCATTTCTGACCCTGCGCCAGGAAGGGCGCGGGCATACTCAGTTTACGCCGTCCAACGTCGCGCGCCTGATCTGGCGACACGCTCCCAGCGGCATCGATTTCCTGCTTGGCGCCGATGAAGCGGCGCTTGCTGCCGACTTCACCCTGCCCGACTGGCGCGCGCTGATGCAGGCAGTTGGCAGTCTGGGCGAGGTGCTCGAACAGGATTACGATGTTGTTCTGATCGACACCGGTCCTGATATGAAAAAGCGCCCCTACGCGCTCGAAGCGGCGCGCAACGGCGGATGGGTCGTGTTGCCGGCGCCGCCGGGACGCAAGGAACGCGCGGGGGTCGGCATTGCGCTGCAACAGTTCGCTGCCCATCAACCCGATCTGACCGACCGCTGCATGCTGATACTGATGGAACCTGAGCGCGGCGTAACGGTTGGATTGCGTCAGGTTGCGCCGCTGTTCGCCCGCCACTGGCCCCGGGCGCGCGTCATTGGCACGCTCCCGCGCGATCCGTACCTGGTCAGCCTGGCAAACGAAGAGTCGGATCGCTACGTTTCGCCACTGGATGTCGGGCGATTTCGCCCCTTCTCGCTCGCAGTCCACAACATTGTCGAAGAGATGTGTCGCATCATCGGGCTGTCACTTCCACAACCAAAGCCGTCTGTGAGCCTGTTCCGGCGCTGGTTTCCCGGCAGGCCCGCGCTGGTCGTGAACGGCGCGCGGTGAAGGTGCATTATGAAAGGTGGAAACGCCATGAATCATCCAGGTCCATCCAATTCGGGAGGTCCGCCGCCACTTTCTATTGAAGAAGACGGCGGTCTGGCAACCCTGCTCGGCGGGCCAACCGATACGCTGGGGCGCGAAGCAGTGTTGCGCGAGGCGGCGATCCTTCAGGCAGCCCGCGACGAACTGCAACACGCATTCAGCACCGACGAACGACGGCGCCTGCTGAACCCCTTCGCGCCAGCTGGCGAGCGGAATACTGAAGTCATCACTGTGTTGCGCCGGGCAATCGGGCAGCACCGGACGCGCGGCGGTCCGCTGGCGCGCGTCCCGACCGATGATGAAACATTGCTGGCGATCTTTGCTGCGACCATTGGATGGGGACCGGCGCAACGCTATCTCGACGATCCGCGCGTCAACGAAGTCAAGATTATTGGGCGTCGCATTCGCGTGCAGGAGAGCGGCAAACCGTTCCTCACCGTCGCAGAACAGTTTGCCAGCGCCGCCGAAGTGCGGGATCGCGCAATGCTCCTTGCATCGCTCATGGGTGTTCACCTCGATGCCCAAAATCCGCAGGAGACATTGCCTGCCGATCATGGAACACGCATTCACGCGACCATTCCGCCACGCATCCCCACCGATGACGGCGCACTGATCTGCATCCGTCGCGGGCGGCGCGTCGCCTGGGACGTGCACGACCTGATGCAGCGCGGCGCGTTCAACCAGCAGATCGCAGATCTGCTCCTGCTGCTGGCGCGGGCGCGCTGCTCCTTCTTGATCGCCGGACGCACCGGCAGCGGCAAGACGGCGCTGCTCGAAGCGCTCGCCAACTCCTGGCCCGGCGACCCGCACATCCTTACCATCGAAGACCACATGCAGGAGATCCATATCCGCCGCGCCGATCTCTGGACGCGCGAACAGGTGAACACGCAGCGCGATCCCGACGCCTTTGGTCGTGTCGCCAGGGAAGCGCTGCGCCAGACGCCCGATCTTCTCTGTCCGGGCGAAATCCGGGGCAATGAGGCTGGCGCCGTTCTGGCACTGGTTCTCTCCGACCATCCGGTGATCACCACACTGCACGCGCGGTCGTGCAGTGAAGCAATCGAGCGCTTTGCCAGTTTTGCCGCCATGCCAGGAGCGTATATGTATGAAGGTCGGCGTGGTGATGCGCTCCGTGATGCCGCCAGTGGTTTCGATGTGGTGATTAAACTCGATAACTGGGAAGAACTTGGTCTGCGCCTGATCACCGATATTGCGCTCCTCGACGGCGCTGTCGTGGATCAGGGCGTGCTCCGCCCGGCGCTGGTACCGCTGGCGAGGGTCGATGTGCTGCCCGACGGGAGGATTGACTGGCGCTGCCGGGCGACTGTGAGTGCTGGCGGGTTGCTGGAATGGGACGAAGGCGACCCGACGCCTGAGTCGCTGCGTGAGAAACTGGTGCGGGCGCGCGCGCTGGCGCAGGTGCGCCAGACCGCCACATCCCTCGATGCGGTTGCCGATGCGATTTCTCGCGCTCAAACCCACACACTGGCGGGTGAACCGGAACGCGCGCTCGCCACATTGCGCACTGCCTGGTTGCAACGCCGCGATCCGCGCCTGATCGGCGCAGCGCAGGATGCGCTGAATCAGGCGCCGGGCATGTTTGCCAGTCTGATCCAACAGGCAGATACGGAAAGCGCCGCCCTGCAACGCCTCATGGCGTCGAACCGCTGGCGCGATGCGCGCCTGGCGTTCGATGCGATCATGACCGATCTGGCGCTTGCCGCGCACGCTGCCCCTCCCGGTGGCTGGGAAGCGGTTGAAGCGCTGATCCGCCAGGGAATTGCAGCGGAACTTGCCGCAGAAGAAGCGCGGATCGAGGCGGAACGCGCCCTCAATCAGGGGCAGGCGCGTCTTGCGGTAGATATGCTCGCCCGATTCACCCCTTCGGATCTGCCGCTCTCCATTGCGTTACCGCTGATCCGTGTGCGCGAACAGGCAATGGAACAGTTGGTGAAGGCGGGTCAAGGTTCGGCAGCGGCGCTGGCCACCGTGCGCGCGCAACGGGGTGCGCTCGAGGCTTCCGGTGAGCATCACGTCTCAGCCACCACCTCTGCATGAAAGGAACGTTATCCTATGGATCCGACGTCGATCATCACGCCGCACACGACCCATCCCGAAACTGCATGGCTGGCGGACCTGACGCCGCTGGCAGCGACGATCGCCGCAATCCTGATCGTGACATTCCTGATGCAGAGCCGCCTGGGATCGGCGCTCGATGCCTGGCTTGCGCGACGATTCGCTCCTTCCGGCGCAGATATTGTCGATCCGGCGCTGCGCTGGCGCCCGCCGGTTATTGCCGCGTCGCGTCTGCTTGCCGTTTGTGTGATTGCAGCACTGGTCATCCTGGTGATCCTGAGCCGGGTGGGACCGTTGCTCGTCGCCGTTGTGCTGGCAGGACCGGCGACTGCACTGCTCGTCTGGGCATTGCTCTGGTTTGAAGAACAACGCTATATCGCCCGGATCGATGCGGCGCTGCCAGCATTCGTCGGACGGCTGGAAGCGCAGGTGCGCGCCGGTAGCGGTCTGCAACCTGCGATCGAAAAAGTCATTGCCGACATGCCCGCGTCGCCGCTCAAAGCCGAGTGGTCATGGTTTCTGGAGCGATTGGGGCAACCGATCGCCAACGGATTCCTCGCCACAGCAGCGACCGTGTGCGCTGCGTTGCGCGCTCAGACGCCATCGCGTCGCCATGCCACGTTTCTCAGCCATCTGGAAATTGCCATTGAGCAACCGCATGCCGCGCTGGTGCAGCGGATTCGCGCTGCATACGAAGCGATGCAGGCGTCTGACCGCCGCGCCAGTATGCTGGCGACGGAACTCTCCCAAATGCGTAACACCGGCATCGCCCTGTTCCTGATCAATGTCGGCATCACCCTCTACCTGTTCGTCGTCCAGAACGAACGGTTTCTGACAGCATACCGCAGCGAACCGGGCTTGATCGTGGGCGCAGTGCTGGCGCTGGTCGTCAGTCTGCCGCTGGTCGGCGGTTATCTGCTCGGACGCGCCGAAGACGTGACGTACTGAAGCAAACAGAACGAGGTAACCAATGAGCGACATCTTCGTCCTACCGGGGGTCTGGACAGCGTTTATCGGCATTGCGGGGGTTCTGATCGCTGCTATCGGGATGATGCAGATCGATCATGCCCGTGCACTGGCGAGTGGATTGCGCGCCCTTCCGTCGCGCTGGGGAATGACCGGTCGGTTCGTGCTGGGGCACCTTGCGGCGCTGCCGCTGGCGGCGGTTCCTGTGCTTCTCATCGCTTCTGCTGGAGTTGATGGCATGCCGCGTTTGCTGCTCGCAACCACTGCGCTCGGCATCTACCTCTATGTCGGGATCGTCATTCCGCGCAAGCCGGTGACGAATAGACAACGGGAGCAGAAACGATTGCGACAGTTGACCCCTTCCTTTGTTGCATATGTGCGTGTGGCGCTTGCCGGGTACGACGCGCCGCCGGTTCTGCTCGAACGCTACCTGATGCGACCGGATGACCGTTATGCCCCGATGCAGCGTGTGGTTGCCGATGCCCTGCATCTGGTGCACGATCGTGGCATCTTGCCGTTCGATGCGTTGCGACGCATTGCGCGCGACCGTGGGTGCCAGGAGTTGATCGATGTCACCGAGGCGCTGGCGCAGGCTGAAGCGGAGGGGTCCGATCCGCAGGCGGCATTGCTGGCGCAGGAGACGACGCTCAATCAGGTGCTCCACGATGAGTTTCGCCGCATGATCGAGCGACGCAAACTGTACCTGCTCGCGCTCGCAGCGCTCGCGGTCGTCAGTGTGCTGGTGCAGATCATTTTTGTGATTGTGATGGGCAGCGGTGTTATGGAACGTTTCTGAAAAGAGACCAGCAATGAAACCCTTTCGCCGTCCCCGTTTGCGACATCGTTATGCACCGCCGCAGCGCGCCGCTCGACGCCGGAACGATACCGTCAGTCCGCCGCTGAGTGACCGCCTGGCATCCATCATCCTCGCCTGGCAACCGCTCGACCGGTTGCTGACAGGAGCGATGCGCTACCCTCGCGCGCTTATGGGTGTTGCCGGTGTGTGTGGCATTGTGATCGCCATCTGGTCTCTCACCCGCTTCGGGAATGCGATCCAGGATGCGGAATATCGAGACTCATCATCCGCGACTCAGAGCGCTTATACGCACTTATCTCCAATACACCCGCTCTCGCCTGTGCCAGATGATATGGTTCGCTTGCTGACGGCGTACAACCAGGCGAGTGCGCTGGCAGCGATGCAGGGCAGGGCGGACGTGCTCAGTCCCTACCTGACGCCCGACGGACCTGCGTGGCAGGCGGTGATTCGGGAGTATGCACGGCGCGCGGAGACCGGCGAACGCCACCAGGCGACGCTGGTGCGTTGGGGGGTTCTGGCGAGCGACACCACACCTGAAGGCGCGTGGGTCGATACCCAGGAGCAGTGGGACGTGATCATCACCATCGGCGAACGTATCGTCAGCAGCAGACGCGGCATTCTGACGCGCAACCGGTATGTGCTGCGTCGGGACGACGATGGGTGGCGGATTGTTGATATAGCAACAACAATGCTTATCCGGTAAAAAAGTTCAGGATCGGGGAACTGATCTGCACCTGCGGGCAGGCGCACGACCCGCGTCGATGACCGTAACCCGGACATCATATGCAGGGGGGCGCTGCCAATGACATCGCAGAACAATAGTGCAGATACCACGGCGCAATCTGTTCCTCATAGCCCGACAGCAGGCACACTCCACGCTCAGACGCGCCTTCTTTCCGCCTGTGCATATCCGGCTCCCTGGCAGGTTGGGCGATACGTCCTGCGCGTGTGGATGGTGCTTCTGGCGCTCGCGCTGTGTCTCCCTCTCCCGGCTTATGCCGATGCCCCCGGTACCCGCGGCGATCCACCGCTGCCGGAAGGATCGACCACCCAGAGCAGCACCGACGCATCGTTCTGGCAGGGTGTGCATCCGCTGGCGCCGCCAACCGCAGTGCAGCCACGGAACCGGCACGACATGGTTCCTTCGTCCGAACCTTCGTCCTGGTTTTCACGCTCACTCAATCCGGGCATGTGGGTGCTCGACGCCGGCATGGGCGTCTTTGCCGGGGTGATTCTCACCTTTGGCGAGACGATCCAGCGTGTGGCAGCCGCTCTGATCAAGGCGGGTGAGAATGTTCAATCGTGGACGATCATTCCATCGAGTTGTCGCGACAACGCTGCAACCAACTTCGTCTTCTGCACGCCTTCCTCGCTCACCTACGATCATCCGGGCATGCAGGCGATCTGGAGCGTGATGCGCGCCGTTGCACAGTTGCTGGTCACGCTCCTTTTTGTGGTGCGGATGAGCCGGTTGCTGGCAGAAGGACAGCCAGGCTTCGTCACCGAAGGGAAGGGGTTGGTGCTGACGTTCCTGGGTGTTTCACTGTTCGTCAACTCGACCCAGGCGACGCTTCAATTGGTGATCGATCTCTTCAATGCCATCAGCGATGAGTTGCTGACCAGAGCCTCCTTCGAAATGCCGACGCCGATCGGGCATGAGTTGAACGCAGGTGCGGCGCTGATCTATGCCCTCTTCTGGGTGGCGATGGCTTGGTTGATTATCAAAAACGCCTTTCGGGTTGTTCACATCATGGTGCTGGTCGGACTCGCGCCGCTGGCAGGCGCATTGCTGATGGACCGCTCGACGGCGCCACGGTTCTATGGGTGGCTTGGTCGTCTCTTCGATCTGCTGATCGAGCAGGTCGCGCTGGCAGCGACGATGATCGTCGCCGTGGGAATGATGACGCCGCTGCGCGGCGGAGCAGACCAGGTGTTCACCGGTTATGTGCTTGGTCTGCTGACGTTGCTGGTGACGGTGCTCGGCTCTGAACGGTTGACCGGCATGGCGCAGTCGGTCACGCAGGGCATGCCCCTGGTGTCGCGGATTCAAGGCTTCATGTGGCGGCACGGCAAGAACGCGGTTGTCACGAGAGCAGCCGGAGCGGCAGACAGAGTTGCTTCCGCCGGCGGCAACTTCCTGGCGCGACGCGGGGTCGATGGCGGATTCAAGCGAACGGCGCGCGAAGTCTTGAAGCCTGATGGGAACGGGCGCTCAGCCGCTGCACCCCGCACGCTCGATGGTCGGGTTCCCTTCCGCATGCCCGTCGCCGACAGTCGCACCCGACGTGAGTACGACCGCCTGAGAGTCCAGGCGATTGCCGGGGATCGACCTGACGAAGCGCGGCGGAAGATGGCGACGATCCACGCGCGCGGTATGCGTGTTCAGGCTGATGAAATCCGGCGCGGCATCGGGTTCAGAACACCCGGCGATGAGCGTCTGGCGAAAACGCGGAGCGCTGCCGATCTTGAACGAAGAGCCGGGCTTCAAGAAGCATTCGCAGATGGTCACCTTCGACCGCGCCCCTCGCCGTGGAGCGCCGATCAGCAGCGTCGCCGCCGCGATATTGCTCGCGCCGCGCTGCTCGAAGCGCAGGCTGAGCACCGCATCGAGCGCGAAGAGACAATGGCGGCGCTGCAACGCGATGAGCGCGACCTCCCCGCCGCTCCGCCCGATCAGCGCGCAGTGATCATGGCGCGCATCCAGGAGCGGCAGGCGCGGGTGGCTGCGTTGACCCCCGCGAAAGGAATGACCGTCGCCGCCGCGACCCGCGCACACGCGGCCGCACTGATGCGGCAACGACTGGCAGCCGAAGGTCTTGCCACACCACCCCGCATACGCGAACCCTGGGGCATGGAAAAACTATCGTCGCCGGTGCGTCGTCCCGTCGTCGTGGTAGAACGTCGCATTCCCGCCAGGGGTCTGCGGTCTCTGTCACGCTCCCCGGTCACACCGTCAGTGCATGCTTCGGCCGAACAGGAGCGCAACTCATGAATGACGATGCAGACAATCGCCGGTCGCCATCACCGGTGCGTGATGCAGCAATCAGCGCGAGTCGCGTTGCCGGGCAACGTGCGCTGCGGGCAGTCGGGTCGGCGCTGATGAAAACCGGCGCAGCCGCCGGTGGAAAGGTCATTGTCGTTGCGGCGCTGGTTGTGCTGACGATCATCCTGATCGGCGGACTGATCCTGATCATTGTGGGCGCGCTCGGCGCCGTCTTTCAGCACACTGCGCTGCCCTGGCCCGTGCCGCCGGACGTGCTGCCCGACGGAACCTATCGCGCAGGCGGTTGGGCCATCTCCAGTCGCTTCGGCTGGCGTCGTCATCCGATCACTGGTCAACCGGAGTTCCACGATGGCATTGACATCATCAACCCGACCGGCGCATGCCCGTTCGGATACCGCTGCCTCCTACCGGCAATGTTCGACGGGATGGTCACCCACGTTGGGTGGGACCTGAACGCACCGCGTCGTCCGGCGCAGGAAGGCGGCGGTCAGACTGTCATTGTCGAAAGCAGTCGCGGCGCATATCAGACGATCTACGCCCATCTGGAACCATACCGCTTGTATGTGCAACTCCAGGGGCGGATCGTCGATGAGTATGGGCGCTACGACGAGTATGCCGACTACCAGCCGATCGGCAGCGGCGAACTGGTTCCTGATGTGGACGAAGGATCGATTGCGATCTGGTGTCAGGGAGATATGCCGGTCTTTGTGCCGACACGCGACGGCGGGACGATCACCTTTCTCTATGACCGCCCGGCATCCTGCCAGACAGGTGTGATCTGGGGGGAACGCGGCAATGGCTGGCGCGGCTGGATTGCCGACGATCCCCCAGCGGATGCGCAGGGACGGGCCACGTTGCGCTGGCAAACGCCGCTGAGCGGTGTGCGTGGTCAACGCCGCGCCGGGGATGTCGCGCTCCGTTTCCGCGCGCATCTCGTGCCGCCGCCGCCCCCGCCGACCGCAACCCCGACGCCGGGAGCGCAAACCCCAATCGCAGGCGGACACGCGCCGGACAGGATCGATCTCGCAGCGCACCAGGGCAGCCAGCGAACCGGTGAACCCTGTCAGCCATACGGCACTGGCGTGTACTGCGTGTGGCGACTGGCGGACATTCCGGTTGCGCCGCGTCAGGATGCCCGTCGGCGAGTTATGTCCGGCGTGGGAAGCCTGGAACGTGAAGCGCAGACCGGTCTGTTCTCTCGCCCGCCTGACGCACCATCATCTGCCGCGACACCAACCCGACAAATCTCTTCCTTTCTCACACTCAGCATGAGCACAGTCGGCGCCCCTCATCTGCCGGTGGGTGGACGTCGCCGGGTCGCCCTGTCTGCCACCAGTAGCGACTGGCCCCTGACGGTTGATGTCGATGTTGGCGCGAACCTGATGGTGTTGGACATCACCGATGTCTCCGGCGACGTGCGATGTACCTCTACAGCGCACACCGTCCGATGCGAAGGGGGTGGTCCGTATGTTCTCTTTGCCGGGTTCGTGGTGGAAGTGTTGCCAGGTGCAGCAATGGATAGTATTCAGACCCTTCGCAGCGTGGCTGCATCACCGGTGCAACAGCAGACAACGATGATACATCTGCTCATCGAGCCATACGCGGTCACACCTGGACCCTGGCCCCCGCCAACTCCGCTGCCGACCACCACACCGGCGCCTTACCCTGCGCCGGTGACGCCAGCAGTTCCCCCCGCGCCACCCCTGCCGGGAGTGACACCCATCGCAGGACCTTCCCCAGGACCCGGACGGGGACCGGGAGACTCGCCGCTGGTGTGTCGGGTGCAGGCGCTCGTTCCCCTGCCCGGCGTTGTGAACGCCGCTGGTACGACGACAAACATGCTGCTCGCCGAAGATGCAGCGCGCAGTTTTGCCGCAGTGCGCGCCGAGATCATCGCTGCAACCGGGCACGATCCGCTTGCACGGCTTGCCGATGCGCTGCGCCAGCCGGAGTTCCGCTCAAACAAGCCGGGGGTTGCCCTGATGTCGTGGCATATGACCGGTCGAGCCATCGATGTGGACACCGGCTATTCCTGGCGGCGGGTGCGTGAAGGGCGTATGTGGCGGTTGTATCTCAACCTGACCGATGTGACTGCGATCTTCGAGCGCCACGGCTGGAACCGCATCCCGGATCGCGCCGATTCTCAGGAGTGGTGGCATTACGAATACCACCCGAATGGCATCAGTTGGGCAAGCGCCATGCTGGAGGTCTGGAGTATGCAGCGTCTGCAAGCCGCATTTCCGCAGATCAACTGGAGCAGTATCGGTTGCCAGGCGCCGCCGCCGGGTAGCGATACCTTCCCCGAAGGCGATATGCACGAACGTTGCGTGGCAGGTATTCCCTCGTTTGCGCATCCCGTCGAAACACTACCGGGATGCGGACCACCAGTGCGTCCTGGCGATCGGGTGTATCAACTGGAGTCGCCGGTGGGATTCGTCGGGCTGACGGGGCTTACCACCGGACCGCACCTGCACCTGGGGATGCGGCAGCGCGATTACACCGGCAGTTTCCCGATGATCAACATCTGTACACCCGAATGGTTGCAGGGTCTCCAGCCGCCGCCGGAAACAAACTGCTGGACCGATATGGTCGATCCGCTGGCATTTCTGCCGCTGGCGCCACCGGACAACCCGGCAGGCTTACCCGAAGGAGCGCCCTATCAACTACCACCGCCGAACTACCCCGGTTCGCTCTATCGTGAGCCGCGTCCCGGCGAACCACCGGTCGGGCAGTACTGGTCGCCCGACGCTGACGGTGGACAGTACGGCGGCGGCAAAGCAGGCAGATCGACATCGAGGTGACGTTCCACCCGGCATCCCGTGCCGTCGTGCATGTTTTCTCATCAACTGAAAGGAGTTGGCACAATGGAACCTATCATCACCGCAATCGGCGCACTCGGAACCCATCTCCCGGCAGATCTCTGGCAGATCGTCGCCGATCCGCCAAAATTCGACGGACTGTTCAAGGCGCTCTTCGACTGGCTGAAGAACATCATTACCGTTGCCGGCGGTTTCTTCCTGCTGATCGATATGGCAAAGCATATCTTCTCATCCCCGCGCGACCTGCGCAGCGCCGGAATCGATCTGGCAGTCTTCGTCATCCTGCTGGTGGTTGCCAACCAGTCGTCGAGCATTGTGGCGTGGGCAATGGGATTGACCGGATAGACCGGAAAGGAGCATGTGCATGAGCGATTACCTGACTGTGGCGCCGCCACGACGTTTGCGGCTGCATGCGTCGGTGCAGATTGCCGGCATGCGCCTGCCTGCCCGCGCATTTCTGATGAGCGTCGGCATACTGACGGCTGGAGGGATCGCCATAACGCTCGGCGCCGACATCGAGCGCACGATCTGGGCGAGCGGTTGCCTGATCTTCCTGGGGTTGGCGCTGCTGGAAGGGCGTGTTTGGGGACGTTCATCGCGAGAGGCGGCTGGCATCGTGTGGCGACATCTCAAACGTCCGAAACGTCTCCGCCTGATCCAGCCGCACATGGCGCTACCGCCTGAAGAAGCATTATCACCCGTGTTGAAGCCGCGTCGTCCGCACTGGCACTATCAGGAGACTGCTGATGAGCATGACTGAACTGCACCGTGCGATTCCGCAGCGTATCGTGCGCGGCGCGATCCTGCGTTCCGACGGATGCGCTGTCGGACTCGTTACCGGCGGCGCACCCGCCTGGGATTTACGGTCGCGTGAGAGCAAAGCGCGCCTGGCGGAAGCGTACCACCGCACCCTGCTCGCGCAGGATGCGCCTGTCGATATCTACATCATCGACGGACCTCCTGATCTGGAGCGGGAGATGACCGAACTCTACCGCCGCAGCAATCAGGCAGGGCATCCAACGCTGACCGCCGTCCTGGACGATATGGCGGCATACCTGGAAGAATGCGCTGGTGCAACCGCCAGTCGTCATCGACAAACAATTTGGGCTATCGCCTGTAGCGACGGACCGGCAGGCGCCAGACCGCGGACGATTGGAGCGCTCTGGAGCGCAAACAATGTCGCCGGATCAACGCCGCGCGCTTCTGCATTGCTCACAGAGGCGGTCGAACGGGCGCGGCGACTGGCGGATGCGCTGATGGCGCTGGGCGGTTCACCCCAACCCCGCCTGCTCGAAGCTGAAGAGATCGCGCGACTCTGGTTTCGTCTGGTCGATCCGGTGCGAGCGGCGCGCTACCCGTTGCAGGGCGTATTGCTCGAACGAATCCGCTCCGTGGTGCGAGACCGTTGAGTGCTGAAAGTGAGGTTGTATGTCTCTCCGCGAAGCGCTATCCAAACCGATCATCGAGCCGGCGCGTCATCGTCGCAGTCCACATGCGGCGCTGATCTCCGGCGCGACCACGCTCACCACGTTGCTGGCGCCAGACGGCATCGACCGGCGCTGGAGCCATATGGTGCAGATTGGCGATTCGTTTATGACCACCCTGGAAGTGCGCGCATTCCCGCCGACACTCTCGCTGGCGTGGCTCGATGATCCGGAGTTGGGTCTCGACACCCCTGGCACGACCGTCCACCAACGCCTGGTTCCCATTCCCGACGCACTGGCGCGTCGGGTGCTGGCGCGCAGTGAAGACGCGGCGCTGGGCACGCTGGCAGGTGATGCGCAGGCGGGTACGCACTTCGACATGGAAGCGCAACAGGGGGTCGAAGCGACGGCGGCGCTGCGCCACGATCTGACCGCAGGAACGGATCGCCTGTTCCAGGTAGCGGTGACGATTACACTTGCTGCCGCGACACCCGAAGAACTGGCGGCGCGCGTGGATCGCGTGCGTCTGGCTGCGGCTCAGCAGGGCATCCTGCTGGGTGTTGTGCAATTTCAACAATGGGAAGGGTATCTGGGCGCTTTGCCGCTCGGATATGATCAACCGGGACTGCTGCACGACACCAGCGGGCGCGCCGCTGCGATGGGGTTGCCAACCGCTGCGCCAGGGTTGACACGTCGCGGCGGGCTGCCCATCGTGTGGGGAGAACATCCCCGCAGCGGCGCGCCGATCGTGTATGACCGCTGGCAGGCGACCAATCCGCATATGCTGATAGTCGCCGAGTCGGGCAGCGGCAAAACCTACACCATGGGCGGATTGCTGGCACAGGAACTGGCGCTTGGCGAAGACGCCCTGCTCATTCTCGACCCGAAACGACAGGAATACCGCTCGCTGACGACGGCGCTCGGCGGGGCGTACATTTCGCTCTCCGGTCGCGCCGGGTACCATATCAACCCCCTGGAACTGCCGCCGCTCGCGCCGGAGCGCGCCCGCGCCGTCGCTGCGCTGGAGGAGGACCTGCTTGGACAGCGGATCAGCGTTGTCAAAGCGCTGATAACGCGCGAACTGAAAGCGCAGGGCGCGGCGATCGACGCAGTCGGCGCAGCGGCGATCCAGGATGCCATTGCTGCCGCCTATGCAGCACGCGGGATCAGCAGCGATCCACGCACCTTTACCCAACCGATGCCCACCTTCAGCGATGTGCAGCAGTACCTGGCGGAAATTGCTCCTGAACTGGCGCGCGCATTGACGCTTTTCACGCGCGGCACGATTGGCGACCTGTTCAACCATCCGTCGAACGTGCCGACCGACAACCCGCTGCTGGCGCTCGATCTCTGGTCGTTGCTCCAGAGCAACGACGAAACGCTTGCGCGCCTGTTGCCGGTGATTGTCATGGATTTTTTTGTAACCACCGCGATCAACCGTCCCACCGGTCGCCGCAGCCATCTGGTGCTCGACGAAGCGCACGCCCTGCTCCACTCGGAAGTCGGGGCGCGCACCCTGCAAATGATCTTTCGCATTGGGCGGAGTTTGCAGTTCAAAGCGACTGTTATCACCCAGAGCCTCGACGATCTGGACGAAAGCGATCAAACGCGCGTGTTGCTGGAGAATGCGCGCACCAAACTCATCCTCGGATTGAACCGCGACTCGGACGCCGTCAACCGGGCAACCGCCATTCTGCGCCTGAATGAAGAGGAAGCGGCGTATCTGGCGACCTGTCGGATCGAGCGGGGAATTGGCGCAACGGCGTTGCTTCTGGCGGACGGTGAACGCACGCCGCTCTTCATTCCAAAGTGGCCCGAAACGATCCATCGCATCGTTACGGGCACAGGGGGCGACCGATGATTATCGCAGGGTATCGCATCAATCTCGACGCGCTTCTGGCGCGGATCGTCTATCGCTGGCACTGGAACATAGCCGTCGTCGCGCTGGTTGCTGGCGCACTGATCGGCGTCACAGGCGGATTCATTCCACCTATCTGGCGTGGACGCGCCGGACTCATCATTCAGACCGTCCCAGGCGCATCCATCGATGTCGATGGGCGACCCTGGACTGGCGAGATGTACGCAGGCGCGCACACTGTTGCGGCGACCCTGCCGGATGGGCGTCGATCCTGGGCGCATCTCACGCTTCGGTCGGGAGAAACCGCAACTCTCTCTCTTCCCCCTGGACTTCCGGCGCCGCGTGTGCGTCGGATGCCCTCCGCCGCGCCCGGTATGCCTGTCGCCGCGATCTGGCGTGCTGGCGATTCGTGGCGGGTACAGAGCGTGGAAGCGCCCCCCACCGAAACCAGGGAGAATGACGCCGACCGTCGCGATCTGGCGACGCAGACGATCGCTATCGGTTCACGCGGGGTTGAACGATTGATGACCATTGATGCCTACCGTGGGCGCGCCGACGTGTTAACTGTCGGCAGCGTTCGCTACGAGGCAGTGTACGAACCCGCCCGACCCGGCAGCCAGCAGGAGAATCAGGTCGTGGTGCGCGGCTGGGATCGCGTGATTGCCACAAGCGTCGGCAACGTATCGCTGCTGCGATTTGCGCCGGATGGTCAGGCGCTGCTGCTGGCGGAACGCACTGTGGCAGGCGAACAGATCCGGTACATGACCCCCGAATCACCACCGACTCCAGTAGTTGCCATTCCCGGCAGGATCACCGGGCTTGCCTGGCATCCAGCAGGAAGCGCCGTGCTGATCGCCAGCAGCGAAGACAAACGACGGGCGCTGACTCTGGCGCGCCTGCGTCCAACACCGGTTGCGACTGTCATTGCCGAGCCTGCCGCAGATGGGTTGCCGCCCTATGCCTGGGGTGGCGACAGCATTATCTGGATCGCACCCGACGCAGAAGGAAAATTGCATATGTGGAGTGCAAGCCTGGACGCCCTGCTGCCGGAGCGTCACGTTGCTCTCGATGCGCGGGCAATCACGCAATGTGCGAATGGGATGCTACGCCTGGTTACGGTTCAGGAAAGGCAGGTCATCATCGGGCGGCTGGAAGGCGACCTGATCATCGGTGAAGCGGTCCTTGCAGAGATACCGGCGCACCCCGATCTGACCGGTGAGTGGTACGGTGATGAACTGCTGCTGCGGAGCGGCGATAGCGCCTGGTTGATAACGATCGTGGAAGGAGAGCAGGATGCGTGCACCACGGATTGAAACGCTGCTGATCAGCCTGGTGCTGCTGGTTGCCGCCGGGGTCGCGCTGGCGGCAGCCTATGCGCCTTCGATTGCTCCGCCGCAGCATGCTGACCCTGGGCTGGAACAGGCGCACAAAACGCCGCCCTCTCCAGGAACGAACACGCCGGAACGTCCCGGGAGCGCTCTTCAGGAAGCAACGCACGCCAGCAATGACGGTATTCCACCACTACCGGACATCAGTATCGATGCGCAGCGCGCGACTGCCAGCGTGACCATCGCAGGCGGAATAGTGACGCTTGTTCTGGTCATCGCTATCACAAGGCAGCGAATCGGCAAAGTGGCACTGCCACGCTGTCGCACAACCGGACCGGGCGTGCCTGCCGATCGATGGCATGCAGATATGCGCGTGTTTGGACGGAACGCACAGCAAGCGGTGTTATCCGTCGTCGTGCGTGGCGGCGCTGCGCTTCAGAGCGCCTGGATCGCAGCACAGCATGCAGCGTCTGCCGCCTTTGCGCGTGCGAGGCGCGTCCCCGATCAACTTGATATGCACGACGATCAGCATCCACTCGTGCCGTGCGAACAGTGGACGCCGCGTATCGAACACGAGTATCCCGACGTACAAACATGCTCGTCGCCGACCGACGACTATGCTGTGAACCCGGTCGCCGATACCGCAGACGTGCCGGGCATAGCGGGAAGGATCGTCCCGGACATCGCCTCTGATGCTCAGGATCGGATTGCCACAACAACTCACGCGCCAGCGGATGATCCGGGCGACAGTCAACTGAAGGATGCCTGGCACGCGACCGACGTTCGGCAGAACCCGGCAGCGCCACTCCAGGGGGTTGAAGGCACAATTGACACCGGCGACTTAGACGCGCCGCTCTCGATTGATGTGATGACGGAGAGAGCGGCAATGGTTATTGCAACGATCCTCGACATCGGTGAGCGACAGGGAATGACCCGCAGCGTGGTCACATTCGGCGAAGCGTCCATCGATCACCGACGTGCACGGGTGCATCTGATGATCGACGCTCATCCTGGTGAAACCGAACTGCTTGCAGCGTTGCCCGAAAGGGTGAAGACCGCGTTGCCGGGAGCGCAGGCGCAGTGGCGGCAGACCTCCCATGCCCAGGCAGTGCTGACATGCGTGATCCCCGGCAACCTTCCAACGACGCAAAGCGGGCGACTTCTCCTGCCGGTTGGGCAGCACGAACCCGTCTCGCGTCTCCCGACGATTCACCGCGGCGCGCCGGCAATCTCGTTCCTGCCATTGCGCACCTGGCGACACATCGGATTCTACGGCGGCAAAGCCATCGATACCGCCAGTTCCGCGCTGGTGAACCTGTTATACGCCGAGGCGCCAGCGGCGCTGGCAGTGACGATTATCGACCAGGGGCAGATCAGCGCATATTACAAAGGCGCGCCACACCTTGTTCCAATGCCCGGTTCTGCGACGGAGTCGCTGATCGCTCTTGGTCGTGCAATGCGGCATGTTGCTGAATCGGATGGCGCCATTCGACCATTGCTGATCGTGCTTGTCGAACCAGATGCACCAACGTTTGCGGCGTATGACGACCTTATCGCCCGCCTGGCGTGGTATCCTGCTGCGCCTGTCTACACGCTTCTGGTGCAGCGCCGTCTGCCGGAAACCAATCGATGGCGATCTGCGAGTGTCATTACGCACGATGGCGACCCGCAGCGCACGGCAGGCGGCAGAAGGTCATCATCAGAAATGCTGCGCATCGTTGCACCACACCTGCGCATCGAACGGCGAGCCTGCGCCTGTGATGCAACATTCCTGACAGTCATGACAGCATCGTTGCGCGGCATCTCAGGTGCACAGGGGAAGCCTTCGGCATGGAACCTGGTCAGGGTGTGACGTAAGACAGCCAGAAGTAGAACGGGGCGGCTTTCGCTGTTCCAGTGCAATCCAGAAGATGCAATCGCCCTGGTTGCATCTTCGCGCACAAACGAAGCGACTGCTGTGCTACACTGTGATCTGTTCAGCAGAAGAGGAGGCGCTTTATGAGCACCATCTACAATTTCAACGCCGGTCCGGCAATCCTTCCCGCATCCGTGTTGGAGCAGGCGCAGCATGAATTGCGCGACTACCAGGGGCGCGGGATGTCCATCCTGGAGATGAGTCATCGCTCGCCGGAGTACGAGGCGATCAACGCTGAGGCGGCTGAGCGTCTGAAACGTCTGCTCGGTGTCGGCGACGAGTACCATGTGCTCTTCTTGCAGGGCGGCGCCAGTTTGCAGTTTGCCATGCTGCCGCTCAATTTTCTGCCACCGGGTGCGTCGGCGGATTATCTCGTCACCGGTGCATGGGCGGAAAAGGCATACGAAGAAGCGTTACGCGTCGGTCAGGCGCGAGAGGCTGCCAGCTCCGCTGCAAACGGCTACCGCAGCGTGCCATCGCAGGCGGACATTGCACTTGATCCAGGCGCAGCATACGTCCACATCACCAGTAACGAAACGATTCAAGGCGTCCAGTGGCATACCTGGCCCGACGTCGGCGATCGACCGCTGGTTGCCGACATGAGCAGCGATATTCTTTCCCGTCCGCTTGAGACGCAGCGTTTTGCGCTGATCTACGCCGGTGCTCAGAAGAACCTCGGTCCTGCCGGGGTGACTGTGGTGGTCATCCGCGATTCGTTCTTGCAGAGCGCATCGTCGAACCTGCCGACAATGCTGCGCTATGCGACGCATGTGAAGAACCGATCACTCTACAATACGCCGCCGGTGTTTGCTGTGTATATGGTGAATCTGGTGTTGGGCTGGATCGAAGAACAGGGCGGACTTGTCGCGATTGCGGAGCGCAATCAACGCAAGGCGGCGACATTGTACCGGGTGATTGATACAAGCGACGGGTTCTATCAAGGGCACGCCGAACCGGATCATCGCTCATTGATGAATGTGACCTTCCGCCTGCCGGATGAGGCGCTGGAGAAGCGGTTCGTTGCCGAGGCGTCAGCGCGGGGGATGGTCGGTCTGGCAGGGCATCGCTCCGTCGGCGGCATCCGCGCATCGATCTACAATGCGATGGATCAGGAAGGGTGCGATGCGCTGGCTGAATTCATGATCGATTTCATGCGCCGGAACGGGTAGATAGGGTTCAGAGCGATGCCGTTGCCTGCCGATTATATCGAACGTGTCTACGCTGGCGTTCTTGGGAAGATCATCGGTGTCTATCTGGGGCGTCCATTCGAGGGTTGGACATATGACCGGATTTTTGCGGAACTGGGTGAGGTCTGGTACTACGTTCATGAGAAGCGTGGCGTGCCGCTGGTGGTGACCGATGATGACATTTCCGGTACGTTTACATTTGTGCGCGCTCTACCGGACTATGGGAACACGCGCGAACTCTCTCCAGCGCAGATCGGGCAGACCTGGCTGAACTATATTATCGAGAACCGCGCGATTCTCTGGTGGGGCGGTATGGGTCGTTCAACCGAACACACCGCCTTTCTGCGCTTGAAGCGCGGTATTC